>JAZOWG010000067.1:0-2145 GCA_045659105.1 Acutalibacteraceae bacterium
GTTACAACGGTAAGCCCGTTATTCTTAACAAGGTCTATTACAGCACCAAGGGTAGTGTCACTTATATAATATCCGCAAAGGAAGCAGAGCTTAAGTGTTGTTAACTTATCCCTTGTCACTCTGTCGTCAAACACCGCAACACCGTTCATTGAACAGAATGATTTATGGGGACGAAGAGACCAGGGGGAAACTCTGTCCCAGGCAAGTCCGTTTCTGCAGGTCTCCCCGTGAGTTACCACGTGGAATGCACGGGTAAATTCCTTTGCCGTCTTATTGACCTTCAAGTCCTTATTGCCGAAAAGAATGGGTCTCCACATAAAGGGGTCGCATTGTCCCCAGTAGGTATCGTCATATCTTATAATACCGATTTCGGGCTTATAGTCCTGCACGGTATAGTCTCTGTGCTTTCTTCTTTCATCCAGAGTGAATTTCTTATATGCTTCACCGTATTTATTGGGCTTTCCGTCTGTAAAAAACTGACTTGCACCCTCAACATAAACCCTTGTGGTGCCTGCAAGGTAAGAGAACCATAAGTTATAATACATTTCCTCGGGTGAGTGCCCGGGGAAGGTGTTGTAATTCCATAAATCCACACAGTTCCAGAGCTCTGTGCCGTACTGTAAAGCCGCACCTGCCGCATTGACGTACTGTAAAACGGAGTAGCTTTCTTTTTGTGACTTGAAATTGGGAATAATTCCCGATGCCGCAAAGGAGTGGAAAAGCACGGGGAAAACGTGCTCACCGATAAATCTCTTTGCACCGTTATTTTTATGGAAATCTGCGAATTCCTTGAGCTGTAATCTTAAAAGCTCACCCTGAATCACAACGTCCTTTGCGAGGGCTAACGGGAATACGGGCAGATGCTTGCCCCGTTTGTTTATGGTAAGTGTAAGGTTGCGGTTGATAATGGAGTGCTCCATTTCATCATACATAATACCGAGGCAGTTTTCGTCCTTTGTCAGCGTCTTAATAAAATCGGGATGCAGATTTACTCTGTGACAGCCGTCATCACTGTTGCACCAGTCGTAGCCGTCCTCAGTGACCTGTGTTCCGTGCCAGTTTGCAAATTCAGTATTAAGCACGTACTGAAGTCCGAATTTTTCGAATTTCTCGGGCCAGGTTGAGATAAATTCACACTCGCCCTCTACACTTCTTTCAGGTGTATAGTTGCAGACAACAAAGTCCGTTTCACTTTCCTTGTAAAATTGAGCCTTTTCGTTTTCAGCGTATATGTCTTCCCAATGGGCATCGTTGCCCACAAAAAAATTCTGAACCCTTTTATCAGCCATATTCTTTCCTCACTTGAGTGATATCAGTTTAAGTATATCAAACCGCAGAAAAAAGTCAATTAATTATTAAATTATATTTATATTGCCAAATTTCCCGTAAGGTGCTAAAATTATCTGCGGTGATAGATATGGAAATAATTAATCAGTATTCAATTCATTTTGACGATCCTCCCAAAAAGACGAGACCTGCTTCCCGTGGGCTTGTGATAAAAGACGGCAAGGTGCTTCTGACTTATGAAGCCAATAAGGACGTGTATATGTCCCCCGGAGGCGGAAGAGAAGGGGAAGAATCCTTTGAGGACTGCTGTATACGTGAATTAAAGGAAGAATCGGGCTATGATGTAATCCCATTTGAGCCCTTTCTCATAATAAACGAATATTGCTTTGATACCTGCTACGAGGCACATTATTTTCTTTGTGAGGTTACGGGTGAGGGTGAGCAGAGTCTTACTCCCACGGAGATTGACCACGGTGTATGCCCCCGTTGGCTCGATATAGATGAAGCAATTGAAATCTTCTCCCATTATGACGAAAAAACCGAAGACCACCGAAGCCTTTATATGAGGGAATATACCGTTCTTAACAAATACCTTGAATATAAAAAAAGAAAGGAGCTTGTAAAATCCTTTCTCGGAAAAACAGTTGAAATTAAGATGGACAGACCCCTGGGCTTTGTACATAAAAAAGAGAATTATTCCCTTACATACCCCGTAAACTACGGCTATATTCCCGGGGTTCTCGGCGGTGACGGTGAAGAGCTTGACGTGTATCTTTTAGGTGTAGATACGCCTGTCAGCGAATACACCGCAAAAATAATTGCCATTGCCCACCGCCATAACGACAATGAGGATAAGCT
>JAZOWG010000068.1:0-4845 GCA_045659105.1 Acutalibacteraceae bacterium
GGCGGTAATGCCGAGCATATGGCAAAGAACGAAATGAAGAAGATGGGCTTTATCGATGAGCTCATTTCGGAGGCTACGGGCTTCTCCGATACCGATAATGAAGAAATCCTTGAAGCAAGAAGGGTATTCTCCGAGCTTCAGGAAAAATATTCACAGGAGCTGAAATCTGATGCCGAAAAGGTAAGAGCCGCAGGCGGTCTCTTTATCATCGGTACCGTACGCCACGAGGCAAGACGAATCGACAATCAGTTAAGAGGACGAGCAGGACGTCAGGGAGACCCCGGTGAAAGCCGCTTCTACCTTGCCGCAGACGACGATCTTTTAAGAGTTTTCGGCGGTGACAGATTCGAAAGAATTATGAGGATGTTCCGTGACGAAAACCTTGCTCTTGAAGCAAATATGTTCTCCTCTGCAATTGAAAACGCTCAGAAGCGTGTTGAATCAAACCACTTTGCCGCACGTAAGCATACAATAAGCTATGACGACGTTATCAACAAGCAGAGAGCTCTTATATACGAGCAGCGCGACCGTGTTCTTGACGGTGAGGATATGGATGCTACAATCCGCAAGATGATAAAGGAAAGCATCAGCGATAACGTTGACCTTTTCTGCTCGGATTCCGTATCATCCGATAAGTGGAATACGGTAGGCCTTGTTTCCAAATACTCCTGGCTTCTTGAAGGCAAGGGACTTTCAGACTTTGACAGTGCTTCGGATATCAAGGAGCATCTTGTATCTCTTTGCGAGGCACGTCTTGAGGAGCTTACGGCAGAGCACGGCGAGGACGTTGTAAAGCAGCTTCAGCAGTATGCACTTCTCAGAAACGTTGATATGAAGTGGATTGACCACATTGACGCTATGGATCAGCTCAAGAGGGGTATATCTCTTCGTGCTTATGCAAATCAGGATCCCGTTGTTGCCTTCAGACAGATGACCTACGATATGTTTGACGAAATGTCCACCTCCATCCGTGAGGATACGGTGCAGATGCTCTTCACAAGAAGAGTGCGCTCCGAAGAGGACGTAAAGCGTCAGCAGGTAATCAAGGTTACCTCATCCTCGGGCGGCGGTGATGCTGAAGAAAAGAAAAAGCCCGTAACAAAGGGTGCAAAGGTCGGCAGAAACGATCCCTGTCCCTGCGGCAGCGGTAAGAAATACAAGCATTGCTGCGGAAGATAATTTTTAATCGGAAGTGATTTCTTTGACAGATAATTTTTCTCCTTACGGCAATTCCCCCGAACGGGAGGAGCCCCGGGAAAATAATGCTGATATACCCCCTTTCCGTGAAAACGGGGAGGGGAATGCCCGTGAAGAGGTGCATTACGGAAACGGATACCCTTACGGCAATCAGTCTCCCTACGGCAATCAGTCTCCCTACGGTAATCAGTCCCCTTACGGTAATCAGTCTCCCTACGGCAATCAGTATCCTTACGGAAATCAGCCTCCTTACGGCGGTTATCCTTACGGAAAAAAGCCTTCTTCGGGGGATAAGCTTTCAGCTCTCATAAAAAAGATAACTGCATTTTTCTCCGACAAAAAGGTGCTGACACTGTCACTCTCTGCAATTGCAGCGGCAGGTGCGGTTATACTTTTTGAAATTTTCGGTACCGTTTTCGGTGCAGTACTCGGTTCAAACAGAACGCTTTATACCCTTTATACCCAAAACCCGACGGCAGAGGCTGTCTTCGGTATGATATATACGCTTCTCGGTGTTGCATTGCCGTTTTTCCTGGCTTACGTTTTTCTGAAAAAAACAACGGGCATCACCCTTCCTCTCGGTGCGCCCCGTAAGGACTCGGGTATCGCTTTTCTTATCCCCGCAGGACTTGGTATATGCTACATCGGAAATGTTGCGGTGTCATATATGATGACGTTCTTTTCAGCCTTCGGAATAAGCTCGTATTCTTACGATATGGCACTTACTCAGCAGGAGCCTCTTCCCGAAAATGTTTTCGGCGCCTTATGCACCGTTATGTATATGGCGGTTTTTCCCGCAGTTTTCGAGGAGTTTGCCTTCAGAGGCGTTATAATGCAGCCTCTTCGAAAGTACGGCGATTGGTTTGCAATTATAATCTCGGGTGTTATGTTCGGTCTTGTGCACGGAAATCTTATGCAGATGCCCTTTGCGATTATTGCCGGTGTGGCACTCGGCTATGCCGCAATCGTAACGAATTCGCTGTGGACCGGAATTATAATACATTTTCTCAATAATTTCCTGTCCGTTATATTCTCCTGGGCAAGAACGGGACTTTCGGACGGAACAAATCTTGTTTTCTCGGCACTGTTCACCTACGGAATAATTCTTATCGGTGTTGTGGCACTTGCGGGATATTCATGGAAAAATCCCCGTATGATGAAGCTTTATCCCTCAAGGGTGAACGTAAAGAAAGGCAAGGCTGCGGCGGTATATTTTCTTATGCCCGCTATGCTTGTTGCCCTTCTTCTTATGCTTAAAAATATTTTATCGGATATAACCGTGGGGTAACTATGGAAGAATTAACCTCAAGAAACAATCCTGCCGTAAAAGCGGCTGCCGCCCTTAAAGAGCTTAAAGAGCGCAAAAGCACGGGACTTTTTCTGCTTGAAGGGGCCCGTCTTTGTAAGGATGCCGCCTTGAACGGTGTTACAATAAAACAGTTTTTTGTAACGGAAAGGGCAAAGGAAAAATACTTTTCCGAATATGAGCTTCTCTCCGGAAAATCGGAAAAATCATTTCTTATTCCCGAAAGTGTGGCAGAAAAGCTTGCCGATACCAAAAACTCTCAGGGCTTTTTTGCTGTGTGCAGACAGCCTGATATGTCCCGTGAAATAAACAGCGACGGAATGTATGTTTTTACGGATAACGTACAGAATCCCGACAATATGGGAGCAATTGTCCGTACGGCAGAAGCTATGGGCGCAGACGGAATTATAGTAAATTCGGGCTGTGATATTTATTCCCCCAAGGCACTGCGTGCATCAATGGGTGCGCTTCTGCGCTTTCCCGTGATAAGAACGGACAGCCCCGATGCCATTCTTGCGGAATGTAAAAATAACAATATGAAAATATTCGCAAGTGTCGTTGATGCTTCCGCTGAGGACGTTACAAAGGCTTCCAAGGATGGCGGCTGTGTGCTGATAATCGGTAACGAGGGCAACGGCATCAGCGAAGAAACGCTTTCACTTTCAACTCACAGAATAACCATTCCCATGAAGGGCAAGGCAGAATCCCTCAACGCTTCTGCGGCGGCTACCGTGCTTATATGGGAGTTTATGAAGGACAGGTGAGGGAATGTATAAACGAATACACTACATTATGTGGTATCAGGGACTTTTCGGAAACAGCAAAAGAGCAAAAAAAGCCCTTGAACACTACGGCGGCTTTGAAAAGCTTTACGAGGTCGTGACAAAGGACGGGGACACAGACGGTCTGCTCAGGAGCTTCCCGAGAGAAAGACTTACCTCCTTCAGCCTTTTTGATGCCTTTGATGCAATTGAAACCGCAAAGGATTTAGGCGGAGATGCAATTACCTTTGAATCTCCCTTGTATCCGCAGAAGCTTCTTGAAATCGGTGATTATCCTTTTGTGCTTTTTTATCAGGGCGATAAAGAGGTGCTCAGAGACAATGTAAGCGTTGCAATGGTCGGCTCAAGAAAGGCTCCCGATGAAGCACTTGCCCTTTCATACTCTGCCGCATATAACCTTGCGAAAACGGGGGCCGTTATTGTCAGCGGTGCGGCACTTGGTGTTGATACTGCCGCACACAAGGGCGCAATTGCAGCAGGCGGTGCTACCGTGGGAGTGCTTGGCTGCGGTCTCGGAAACGGGTATATGGACCGCCTGGGAGATTTTTATAATGAAGTCTGCAGAAACGGTGTTTATATAACGGAGATGCTTCCGGGAACGGATCCTTCAAAGTTTACCTTCCCCGAAAGAAACCGTATTATCTCCGGAATGAGCGGAGCGGTGCTCGTAACCTATGCAAGTGAAAAAAGCGGTTCGCTTATAACTGCGGGAACTGCCAAAAAGCAGAAGCGCCGTGTCTATGCGATGTCCGAAATGCTTTTCCCTTCAGACGGCTGTAAGAAGCTGATTTCCGAAGGCGCTTATATCTTCAACAATGCGGGAGATATTGCCTACCCACTGAGAGAAGAGTTCGGCAGGAATTTCAACGAAGGCTACTGTAACAGACCCGTTAATGCGGACAGTGTACCGAATGAAGCTTACACTCTGAAGAAAACGGAGAAAGCAAGGGAAGAAGAAATTCCCGAAAAAGCAGAGACTCCCGTAAAAAATACGGCGCAAAAGAAAAAGGCTCCTCCCGTAAAGGAAGAGAAAACCCTAAAGGAAGTTCCCGACTTCGTAGGTGAGGATGCCAAAAAAATTTACTCCGTGCTTCTTAATGGAAAAACGGATGTAAATAACCTTGTTGATGTTACGGGACTTCCCGTAAGAGCAGTTCTGACGGCTGTTTCCGAGCTTGAGATTTTCGGTCTTATAAGAAATCTGCCCGGGGCGGTTGTTGAAGCAATCTGATAAACTGTAAGTAATTTTTTCCAAAGGAAGATTAATATATATGTCAAAACTTGTTATTGTTGAGTCGCCTGCAAAGGCAAAAACCATCAAAAAATATCTGGGACCCGGCTTTGAAGTAAAGGCATCAATGGGTCATATCAGAGATTTACATGCTAATAAGCTGAGTGTTGATGTCAGCCGTGATTTTGAGCCTGACTACACCATTATCAAGGGAAAGGAGAAGCTTATAGAGGAATTGTCAGCCCTTGCAAAGAAAAGTGAAGAAGTATACCTCGCAACTGACCCTGACCGTGAGGGTGAAGCCATTTCCTGGCATCTTGCAACACTTT
>JAZOWG010000069.1:0-9456 GCA_045659105.1 Acutalibacteraceae bacterium
TATTCTGATGCTAAGTTCTTTGATCAGTGTGGTGCTATTGGCAAAAAGCTTGGAATCACTTGGGGCGGGGATTGGAAAACGCCAGATCGTCCGCACTTCGAAGTGACGGCTAACTGGAAAGAACCTAAAGCAACTACGGCAGTAAATACCGAATTGGAGAAGTTGAAGAAACAGGTGAAAACTAGATTCCTGTTCAGTGATGAAACCATTGAGTATTTAACTGACCAGGCACTTGAAACCTTTAATAAGGAAAGTACAGTTCTCCCCATACTGCAAAAGCAATATGCACAGACTCTTACGGCAATCAATAATCTTATTACCGCTATGGAGAAAGGTATCATAACACCTACTACCAAAGAGCGTATGGAAGAGCTTGAAGCAGAAAAGAGTGAGCTGTCAATCAGAATTATGAAAGAAGAAATGTCAAGACCTAAGCTTACCCGTGAAGAGATTTTATATTGGTTCTATAAGTTCCGTAAGCTTAATCCAAAGAAGCTTGACCACAGAAGAACCTTAATCAACAACTTTGTAAACTCAGTATTCTTATTTGAGGACAGAATGGTAATTACCTTCAACTTCAAAGACGGTACTGAAACCATAACCTTTGCCGACCTCGAAAAGTCGGCATTGGGTTCGGATTTGAAAGTGTCAGGTGCACCACAAAAAAGACCTTGTCAATTGACAAGGTCTTTTTTGAACTAAGTTTGACCTTCGGGCAAGTGAAGCTTGCTTCGCAGTGAATTTATTTCATAGTGATGTTTGCTTCACAAGTGTTTTAAGAGGGCAAGCTTAACTTCACTTTGTGCAACAGAACAAAGCTTCATTATGCCGTAAGGCATAACTTCACATCGGCATTAGTCGATACTTCACTAAAAAAGAGAAAGTTTAAAAGTTATATAAAAAATATCCAAAAAACCTCTTTTTTGAAGCCTCTTGTCCTACGGATGGTCTCTTTTGTTTTTTATTGTGGAAATTTTATATTTATATGATATAATTTAACAGATAAATAAGAAAGGTAGGGATGTATATGATTTCTTGGATCGATAAAGAGTACAAAAAGTATTATGAAAATTCTGCAAATTTATCAGGAATAAGATACAGATTTTATAGTTGCAAAAATGATTTTGATGAATCTACCATACGAGAGATCGATCGCTTTATTATTTTCCTGCGAAAAGAATATTATTTCCCTATCAGATTGAATATATTGTTTTGCGATACACCGTTTTTTACTCATCATATTGACAATCATAAGTATTACGGTGCGTTTTATAGTATGAAGGACGAAAAAAGAAAGGTGTATCCCAGAATATCAATTGCAGCTAAGGTAACAAAAACTAACTCTACGGACGATGTATTGTTTACATTAGCCCACGAGATTACACATTATTTCCAGTGGTATTTTTTGGAAGAAGATAAAAGAAGTGACAGAAGCTTAGAGATTGAAGCTAATAAATGGTCTAAATACATTTTGAATTTATATTTCAAGGATTATTTAATTAACGGATAAATCTAACGAATTTATTGACAGAGTTTCATTTACACAGCTATGGTTTCAAATCTGATTGAAACCTATTGAAGCCGTATCATTTTTATCAGCTGTCTCCAACAAATACGACGATTTGACAAGCGTATGAATGTAAGGTAAAATAAAGACAGTGAAAATTTCGGAGGACGGGAAAATGAAAAAATCATCAGTTGCAGTTTTTACTGCTCTCGGTGCCGTGATGTCGGGCATAGTTATAACCGAAAACGTATTTCTTGCGAAAATTATCAGCGAAGCAAAGAAGGATTACGGCGAAGAGCTCGACTATCTTTTTGTGCTCGGCGGTCATATTGTAGGTGCCGAAACACCAAGTGAGCATCTTATGAAAAGAATCGAAAAGGCGGCAGAGTATCTGAATACTCATAAAAACACTATTGCTGTGACCTGCGGTGGCTGTTTCCGTGAGGAACAGAAGAAGAGTGAGGCTCAGATAATAAAAGAACATCTTGTTATAATGGGAATCCGAGAAGACAGAATCCTTCTTGAAGATAAATCCACAACCACCAACGAAAACTTCAGATTCGGAAAATCTATTGTTGAGGAGCATTCTGGTAAAGAGTTTTTTCAGCTGAATATCGGCTTCCTTTCAAGCGATTACCACCTTTTCAGAGCAGGACTTATAGCAAAAATAAACGGTCTTCCCGGACTTCGCAAAATCGGTGCAAAAAGCACCGTGAAGGATTTTGTAAGAGGGGCTGCCCGTGAGCTTATAGTGGCTCCTGACCTTATCAATAACTATTTTTCAAATAAGTAATCGGAAAAATAGTATTTTATTAAAGTGACGGTGACGGTTTTATGAAAATCAAGCGTTCTTTATGCAGGCTGTTTTCTGTAATTCTTATAATATCAATGCTTTTCGTGACAGTTAACGCTTTTGTGCGCGGTGATGCCGACGGTAACGGAAAGGTGGATGCCTCCGATGCAAGGCTCACGCTCAGGCATGCCGTAGGTCTTGATACGCTGACAGAGGAGTGCTTCAGCGCTGCCGATTATGACAAAAACGGAAAAATTGAAGCCTCCGATGCAAGGATGATTCTGCGATTGAGCGTGGGACTTGAAAAGCCCGATACCGCTGAACAGCTGGCAGATTCGCTCGATTTTTCTTCTTCTGCAGGAAAATATCCCGAAAAGTCTTCTGCTGTTTTTCAGGATATGGAAGCCTTCTGCGGTGACAGCTTTACTTTTTACGGAATTACTCAGAGTGGACTGAATTATACGCAGAAATTTACGGGACTTAAATCTGATATTGATATAATCAAGGCCTATGCACAGCTTTTGTGTCGGGATGAAATGAATTTTACGCTTACTGACGATTATCTTTTTGATTACAAGGAAATCTTTGCCGAATATGTAATTGATTATACGGGTACGGCAAATGTCAGAAAGACCTGCACGTCTGTTTTTCTTGATACGGAAAAGGTAAGTGCAATAAACATATATTATAAAACCGATAAAAGCAGGGTAGAGGGATACATTACCCGTAATGTCGCTTTGGACAGCAAGGACCTCGGCTTCAGATACGGCGGAGAAGCTGAAAGCGGTGCGCCTGCAGGTGAGTCCGCCTGTGCAGGACTTATAAGGGATGTTGACGGATTATACAAAACAACCGACGGCAGATTTTCTCTTCCCCTGAACGGAATGGCAGTTTATGTTAACGGAAAAGCCGAGGAAGGCAGCTTCCGATATATCAAATCTGCGGCATATTCCGATACTCTGATAATAAAGGACGGCAATAATAAGGAAGCTGTCCGTTTGTTCCTTCCGTCCCGCTCGTATGAATCCGGGAATTTGTGGGAGCATAATGCTCTTGCAAGAGAATATCAATGGAGTATGGAAATTGCTCCTTCAATAACCACCGAAACGGCAAGAATCTATAATTTTGTCGGTGCCTCGTGGCTTAATCCCACTTACAAGGAGTCTCCTTATGAGGACGTTACCGTAAGGGTGATGTATTACGATGAGCAGAAACAGCTTTCGGTTATTTATATCTACACGGAAATAATTGATAAGCAGGAAATTCTTTGTGTTATAGATTTGTCAAAGGCGGAAAAGGCTGATAATTCTTCAGACGGCGGTTTTTCACCGTCTGTCGGCGGGAATGAAAGCTCCGTATGCTTTTACTGCGGCGGCAAGGGCTATACAGCCTGTAGTGTCTGCGGCGGAGACGGAATAAAAGAGGACTATATAAGCACTCCGAATTACGGCGGAGGCTCGGCAGGAGGTTCATCCTCCGTCGCAAAAAAATGCCCGTCCGTAACCTGCGATAACGGCAGAAAGGACTGCCCGTATTGCTGAAAATAATAATGAGCTGTAAGAAATGAAAATTTTTTACGGCTCATTTTTTACTATATAGAAAATTGTTCGCGTCTGTGAGCACTTTGCCTATAACAAGAAACAACCCCTGCCGCCACGATTGGAGACAGGGGTTGATAAATCGTAAGATTTTTCCTTATTGCATTATTAAGGGGAATTTGTCTTGTTCCTTCAAATCAAGAATATCAATAATTCGTTCGAAGTTTTCCCGTGCACGGGAAAGTGCTTCGGTTTTGTGAGAGTCGCTTCCCAGATAGAACTTGCATCCGCAGTCCTTTGCGATATAATACGGACGCATAAGAATATCCTTTTCCTCGGCGGAATTGAATATTGTTTTTGTGTTTAATTCAATTCCTATGCCTTTTTTTGCACAATCGGAAAAAACCTCATATAAATCTTCATTTTTAAGAAGACTTATTACCTCAGGTGTTTTTTCCTTCATAATATGCCCCGTTGTCATATGGGCAATGCCCATTTTATGAAACGGAAGGGACATTGAGAGCAGGTTTTTGATTTTATCAAGCCATATTTCTGCCGCTTCCTTGGGATTTGTAAGCTTTTCCCTTACGGTGTTTCCCGCAAGGTGCATATGGGTTGTTGCAACCGTCACAAAATCAAGCTCGCCGAGCGTCTCGGAGCTGATGCCGAGAATACCGTTATAGTCCATATCAATTTCCGCGCCGAAAAGAAAGCTGATACCCTCAGCCTCAGGCAGGGGGAGAACAGATGTCAGATACTTATATCCGTGCTCTTCAATCCATTCTGCTTCACTTTGTATATTTTCGTCCCAGAAATGATTAGTAAGGCATATTTTTCTGAAATTATTTTCTTTTGCATACTGCAGTATCCGTTCGGGAGTCTGCAAGGGGTCCTTACAGCAACGTGATACCGTTGAATGGATATGAAAGTCGTGGTCAGCGATATATCTCATAGGCTTACTTTAATATTATTCTTTTTTCTTCAAGAGGCATATTCTTTCTGAAATTGGGAATTTCCATAGTCTTGCCGCCGTTTGTAACGGAAAGATTTGAAAGAAGTCCTACTGCCGTCCATTCGCATGCCTTATAAACATCAAGCTCAGGCTGAGTATTTGTTCTTACTGCATTAATGAAATCTTCAACAATGAAGAAGTCGCCGCCGCTGTGACCTGCGTTTTTCTGTTCGGGTGTAGCATTTTTGTACTTATCGGGAAGAAGATCTGCATAGTTATCAATATCCTCCCAATCCATTTCGCCCTTTTCATTCATATTTTTCGTAAGGGATACTCTGTCAACATCTCCTGCAAGATTACCCTTACCGTACTGTGCAGACTGGAAAATGCCCTCTGTGCCCTGTAAAAGGTAGTTATCCATACAGTGAGGACGGGGAGACAGACAGTCCGTTCTTATTTCAAGAAGGCTTCCCTTGTCTGTACGGCACATAGTTGTTGTACCGCTGTCCTGCTTTACACCGTAGCTGTGTCTGGGACCTGCCGAGAAGCAGGAAATTTCCGTAATTCTCTCATCAGGGAACCACTGCATAACGGGGCCTATGCTGTGTGTGGGATAGAAATTACCTCTTGTACCGCACTGCCAGAAGCTTCTCCAGGAGGTTTTTCCGTCGGGGTAGGTGAGAAGATCACCGATGTTGTGGAGATACATTCCCTCAGCATAATAGGGAGTGCCGAACATTCCCTTTTTTACCATTTCCTTGATAATCTGTACCTTGGGAGTGTAAATATAGTTTTCTGCATACATATAAATCTTGTTGTACTTTTCGACTGTTTCGCAAAGCCAGAAAAGCTCGTCCATAGAAACACCTGCAGTAACCTCACTCATAACGTGCTTGCCTGCTTCCATGGCGGTAATTGCCTGGGGCACGTGGCACTGCATAGGTGTTGAAATAATAACCGCATCAATGTCGCTTTCAAGCATATCTTCATATATGCGGAAAGTTTTTACGTCACCTGTGCCGATTTTGCCGGCAGCTTCCTTGAGGTGGTCCTCGTTAATGTCGCACATTGCGGAAATTTTAACGTCTTCAATGGCTTCAAGTCCTTTAAGCATTGAAAGTCCTCTTGTGCCTACAATACCTACTTTTATCATAATATATCAGCTCCTGAAATATATTTGTAAACAGATTATATACCCGTTTTTATGTTTTTGCAACAAAAAAAGACCGATTGATTGTTCAACCGGTCAATTTTTTTAGTGTAATCAGATACCGAAAAGTCTTTCGCCGAGCTCTTCAATAAGTCTTTCAAAGAGGTGTCTTATTCTGTTGAAGAAATCGGTAATTTCTTTGAAGAAGCTTGTAATTGCAGTTTCTCTGTAAACTTCAATTTCTGCAGTTGCAAGAACTTCGCCGTCAAGAATATAGCTTACAGTTGTTGTACCTGTTTGGTTCTTTGATGTGAATTTTGTGCCGTCAATTGTACCGTAGGATTCGTCTGCGATTTCAAGATAACCGCCTGCGGGGAACTCAGTATTGTATCCGTTTTTGTCAACTGCATAAACATCAATGTTGATAGTCTTGTTTACATTTACGTCGAATATGGGCTCATTGAATGTAATGTGGTCAAATTCGCCTGTGGGAGCTGCTTTTGTATAAATGTGAAGAGTAGCTGCGATTTTTCTCTCCCAACCGTTACTGGGCTGATTTCTCAGTTCAATATCGTCTGTTCCTTCGCGCTGTGTAAGGATGTTGGAGGAAGCACCGCCGTCAAGGTTAAGTGCTGTGTGGCAACCGAGAGCATACATAACATTTGCCATTTCGTCATTGTCAAAGCCGTATGAATAGGGATCCTGTCTGCCGTCATTTACGCAGACAACAACAGTACCGTCATTACGGATACCTACTGCTGTACGGGGAGCAAGCTTGCCTGTTTCTTTTGCAACGCATTTGCCGTTTTCAACAAGCATACCATAGCCTGCAATTGCCTCCTGAAGGTCGTCAGTTCTGCCGTAACCGCTTCTGATAACGGGTGTGCCGTCCTTTGTTACACCGAAGAAAGGATAGCCGTTTGTGGGTTTAACAATTTCACCCTGCATAATAACAAGACCTGTAGGTTCACCTGTGCCGGTGTGATGGAAGTCTCCGTTAAAGGATGCTATAACGTCAATGTCGCGTCTGTCTTCAAGAGCATGAGCCTGATCTCTTGAGGTCTTTAATCCCCAACCGTCGCCGTCGCCGTCGTTATAACCGGTAACGAAGGCGACATTCTCATTATCGGGAGCTACTTCAACGACAAATATATACTGCTGATAGCTGCCTGTTGCATTGTTGAGAACTATTTCTCTTTCGGTAACTCCGCCGATAAGGGAATAAACCTTTTCGGATGTTACGTGGTATCTTTCGAGTTTTGATTCGTCAATTGCCGAGTTTGTTGCTGCAGATGCTGACATTACAAAGGTAAGTAAAACCATCAGCACGGAAAGAACAACAGCAACCGACTTTTTGAAGAAGTTTTTCATAAAAACATTCCTTTCTTTAATTATTCGTTTACAGTATACAAAATTTTCCACATATAAGTCAATGCATGAATGAAAAATTTTATATATTTTCACTGATTGCTTGATTATTTTTTACTTTGATGTTAATATATACCTGTAAATTTCCCAAGAAGGAGAATAAATATGAAAAATTTCAAGAAACTTGCAGTTCTTGCGGCAGCAGTGATATTATCCCTGCTTTTCGTTTTTTCTGCTTCGGCTGATGAGACGGGCATCAGTACACTTTCCGTGTCATTTGATGCAGGTGAAAATAATTTAAGCGTTAACTGGTGGCAGGGAGAGGGTCAGTATTATATCTTCCTTCCTTCCGATGCGGATACTGATACTCTTAAGCTTGAATTTACCGCTTCCTCGGAGGTTACTCTTGACGGTGATGCAGTTGAAAGCGGTGCTGATGTAAAGCTTGAATCTGATAAAACCTATACCTTAATCTGCGGTGAGGCAGAATATAAGGTATACGTGCTCAAGTCCGAAAACGTTCCTTCCCTTCACATAACCACCGAATCAGGCTCAATGGATGCCGTGCACGCAGATAAATCCCACAAGGAGCCGGCTGATATCACAATTATTGCCGACGGCGAAACCGTAATGGCAGACGAAGAGCTTGAATATATAAAGGGCAGAGGCAATTCCACCTGGGTACTCAGAAAAAAGCCCTACAACATAAAGTTTGAAGAAAAGACAGACCTTTTCGGCATGGGCAAGGCAAAAAAGTGGTCGCTTCTTGCAAACTATACGGACAAAACCGATATAAGAAATATGGTAGCCTTTGATATAGCAGATAAAGCCGGTGTAGATTTCGTATCGAAGGGTATTTCCGTTGATCTCTTTATTGACGATGATTATTACGGTAACTATCTTCTCTGCGAAAGCGTTGAGGTGGGAAAGACCCGTGTGGATATAAATGACCTTGAGGGTGACACGGAGGACGTAAACGGCAAGGACCTTGATGAGTATGCTCTCGGCGGTGCTCAGGAAAGCGATTATAAGAAGCTCAAGGCAGGTACGCAGAAGTGGATAAAAATTCCCAATAACCCCGAAAATATCACGGGCGGTTATCTTCTTGAATTTGACCTTCCCAACCGTTATGTCGAGGAGGCAAGCGGCTTTGTCACAAACCGTAATCAGACGATTGTTGTAAAGTCTCCTGAATATGCCTCTGAGGCTCAGGTGAAATACATAAGCGCTCTTTATCAGGAGTTTGAGGATGCAGTATTCTCTCCCGACGGCTGCAACAGCAAGGGAAAGCATTATACCGAGTATATTGACGTAGAATCCTTTGTTACAATGTACGTTTTTCAGGAATACGCAAAGAATCTTGATGCAGGTACAACCAGCTTCTATATTTATAAGGATAAAGACAGCGATGTTTTTGTGGCAGCACCCGCGTGGGACTTTGACTATGCACTCGGAAACAGCTACGGCGCTTATGACTCCAATATTTCCGTTCCTGCAGAATGGTGGGCATCAGGCTTATACTATAAGACGGGTAACGATGCAAAGTTCCTTTCCACAATTCTCTCCGCACTCTTTAAGCAGGATGACTTCTACGCACTTGCAGCCAACGTATGGAACAGCAAGTTCTCACCTATGCTGAATAACGAATATTTTGTAGGTGTAAAGGCTTCTGCCGAGGAAATTTCCGCTTCTGCCGTTATGAATGCTATGCGTTGGAACACCTTCGGTACAACCGATGCAGAAGCAACCGAAGCACAGTATATGAATCAGGTAGACGGTGTGCTTATTAAGTTTATGAAGGAAAGAAAGTCTTTCCTTGATAAGGGATTCGCAGCAGATTCCGTAAGAGTTTTCTTTGACGGAAACGGCGGCAAGGGCAATATGTTCAATCGCAATGCCGTAAAGGTCGGAAATGCCTACACACTTCCCAACCCCGAGTACACAAATCTTCCTATGATTTTTGCAGGCTGGAGCACAACTCCTGACGGCTCGGGCGAGATTTATGACGCAGGTGCAAAGGTAGTGCTTGAAAGCACAAAGGTTACCTTCTATGCACAGTGGAAGGAAGTGCAGATTCTTTCGGGCTTCCAGAAATTTATTCAGAGCATTAAGGATTTCTTCAATATGATAAGAGATTTCTTCCTGAAT
>JAZOWG010000070.1:0-3460 GCA_045659105.1 Acutalibacteraceae bacterium
GCAGAGGTGGGTGCCATTGCGGATATTGTGTTTACAAGACCGTCATTTTCAAGCCATTCCTCACCAAATACAAAGCCGCCCTCGGTAACACCCGTGTATGCGCCCATTTCATTTGAGCCGTCCACAAACATACCCTCCATAATTTTTGTGTCAGCCTTATATGTGCCGTCCTCCTGCTTTGTTGTAGCGGAGCAGGGGATTGCAAAATAGTAGGTGTCTGCATCTGTTACCATTCTTTCATTGAGCGCTAAAGCATTATCAATATACATATCGTATGCTGCGGTGTCCTTGTCCTCGGAGGGAGCTTCATAAGCCGTTGTGCCGTTAGAGGGAGCTGCAAGGGTAGTCAGAGAATGTATGAAATCAGCCTTTCCGCCCGTGAAAAGGGGAGAAAGCTCATTTTCGGGGGTAGCATTTATTTCAGCCTCGTCTCCCTTTGCCATAAGGGTTGCAAAAACTCTGATTGTTGCACCGCCGAAGGAATGACCGAGAAGATTTATCTTGTGTTCAGAATCAAATTCCGGAATAAGCGCATTACCCGTGAAATCTTTACCGAATCTTTCGTGGCCGTGCTCCTCGCTGTGTGCCTTGCCGTAGTCAGTTACCGTGCCCGTAAGCTGTGCATATAACTCGCAGGCTCTGTCCCAGGCGCTTGCCGTACCCGAAACCGATGCAGCATAACAATCGAAGCCGCTTGCATCAAGCTTCTGCATAAGCTCTCCGCCGAACATACCCCAATAGGGCATAAGCTTGTACTGCATATCGTATTCGCCCCAGCCCATAAGACCGTGAACGAAAACGTAGGGATAGTTTGTGTTCCATTCCTCTTTGTTTATTTCGACCTCTGCTTTCGGAAGATAGATTCCGAGCATGGAAAGAAATGCAAATATCAGCGATAAGGGAAAAGCTATAATTTTAGCCATAATATTCTTCCTTTTCTTTTTTTACTCTAAGTATAACCTGAAAATAACCGTATGTGCAACAAAAAGGAAAAAATTTTACATATGGTACACAAAATATTTATTTTCAATTTATGTCTGCTGTTTTATGTTGATTACGTCGTTCTTTTGTGTTAAAATATGCGAAAGTGAAAAGAGGTGACAGGGTGAAGCTTACAAAATCTGACATAAAGCGTGCCGTAAAGGCTACCTTTCCCGTGTTTTCGGGATATATAGTGCTGGGCTTCGGCTTCGGTATTGTTCTTCATTCAAAGGGCTTCGGTGTGCCCTGGGCATTTCTTATGAGCCTTTTAATTTATGCAGGGTCAATGCAGTATGTGGCAATAGACCTTTTATCGGGCGGTGCATCCGTCATTACAATGGCAATTACCACGGTGCTCGTTAACGCAAGACACCTTTTCTACGGTATATCTATGATAGATAAATACAAGGATGTCGGAAAGGTAAAGCCTTATCTTATATTCTCTCTTACCGATGAAACCTATTCCCTCGTCTGCACGGAGGAGGAAAATAATAACCGCAGGTATTACACCCTTGTGTCCCTTTTTAATCATTTTTACTGGGTGCTGGGCTCCACTCTCGGTGCGGCGGCAGGAACTCTTTTTAATTTCTCGCCCAAGGGTATTGATTTTGCCCTGACAGCGCTCTTTGTTACGGTATTCGTCGAGCAATGGCTCTCTTCAAAGGACCACATAGCGGCAATAACGGGTGTTACCGCATCCGTAATCTGTCTTGTTATCTTCGGTGCGGAAAGCTTTTTAATCCCTGCTATGCTTGTGATTACTTTGAGTCTTACCGCTCTTCGCCTTGTCAGAAAAAGGAAGGGGGAGAGGTCAAATGCCTGATTTACATTCGGCTGTTCTTGTGGGTGTCTGTGCACTTGTTACCGCAGCACTCAGATTTATACCTTTTCTTGTTTTCGGCGGAAAAAGAAAAACCCCTGCCTTTATCACGTATCTCGGCAAGGTGCTGCCCTTTGCCATAATGGGTATGCTTGTGGTGTTCTGTCTGAAAAACGTATCCGTTACCGCTTACCCTCACGGCATCCCCGAGCTTATAGGTGTTGTAACCGTTGCCGGTCTTCATATATGGAAGCGCAACACGCTTCTGAGCATCGTGGCAGGCACCGCAGTTTATATTTTACTTGTCAATTTTGTTTTTGTATAAGGAGATTTTTTTATGAAGCTTATGATTGCATCCGATATTCACGGTTCATTCTTTTACTGTAAGAAAATGCTTGAGGCATTTGAATCCGAAAAGGCAGACCGCCTCCTTCTTCTCGGTGATATTCTCTATCACGGACCGAGAAACGACCTGCCCGAGGAATATGCTCCCAAAAAGGTTATCCCTGCACTTAATGAAATCAAGGACAGACTTCTTGTTGTAAGAGGCAACTGCGACACAGAGGTCGACCAGATGGTGCTTGAATTCCCCATCCTTGCCGATTATTGCATTATTCAGTGCGGTAAAAAGACCGTGTATGCAACCCACGGACATAACTTCGGCGAGACCACACCCCCTCCTATGCCCAAGGGCAGTATTCTTCTGAACGGTCACACACATGTGCCTAAGTGTACGGAATATGAAACCTATACTTATATGAATCCCGGCTCCGTTTCCATTCCTAAGGAAAACTCACACCACGGTTATATGATATATGAAAACGATACCTTCCTCTGGAAGGATTTCGACGGAAATGTAATAAGAGAATATAAGGTATAAGTATTTCCCCTTTCTTCGGAAAGGGGAGCTTTTTTTTCGTCAAATTGCACAAATGAGCTGAAAATCAAAAATGTCAAAAATTTAACACAATTTGCTCCTTTGTGAAACTTGTACAAATATTCAAAAAGTGTTCAAAAACCGTTGACAGAGTATATTGACCTATGGTAATATAAGGCTGCAGAGAACAATAGGTTTTCTGAAATATCAAAGAGAGAGTGAGTCCGATGTACAACTGAAGACGGAACTTGAAAAACAGTTCAGAAGCACACCTTTCCGTATGAAATAAGAAGAACAGATACAGTAGTGAAATTAAAAAAGACAAAATTCTGCAATTTTTATGGCAGGCGGAGCTTTGCAAAAAATTTATGAGAGAGTGAGTCCGATGTACTATTAAGCATTCCTTCGGATGAAAAAGGAATTCCTGAAACGGAGTTCGGTTTTACCGATAAATATAAGCTCAGAAAAATCAATTGCAGACCGACTGATAAAAAGTACCATCCTTTTTAATATAAAAAAATGAGCGTTTATCGGAGTAAACACAAAAAAATTTCAGAAAGCGTGAGACCTAAGGTTCAGTTAAATTAACTTCAGGAAAAACTAAAAAATCAAAGAAAGTGTGAGACCAAAGGTTTACTGAAATTTAACCCCAAATTACCCAATGCAAAAATTCAGAGAGAGTGAGTCCAATGGCATATTAAAATTAAAATCAAAGGAAAAACAGTTTTCAGAAGATAAATAAAACTATATGTTCCCACCGAATCAAAGAAAATCGGGTAAAA
>JAZOWG010000071.1:0-6694 GCA_045659105.1 Acutalibacteraceae bacterium
GGTGCGTGCCGTTTTTCGGAAATCGAAAAAATTAATGAGGCGGCAAAAAATAGCGGAATGACGCTTACCGTAACAAAAAGATACGGTCTTCCTCATCTGTTTTACCGCTACAGAAAACGATACGGCATACCTGCAGGCTTAATGATCTTCACCGTTATTACTGCAATTCTTCATTCGGTTGTATGGAGTGTAGAAATAAGTCCGACGGAGCTTATTCCTTCAGAAGAGATTATTGAGACTCTGAAGCAGGCAGGCTTTTGCGAGGGAGTCTTTAGTGATACCCTCAGCTGTAAGGAGGCAGAATATCTGTTATATGAAAAATTTGATGATATTTCCTGGGTGAATGTAAGAATTACGGGCTCACGTTTATTTGTTACGGTAAGCGAGGTCAAAGCAAAGGAAAAGCTTAAGACGGATAAATTCACAAACATTGTTGCCGGCAAGGACGGAGAAATAATCAATGCGGAAATTTATAAGGGAGAAGGCAAGATATATCCCGGTACTGCTGTTGTAAAAGGCGATATGTTGATTTCCGGTATTGTGAATCACAGAGACGGCTCGGTTAAATTTGTTGATTGCGAGGGTAAGATATTTGCACGCACAAAAAATTTTCTGCAGAGCTCAATTCCGCAAAAAATCAATATAAGCCGACTGAAAGTCTGTAAAGATATTTACTTTCCGGTGTTCTTCGGTATTACTCTTAAAGATACATATAATGTAAAGCAATCATACTTTACGGAATTAAGCTATTTCTGCGACGGAGGCGATGTAGTTTTTCCGATAGGTTTTATAAGAAAGCATATCTACAGCTTCGAGGATGCTGTGCTGGAGCTTACCGATAATGAGAGTGCTCTTCTGTGCTTCAGGGATTTCTCATTCCTTTCTATGAAGCTATACGAAAATGCGGAAATACTTGATACAGAAATCAGTAAGACATCGGAAAGCGCAGCAGAATTCAGCGGCAGATTTCTTTGTATTGAGGATATTGCCGTTAAAAAAGAATTTACCGTGGAGGACACGGCGCCTGCACGGTAAAAAAATATTATTTGTTGAAGCAATCGTCAATCATTTTCTGCTTGAGAGACCACAGCTTCTGCGATAAATCTACGTAGTAATTATGGGGGTACTCGAATCTTACAACCTCTTCCCAAAGTGTATCAATCTGCTCCGCACAGTAATTTCTGATGCTTTCCGTGTCGGGGAAGCTGCAAATTATCTCACCATTTTCAACAATTTTGACAAGAAGCTGACGGGCAACGAAATCGGTGACTGTTTTCTTTTTCCAGGTATAGTCAGGGTCGAAAAGCTCGTATTCCTTACAATCGGAAAGATCCTCATCCTGCATAGTCAGAACGTCGGCAATAGCCTTGCCCGTTTCATTGTCAAAGAGTCGCCATAAAAGCTTGGGGCAGGGGGTTGTAATTTTTGAAACGTTCTCATAAATTTTGATTTTAGGAACAATTTCTCCGTCCTTTTCAACAGCCGAAAGCTTGTAAGAGCCGGGCATTACGGGATTAGAAGCAGAAGTTATCATTCTTTCTCCCACAAGGAAGCTGTCGATTCTTGCACCGTTCTGAAGCATATCTCTTATTATGTATTCATCAAGTGAATTTGATGCGTAAATGTCGCAGTCGGGATATCCTGATTCATTGAGCACTCGTCTGATTTTCTTTGAAAGATAAGCAAGGTCGCCGCTGTTGATTCTGACACCCTTGGGGCGCTTTCCCATAGGCGCCAATACCTCATCAAAGACCCTTATTGCATTGGGCAGCCCCTTATCCATGGTATCGTAAGTATCAATAAGCAGAACACAGTTGTCGGGATATTCTCTGCAGTAGGTTTCGAAGGCTTCATATTCCGAATCAAACAGCTGTACCCAGGTGTTGCTCATAGCACCGAACAGGGGAATGTCATATTGCTTTGCTGCTGCAACGTTTGTAGTTGCACAGCAGCCTCCGATGTAAGCACTTCTTGAGCCGCCCATTGCCGCTACTGCGCCGTGTGCTCGGCGTGCACCCGATTCAATAATTGCTCTGCCGCCTGCAGCTCTTACAATTCTGTTTGCTTTAGTGGCAACGAGTGACTGATGGTTGACGGAAAGAAGAATGAGAGTTTCGAGCATCTGAGCCTGAATTACGGGACCTCTTACCTTGATGACGGGCTCGTTTGCAAATACGGGAGTTCCTTCGGGAACAGCCCAAATATCACAGGAAAAGCGGAAGTTACTCAGATATTCAATAAATTCACCGCTAAGTCCCTTATCTGAAAGAAACGCCAAATCGTCTTCGGAAAATGAGAGGTTTCTTATGTAATCTGTAAGCTGTCTTAAGCCTGACATTATACAGAAGCCGCCAATTTCGGGCGAGGGGCGAAAGAACATATCGAACCAGGCTACCGTGGTGTCAATTCCCGTTCTGAGGAAGCCGTTTGCCTGAGAAAGCTCATAAAAATCAAACATAAGTTCGCATTTGTTCAGGGATGAATTCAGCATAATAATTCTCCGTTCGCATTTGATTACTAAGATTTTATCACAAAAAAATCGTATTATCAACGATAAAATTAAATTAATTTTTCGTTTATGTTGACCCTGAGATAAATTTGTGTTAATATATTTTTAACATTTCGTGGTGGTGATTATTTTGAGATTAAGAAAACAGGAGCTGGGTGACCGCAATATAGTCGGTGCCCGTATTGAAGCAAAAAGAAAGGAGCTCGGTATGAAGCAGAAGGATTTTCTTGCCCGTCTTCAGGTTGAGGGTATGGACATAAATGCTTCCGCTCTTTCAAAGCTTGAGGGTCAGGTAAGAGGAGTATTTGACTACGAGCTTGTTATTATAGCAAGGGTTCTCGGAGTAAGCCTTAACTGGCTTCTTGGTGAGTAATTGTTTTATAATATTATACTTGCATTTATTATATTAAAATGCTATAATCCTTCCGGACAGATATTTCCTGTCCGGATTTTTCTTTCGGAGGACAGCTTATGATAATTTCAGAGCGACTTAAAGCAGCAAGAAAAGAATGTAAGCTTACCCAACAGCAGATAGCTGATATTCTCGGGCTTGACCGTTCAACCTATTCATACTATGAGCTCGGTCATTTAAAGCCTTCGGTTGAGGTTGTTGTTAAGCTTTCGGCTGTTTTTAATGTTGATATTGAATGGCTTGTCGGAGCTGACAGAAATGATAATTGCCTTAACAGTCCGGACTGCGGAATTGATCTTATAAGGGCAGTCAAGGAAAAGCATATAACAGAGCTTTCCCGTAACGAACGTAAATTTGTTGCTCTTTTCAGAGCTGCCTCAGCCATTGATAAAGATAAGGATATCTACGATATGCTGATGTCTGTTATTACAGAGAATGAAAATGATGAAACAAAGAAATAAGCTGACTGTTGCCGTTATAGGCGGCGGTGCATCAGGTCTTGCTTCAGCGATTTTTGCCGCAAGAACGGCAAGGTCAGAGAATATTTCTGTCAACATCAATGTGTATGACGGTAATTCCCGTGTCGGAAAGAAAATTCTTGTAACGGGCAACGGCAGATGCAATTTTACAAACGAAAATATATCAAAAAGTAATTTTCACGGGGAAACCGATTTTGCTTATGAGGTATATTCCCGTTTTTCCTGTGAAAAGACCGAGGAATTCTTTCACAGCCTCGGTATTTTCCCGAAAAGCGACAATGCGGGACGCGTGTACCCCATGTCACTTCAGGCAACGGCAATTCTTGACGCATTAAGACAAGAGTGTCTGTCACTGGGCATAAATGAAGTATGTGATACAAAAATTACCGATATAAAGTCCCGCGGAAACGGATTTGTTCTTAACGGCAGTATTTATGCCGATAAGGTTATTCTTGCAACTGGCGGAAAAGCGGCACCCGTGCAGGGAAGTGACGGAAGCGGTTTTTCCCTTCTTCGTCCCTTCGGTATAGAGTGTGCACCTTTATTGCCGGCACTCGTTCCTCTTAACTGCGAAAACTTTACTAAAGCTCTCAAGGGCATAAGAGCACAGGGAAAAATCACCCTTAAATGCGAGGGCAAGGTAATCTCTGAGGATACAGGTGAAATTCAGTACACCGATTACGGTCTTTCAGGTATTCCGTCAATGCAGGTTTCACGCTTTGCGGCAGAAAGTCTTTATGAAAAGAAACCCGTTTTCGCACACGTTGATTCAGCACCCTATTTTACAGCCGATGAACTGAAGCATGAGCTTTTAATGATGGTGAAGAATAATCCCGATATGCCTGTTGAAATGCTTCTGTCGGGTATAATGCCGAAAAAGCTCGGTGCATTTATTCTGTCAGAATGCTCGCTTAATCTCAATCTCAAAATCGAAAGGCTCAACGTGTCCGTTATTGAAAAAATCGTAACAGCTGTAAAAAACAAAAAATACAAGGTAAGCTCCGTAAAGGGCTTTTCCGATGCTCAGGTCACTGCAGGCGGAATAATCGCGGGTGAAATCACCCCCCGTACAATGGAGCTAAAAAAAATCAAAGGCTTACACGTATGCGGTGAAATCATAAATGTTGACGGCGACTGCGGAGGCTATAATCTGCAATGGGCGTGGTCTTCTGCTTACGTTGCAGGCACAAGTATAATCAGGGAGAATTAATTTGCTTCGTATTAATGAAATTTCCGTACCTCTCGGTACACCTGAAAATGAAATAATGAAGTCTGCCGCCGATTATGTCGGTATTACTGCTTCATCGGTAAAGGGCTTTGAAATTGTCAGAGAATCCATTGATTCAAGAAAGCGCAATAACATAAAAATGATTTACTCGGTAAATCTCGAGACAGACCTTGACGAAGAGGCAATTGCTCTTTCTTTTCCGCAGAACAAGGTTCACACCTGCGAAAAATATGTTTATGAGATTCCCGAAAATAAGAGAACATCTCAGTTCCGTCCGATAATTATCGGCTTCGGACCGGCAGGTATGTTTGCTTCTTATATCCTTGCTAAAGCAGGGCTTCGACCGCTTGTGCTTGAACGTGGAAACGACGTTGACACAAGAACAAAGGATGTTTACGGCTTCTGGAATACAAGAAGGCTTAACACCTCCTCAAACGTTCAGTTCGGTGAGGGCGGTGCCGGAACCTTCTCGGACGGCAAGCTTACAACGGGTATTAAAGACAGCCGTTGCCGCTACGTTCTCGAGTCCTTCAATAAATTCGGTGCTCCCGATACAATTCTCTATTCCTCACATCCGCATATCGGCACGGACAAGCTTGTAGATGTTGTAAAGAATATGAGAAAGGAAATTATAGCTCTCGGCGGTGAAATCCGATTCGGCTGTACGCTTAAGGACATTTACAAGGCAAACGGCTATATTCAGGGCATATCCTTTGAGGACGAAAAGGGAAGTGTTACGGATATTGAAACCGACTGTCTTATTCTTGCTATCGGTCACTCTGCCCGTGATACTGTTGAAATGCTTTTCTCGCACGGAATTTTAATGGAGCAGAAGGCATTTTCCATGGGTGTGAGAATTGAGCATCCTCAGGAATTAATAAATAAATCTTTATTCGGCAAGGAGTGGAATAATCCGCTTCTCGGTGCCGCAAATTATAAATTATCAAACCACTCGCTTCATAACAGAGGTGCTTACACCTTCTGCATGTGTCCCGGCGGTACGGTTGTGTGTGCTCCCTCAGAGGAAAACACGGTTGTAACTAACGGTATGAGTGAATATGCAAGAGATAAGGAAAACGCAAACTCTGCTATTCTTGTGGGGGTCGAGCCCTCACACTTCGGCTCAGAGCATCCTCTTGCAGGTATAGAATTACAGAGACAAATCGAGCGTACGGCATTTATTGCCGGCGGCAGTAATTATTCGGGCCCATGTCAGACTGTCGGCGATTTTCTTAAGAATCAGCCCTCGAGAAAGCTTGGTTCAGTTAAGCCCTCGTTCCCGACGGGAGTAACTCCGACAGATATACGAAGGGTTATGCCCCGTGAAATATGCGACTCGATTGAGGCTGCCTTATATGAATTCAATAAAAAGCTTGACGGCTTCGCTTTGCCCGATGCTGTTCTTACCGCTCCCGAAAGCAGAAGCTCATCACCTGTCAGAATTATCCGTGACGATTTCAGGCAGGCAAGCATAAAAGGAATTTATCCCTGCGGTGAAGGTGCAGGATATGCCGGCGGAATTGTTTCAGCCGCCGTTGACGGAATAAAATGTGCAGAAGCAGTTCTCGAAGATGAATTCGACGACTGCTGAAATATACGAAAAAGGTGAAAAATTATGAAAACTTTAGCACTTATTGTGCCTTGCTTTAACGAAGCGGATGTGCTCCGTATGTTTTATGAGGAAACCACAAAGGTTATTGATTCAATCCGTGACAGATATCAGACCGAGCTCGTGTTTATCGATGACGGAAGCCGTGACGATACTCTGAGAATTATCAAGGAGCTTGCATCAAGGAACTCTGCCGTTAAGTTTATTTCCTTCTCAAGAAACTTCGGAAAGGAGGCAGCAATGCTTGCAGGTATGGAATATGCCGTTAAAGCAGATTTTATCGGTATTCTTGATGCTGATTTACAGCATTCCCCCGAAATCATACCCGAAATGCTTCATTATGTTGATGACGAAGGCTATGACGTTGCCGCCGCCAACCGTGAGGACAGAGAAGGAGAGAGCAAGCTTAAGAGCTTCCTTTCCGATAGCTTCTATAAAGTAATCAACAAGGTAAGCG
>JAZOWG010000072.1:0-10111 GCA_045659105.1 Acutalibacteraceae bacterium
GGGATTTGCTTCCGGCTTTCTTTTTGTTTCGGAAAAAAGTCCCGTGGCGAGAAGCGCTTTTTCTATAAGGGAGTTGTCTATCCCCTCAACGCCCAGCTTTCCCTCCTTTGAGGGAGCTGCCTTTCTTTTTTCCTTGCCGTAAACGTCGGGGATGTAGGCGTGGGTTATTTTGTCCTCAGGGACGATATTTTTCAGGAAATTTCTGATTTTGAAGCCTGCTGCATCGGAATCCGTAAGAATTATAATGCCCTTTTCTTCTGCTATCTTTTTTATAAGAGTCTGCTTTTCCTTTGAATTGAAGATGCCGAAGCCCTCTGTGGTGATTATCAGTCCGTCGATTACCGTTGCAAGACGTGCCTTATCGTAGCGTCCCTCGGTAATTACGGCTTTTTCTGTGTGAAGCATATTTAACCTCCGAGAGAAGAAAGCTTTGAGATAAGCTCTGTCAAAAGAATGTCATCTGCAATTCTGCTGCTTTTGCTTTTTACGTCAGCCTCCGAGAGAATATCGAGAGCTGAGCGCAGGGTTGCAACGGAGCTTTTTCTTACGAATGGGGCAATTTTCCCGAAGGAATATTTCGTTTCCTTGTAGCCGAAGGCTGTCGCAAAATCACTTATCTGCTTGTCCGAATTATAGGAAAGCTTCAGCCTGTAGGCGTTTACGTAAGCGCTTGCAAGGGCTCCGATAATTGAACTTGACGGTATTTTCTGACGGAGAAGCTCATTGAGGATTTTATAAGCCTTGTCCGTGTCACCCGAAAAAATGCTTGTACTGATGTCGAAAACCGAGGCTTCAACGCTTTTTACTGCGGTTTCATCTATCATTTCCGCCGTTACGGGCTTACCCTGAGAGTAGGCGCAGACCTTATTGAATTCATTAAGCACAGTCTGCAGATCCTCACCAACCGAGGAGACGAGATAAAGTGCGGTGTCATAGTCTATAGAGGTGCCTCTGTCCTTTGCTCGGGAGACGAGAAGCTTTGCTGTTTTTGCGGGTGTGCGGTGCTCTATTTTTACGACCGTTCCGAGCCTTTCAAAAACCTTTATGACAGCGTCCCATTTTGTGTTTTTGCCTGAGGGGAGTGTATCGCCCGAGTAATAGAATATCATAACTGTGGAGTCGGGGATATTCTTAAGATTTTCTTCAAATTGCGTGAGTGCCTTTGAAGAAAGACCGTCCAGAGGATAGTTTCTTACGAGCAGGCAGGTTTTTTCCGCCATAAGGGGGAGATTCTCCGCATCGGCAAATATGGTTTCAAGGTCGGCTTCGTCATCCTCATACTTATGGAAGTTGAAAAACATAAGAGATTCATCAACCGTTTTTTTTGTAAGAAGATTGCAGTAGTGCTCCTTCAGGTAATCGTCGTCACCCGAAAAGAGGAATATATTTTCAGTTATTTCACCCTTTAATATTTTAGCGAAAGCATCTTCGTCAATAAACGGCATAGGAATCTCCTTTTACTTTAATGGTAATGCTTCTGTCAACGGTATCGGTAAAGGAAGACAGATGCGGCTTTTTTAGGTCTGTTGCTATTATAACATCAGAGAATGCACCCGTGTCAAGGGCTTGGGGAATATTACTGCGGCATACGAGAATATCTCCCGACAAAAACTCCTTCGGGGCATCCGTAAAATCGGAAGAGGGCAGAGGACAAATAACGATTTTAGTGCTTCCTGCAAAAAGCGATACTGCACAGAAGTCCTGTGCCGTATAAGAATAAATCCGACAGCTGTCATTCAGGGAAACGCTCACGGGAGCGGTATATTCATATGCCTTTACCGTAAGGGCAGGGAGGAGCGTTTTCTGAAGATATGCGGTGTTCTTGTTTTCGGTGGCCTTATCTCTCGGTATAAAAAGAAGATCCGCCTTTGTGATACCCTTGCCGTTCATTTCACGTATCATTTCGTTCGCCAGGGAAAAGGAGCCTCCCGAGCCGATTACCGCACAGCCGCCGTTTTTGTCGGACACGGAAATGAGCGTTGCATTTTCCTTGCCGAAAATCTTTATTTCGGTTTCGGCTCTCCTTGTGTATATGTCGGCAGTTACAAGTCCCGTAAAAAACAGAACGCCTGCAAGAATACAGATAAATGCCTTTTTCTTTTCTTTATAAAATACGAGAAAGAGCACGCACAGAGCTGCTACGGCGGCAAAAATCGGAAGAAGCACGGAAGGTCTTACGGGGATAAGCATAAAATCTGCACGTGAAAGCCCGGTGACGGTGCTTATAAGACTGCCGCACACAGCTTCGGTAACAGTGCATACCGCAGAATGAAGAATATTGCCCGAGGGCAGAATAACAATGAGGGATGACAGTATCATACTCGCTTCCGCAAGGGGAGTGATGATGAGTGACGCAAGAGGGGACAGCAGGGAAGCGTAGCCGAAGAAAAGAGATGCCGCAGGAAGAGTCGTCAGCATCACGGCAACGGACGTTATAACGTCATAGTACGGTTTTATCAGACGGTATCTGATTTTTGCAAAACGGCCGTGAAAATTCTTCTTTTCGGGTAAAATGTATTCGTCCCAGAAGGCTATTGCTCCCGTTGCAATAAAGGACAGAAGAAAGGACACGTTTCCTGCGAGATACGGGTTTACGGAAAGAAGAGCCGTGCCGGCAATACCGAGGGAGTTGAGTGTATCGGACTGCCTTCTTATTATTCGTCCCGTGAATACGGCTGTGAGCATTATTCCGGCTCTCAGCACCGAGGGAGAAAAGCCCGTGAATGCCGTGTAAAATATAACGAAAATCGTGGCAAGGACATTGGGAATAAAGGACAGCCTTGCACGTCTTTTCATAATAATGAAAAATATACCCGTCCAAAGGGACAGATGCATACCGGATACTGCGAAGATATGGGAAATACCGCATATTCTGAAGGCAGAGGAAAGCTCCGGGGAAATGTTATCCCTTGAGCCTGTAAAAAGTGCCTCGGAAACGGAAAAGACATCATTGCTGAGAGAAGCTCTGAGCTTCTCCGAGGAATAACCCCTGAAGCGGAGAATTGAATTATAAAAGCTTTTCAGGGCAGGATTTACCGTGATGCTGTCCGCTTTGACTGTGGCGGCAAGGTGGCAGTTATCTGAAAGGGTATGGTATCTGAAAATGCCCTCACCCTCGGAGGTAAACAGCTCGTCAGCCTTTATCTGCAGACGGTCGCCGTAGGAGAAAACTGCCTTTTTATCGGTATAAACCGTAATTTTTGAAAAGATTTTCGTATTGTCAACGGTACAGCGTGACAGAACGGCAGAGGTGATTGTACCTTCGGAATCGGCACTTATATCGGTGACTGTGCCGGAAATTTCTTTGCCGTATCCCGCAAGAGCATTTTCCTTTTCTCTCAGCGTTCCGTAAGCCGTGAAGACAACAGATGTGAAAAGTGAGCAGATAATAAGAATCAGCAGCACCCTGCTGACTGCCGCTTTTCTGAATGCGAAGAACAAAAGCAAAGCCGAAAGCAGCGGTATTGCAGCGAAGAGCAGCATATCATTGCCCGTCATAAGCAATATCGCAGACAGCATCATACCGATAAAGCTTATCACAAACGGACGTTTGATTTTTAACATAAAAGCACTCTCCTTTACTGTGTATTCAGTGCTTTTATTGCCTCCTCAAGTGTCTCTACGGGTGTGCCCGAAATTGCAACGCCGTAGCAGGGGAGGCCCTTTGAGAAAATACGGATTCTGCCCTTTAATGCGGCAAGCTTTTTTGTGATTTCCGTATCTATTTTCTGAGTGTAAAGACAGACGTAGCCGTCATTCTGCGAAATTTTATAAATACCGTGTGCGGTGGCGGCGCTTCTTATTAGCGGAATCTTAAGAAGACCCACAACACTCTTCGGAGGCTCGCCGTAGCGGTCAATAAGCTCGTCGAGAACATCGCTGAAATCCTCCTCGGTCTTTATATCCGCAATGCGCTTGTAAACGGCAATTCTTTGCTGATAGCCTGAAATATAGCCCTCGGGAATGTGAGCATCCTGCTGAATGTCAACCTGACAGACAGCCTTGGGGGCGGAGTCTGTTTTTGTGCCTCTTAATTCCTCAACAGCCTCGCTCAGAAGATTCATATACATATCGTAGCCTACACTTGCCAGATGTCCGTGCTGCTGTGCGCCTAAAAGGTTGCCCGCACCTCTTATTTCAAGGTCACGCATGGCAATTTTGAAGCCTGAGCCGAACTGAGTGAATTCTCTTATGGCGGAAAGACGTCTGTCTGCAATTTCAGTCAGCTGTTTATCCTTCTTGAAGGTACAGTAGGCGCTTGCTCGTCTTGTGGAGCGTCCCACACGGCCTCTCAGCTGATGAAGCTGTGAAAGTCCCATACAGTCGGCATTTTCTATGATGAGGGTATTTGCATTGGGTACGTCAACACCCGTTTCGATAATGGTGGTACACACAAGGATGTCAACCTCACCCTCGGTAAGGCGCTTCCATACGTCCGTCAGCTCATTCTCCTGCATTTTGCCGTGAGCAAATGCAATATTGGCATCGGGGAAGAATTTCTGCAGCTTATCCGCAACAAGGTCAATATCATTAATGTTGTTGTGAAGATAATAAACCTGACCGCCTCTTCTTAATTCCTTTGCAATTGCCTGAGAGATAATACCCCAGTCGTGCTCAATTACAAAAGTCTGAACGGGGTGTCTGTCCATAGGTGCTTCTTCAATAACGGAAAGGTCACGTATGCCCGAAAGTGCGAGATTAAGTGTTCGGGGAATGGGCGTTGCCGACAAGGTCAGCACGTCAACACCGGGAAATTTTTCCTTGAGCTTTTCCTTTTGCAGAACGCCGAAGCGCTGCTCCTCGTCAACAATTAAAAGACCTAAGTCCTTGAATTCAACGTCCTTTGATATGATTCTGTGAGTGCCTGCGACAATATCCACGGCACCTGCCTTGATATTCTTTATAATCTGCTTCTGCTGCTTGGGGGTTCTGAAGCGGCAGAGCATTTCAGCCTCTATGGGGAAGCCCTCGAAGCGGTGAAGTATGGTTCTGTAATGCTGGAAGGCAAGAATTGTAGTGGGTACGAGAAGTGCTACCTGCTTGCCGTCGCAGATTGCCTTAAAGGCGGCACGCAGAGCTACCTCGGTTTTTCCGAAGCCTACGTCACCGCACAGCAGTCTGTCCATAGGACAGCCTTTTTCCATATCAGCCTTGATTTCGTTTATGCAGCGGAGCTGATCGTCGGTTTCGTCAAACTCAAAACGGCGCTCAAAGTCATTCAGCATATCAATATCGGGAGAAAACGCATACCCGGGAGCATTCTGCCTCTCGGCATAAAGTCTGATAAGGTCCTTTGCAATATCCTTTACGGCACCGCGGACCTTGTTCTTTGTTTTTTCCCAGTCGGCGGCTCCTATGGTGTTGAGCTTTACGGTTCTGTTCGAATCCTCCTCGTGAGGGCCGATATATTTTGAAATAAGCTCTAAATTGGTAACGGGAATAAACAGCACGCCGTTTTTTGCGTACTGTATTTTTATATAGTCCTTTACGGTTTTGTTTATGGTCTTCTTTTCAATTCCTCTGAAAATACCGATGCCGTGCTGTTCGTGAACAACGTAGTCGCCCTCGTGAAGCTCCTCAAGTGAGTTGAATGCATTCGCCTTTTTGCTGTATTTTTTGACAGAGCCTCTTGAAGCCTTGGCAAATCTGCCGTAGCTTACTATAAGGAGCTTTTCTCCCGGATATTCAATGCCTGAATTCAGCGCTCCGGGGAAAATGCTTATTGCACCTTTTTGAATTTCATCGGGGATTTCCTTGTAAAGCACCGCCTTGTAGCCGTCATCGGAAAGGCTTCGGTAAAGGCTCTCCGCATTTTTCTGGTTGCCTGCAAACACAAGGACGGAATATTTGTTTTTAAGGGGCACGGCAATATCCTCAGTAAGGAAGGAATAAGAGCCGTCCCAGGCAGAAATCTGATTTATATGGAAATTTATAAGGTCCTTTACGGGGGTGTCAAAGCTGCCCCTGGCAAAGTTGTCGATATAAATTGTTTTTCTTTCGTTATAAGCCTTATGAATATCGCTGAAGGAGCAGTAATAATCGTCAAGTCCCTTGCACAGCTCTCCCTCGGTAAACAGCTCCTTTAATTCCTCGTTGAAGAGCTTTTCCGAGGACAATGCTCCTTCCTTTACGCCCGAGGTTTCAATTGAAATGAGAAGGGAATCGGGGAAATAGTCAAGTGGGGAAGAAAGGCCTTCATAGGCTAAGGGCAGGTATTTGTCGAGGCTTCCGGGAGTTATGCCGCATTCAAGCAAATCGGCATCCTTTTTGAGAAAAGCCTTTACCTTATCGGCATTTTTTGTTCTGACTGTTTTTGCCAGAGCCGTCAGCTTTTCTGCCATTTTTCCGTAATCATCAAAAACTATCTCCGTAACGGGGGAAAGAGAGACGGTCTCAACTCTGTCGGTTCTTCTCTGGCTTACAATGTCAAAGTAAGAAATCGTATCAATTTCATCACCCCAGAATTCAAGTCTTACGGGGGCATTGAGGTTACAGGGGTATATGTCGAGAATCCCGCCTCTTAAGGAGAACTGACCGGGACCCTCAACCATCTCGGATGCGGAATAGCCGCATTTCACAAGCATTTTCCTTATATCATAGGTTGAGATTTCCTGTCCCTCGGAAAGGGTAAAAATACGGGACTGAAGCTCATGACGGGGCATAATTTTCTGAATAGCAGCCTCTGCGGAAAGTATGAGCACGCTGCACTCGCCCGATAACATTTTTGAGAGTGCACCGATTCTTTTCTGCTCGTATTCCTTAGACCCTGCCTCAACGGTGTAGAAATTGAAATCCCTTGCAGGGTAGGTGACCGCCCTTGTGCCGAGTGCAGTCAGATCCGTGCAGAGCTTTTCCGACGTTGCATCATCCGGAGTCAGCACAACGGCGCCGTGTGAAGCATCTTCACACAGCGTATGTATAAGCAGAGCCTTGGGCGTGGGGGGAAGCCCTAAAATGCCGAAGGGATAGCTTGCCCTTTCAAGACAATAGCTTATTCTTTTGTATTCGGGGGAGTGCTTAAAAAACTCTGAACAGCAGGACATAGTCTGTCACCCGTTATATCGGCTCATAGCGCCGTCAGTATCGCCGTCAAGTATGTACTTAAGTGCATCGACGGCCTTTTCCATAGTCTTTTTAAGAGTATCAATGTCGGACTTTGAGAACCTGCCGAGAACGTAATCCTTAAGGTCGTCATCCTTGTCCTTTCTGTCGCCGACACCTAATTTAAGACGGGGGAAGGTGTCGGAATTCAGCTGCCATATAATGCTTTTAATTCCGTTATGACCGCCTGCAGAGCCCTTTTTTCTGATTCTGAGGGTCCCTGTAGGAAGGGAAATATCATCATAAATAACAATTACCTTTTCGGGGGGGATTTTGTAAAAATCCGCCGCCTCCTTTATAGCCTCGCCCGAGCTGTTCATATAGGTCTGAGGACGCATAATAAGGCAGGAATGTCCCTCAATCACAGCCGTGCAGGTAAGGGAGCGGTATTTTACTCTGTCGGTTTTTATTCCGTATTTGTTGCAGAGAATATCAAGGCAGAGAAAGCCTGCGTTGTGCCTTGAATATTCGTACTCCTTTCCGGGGTTGCCGAGGCCTGCAATAATGAACTCCGGCTTGCCGGCAAAGGTCTGTACGTTTTCTGTTTTCTTCTTAAAAAATGCCATTTTATATCTCCTGAGGATTAAAATTCTTTTTTTTCTCTGTAAGGCTTTTTCTTTTTGACCCAATCTGCCTTTACGGTCTGCCTTGAACGGGCAATTGCAAGGGAATCGGGCGGAACGTCATTTGTTATCGTAGAGCCAGCCGCTGTGTATGCACGCTCGCCTATTTTAACGGGAGCAATAAGATTCGTGTTGCAGCCGATAAAGGCTTTGTCGCCGATTTCACAGCGGTTTTTCGTTTTTCCGTCAAAATTTACCGTAACCGTTCCGCAGCCGAAATTGACTCCCTTACCCACAAGGCTGTCACCTACGTAGGTAAGATGTGAAACAGCCGTGCCTTCCCCGATTTCTGAATTTTTTATTTCAACGAAATTTCCGAGCCGAACTCCGTCCTTTATGACACTTCCGGGACGGATATGAACGAAGGGACCCGCCGTGACACCGCTTCCGATAACAGCTTCCTCAGCGTGTACCGAGTCAAGAACACAGCCGTCGCCCGCACGGGTTTTATAGAGCACCGTGCAGGGGCCTATCACGCAGTTTTTTCCCGTTTCGCAGCCTTCTTTTATGATTGTACAGGGGTATATAACCGTGCCCTCTCCGATTTTTGCAGACGTGTCAATAAGAACACCGTAGGGGCAGGGAATTCTGACGCCTGCATTTATTAAGCTGTCAATTTTGTTTTTGTTGTTATCCAATACACAGCCCTCCGAAAAACAGTATAGACTATGTATATTATTAACCAAAATATTTTAACACATATATGTAAGTTCTTCAAGTAAAAAATTTTTTGTTGATATTTTTTATTGGGGCAAATTCGGAATTCCGAGAATGCCATCCCTGCAAGATAGCCTCAACGTCACAGCCTCGCAGGAAATTAAATGCAGGTATTATTTTTGTTTGTGATTGTTTTATAAAAGGGTAGGGGGATTTTTGGGCAAAAGACAAAAATTTCGGAAGGAGAATAAAATTTTTGTGTTTATCGTTGACAGTTGACAGCTAAAATAATATAATCAATACGTATAATTATCTTGGTGTACCCTGCGGTACGCTATGAGGAATTTTAATAATTTTCAAGAGGAGGAATTATTGTGAAAAATAATTCATCACAGAGCAGATTCGGTAAAATAACCGCAAAAGCTATTGTTATGCTTCTTGCAGTTGTTATGTCACTTTCTGTTCTTCCCGCACTGTCGGCAGACATACTTCCCACAGCCGGTGCTGAAACGGAATATGTTGCTGTTGCAGGTACAACTGCCGCACAGATTACCGCAAAGCTTCAGGAGCTTAAAAACGGCGGCGAAACCGTTGTTAACTTAAAGCTTGACGGAGACGTTAACTTTACTGATTCCAGTGCGGATGAATATTCAACAGGTATTACGGGAATTACAATTCCCGAAAAGCTTACCGTTAACCTTTATATGAACGGAAAGTCAATTATCTTCAGCCGTACTTCAGGCGGTGCCTACAAATTACCCTATGTTTACGGTATTCATAACAAAGGTACCCTTAATATCTATAATGGTGCAAGTTCAACACCCACATCTGCAATTGCAAACATTTCTGTTGTGAACGTGCGTGAAGGTCAGAAATGTACCGAAGAGGAATTTTCTTGCTTCCAGAATCTTGAGGGTATCAGAAATGAGGGTACCCTTACGGTAAACAAGAATGTTTCAATTACAGTAAAAGCACATAATGCTTTCAGTGAAACAAATAACAGATGTGCAGAGTCAATAACAAACGGCGCTACTGCTGTTTACAATACCGACGGGGCAACCTGTGTTATAAATGCAGCAACCTTGTCTGCAACAGCGTACGGTCATACGTATTATCATCGAGGAGTTGCATCATTTGATCCTTGTAACACTATAGCTGTGGCATACGGCATTTACGGCGGTACCGTAACAGTTAACGGTGCTGCAAACATTTCCGCAGATTCCACGGCGTCTTCTGAGAGAAAAACAGACAATAGTACAGCAGACGACGGACAGTCATTAGTGACAAGTATCGCTTACGGTATTGCAACCTCTAAAGCTGTAACCATTAATAGTGTTGATACGATTACTGCAACACCTATACTGCGTTCATCAAATGCAAGCACAGACTCTTCCGCCAGTGCGAACTTGTATGGCGGCGGTGTGTTTATGACAAACAGCAATACGCTTTATATGCCTGACGGTAATATACATGTGAACAAGGGCTCTTTTAATAAGAATGGTGATGGTAAGGTCAGGTATTCTTTGGGCACAATTGTTCAGAGTGACGGTATGATTGATTCGGCAAGTAATATTGTAAGTGGCAACAAAGAATATGGCGGATACCCTTACTATTACTACGGCGAAATATCTGCCGACTCGTACTATGACGAAGCAGGATGTGTTTATAATACAGACATTGCAACCACTGCTAGTGCATACCCGAACAATATTAACCGCGGTGCTGTTGCA
>JAZOWG010000073.1:0-34452 GCA_045659105.1 Acutalibacteraceae bacterium
TGGGACGGAAAAATGACCCCCTGCGGTATGATGAACACTCCCTCGGCAGAGCTTTCCTCCTTCCGGGAAGCGTGGGAGAAAATGAACAAAGAAAGGGAGAAAATAATTCTCCCGGCTAAATGTAAAAACTGCAATCTCAGAGAATACTGCGATATGTGTGCGGCGGTAGCGTATGCGGAAAACGGAAGCTTTGGGGAAACGCCCGTCTATTCCTGCAGAAAGGCTGCACACTACAAAATGCTTTGCGACACCTTGGCAAAGACATAAGTCCGGTATTTCAGGATTTTTACATAGATTCTAAAATTCATAAAATCAGAATTACGGAGGTAATTTTATGAAAATCGCAAAGAAAACCCTGTCAATCATAATGGCAGTGTTAATGGTTCTTTCCTGCTGGGTCTGGACAGCTCCCTCAAAGACGGCTGTTGCCGAAGCTGCAACAGCAGAGGCTAAGGACCACTACCTTTTTGCATACTTTACAGGCACAAGCAAAGAGGGACAGACAATCCATCTTGCTGTTTCAAAGGACGGCTACAACTATACCGCCCTTCGCGGAAACGACCCTGTAATCATTCCCTCAAAGGGTGTAGGCTGTGTCCGTGACCCTTACATATGGTACAACGAGCAGGACAACTATTACTACATTCTCGCAACCGACCTTGACTTTACGGACGATGATACCCCGGATGGTTATAGTCATAACAGCACCGGTTTTATTGTTTGGCGTTCAGAGGACCTTGTAACTTGGCATGATGAATCATTTATTGATGTTTCAAGAATGGCTCACCTTATTGGAGATACAAGAGGTATGAATGCTGTATGGGCTCCTCAGGTTCTCTGGGACGGCAGTGCTTACGTTGTTTATTTCACACTCCGTTGCAATGCAACAACAGGTTTTGATCTTGTATATTTAAAGACAACAGACATAATGGATCAGACTGCATACTATGAATATGGTGTACTCCTTGATCCGGGTTACGACGTTATAGACGCGGATATCATTTATAATACAAACAATAACAAGTATTATCTTTTCTACAAAAATGAAGATTGGGGTTATCAAAATAACTTAAAAACAATCCATTATATGGTGTCGAGCGGTGGCGCTTGCGGTCCTTATTCTGCGGACAGCAACTATGTTGCAAATATAGATGAAAAGGGCGGCCGTGTGTATCCTAATGTTACAGTAAGTCTTGAAGGCTGCAACTCTTATTTCGATAACGAAGGATACCTTGTCACATACACTGATGAATATGGTCATAAAGATAGCAATGGTAACGATTTAGCATATTTCCATATTTCAAGATCGACCGATTTTAAAACATTTACAATGCTTGATGACAGTGTTCACAACATCAATTCACTTTCACCCAGACACGGTTCTGTTGTAAAAATTACAGCAGCAGCATACAACAGACTTCTTGACAGTTCATATCGAATTTCTTCTTCATCCTTCCCAATGAACGAAGAGCTTTCGGACCACCTTGTCGGTAGATTCTTCACAACCGCCAATGTTCTTGAAAATGCTGTTGAAGGTAAGCCTGACCTTGAAATGTCATCTAATGTTACGATGTCACAGCTGGGCGGTAGCTACGTTGCAAACTTTAGTTCAGGTTATGCAACAATTGACCTTGAAAATCTCTTCCCCGACAGCTTAAACTATGATGATGGTTTTGCTATTACTTTTAAGGCTTGCCTGCCGACTAATGCAGCAGCCAACTCCCGTATTTATGAAATTGCAGATATTCCCGGTAAGCGTACCGGCGTTGAGCATTACACGCATTTCGCGCCTGTAGCAGAAGGTAACGGATCATATCTTGGCACCTATAATGGTCCTGACGTTATAAGAGATGGCAAGGATGCTAATTCAAATGACTGGGCTAGTGATTTGAATGGTATAAACAGAAATGACGGATATTGGCACGAATATCTCATAAGCTATGCAAACGGTAACTATATTGTTTATGTTGACGGTGTTCTTTCCATAATGCAAAACCGCCATAACACAGCTGTTACCCTTGATGATGCATGGTACAAAGCAATCGGTGCATCAACAATGTATATAGGTCGTTCAGGTTTCAGAACTGAATATGGCTCAACTATCGGTAACGATCCCGACCTTACCGGTCAGATACGTGACCTTTGTATTTATGACACTTCAATGTCATATTATGACCTTCAGGATATGGACGCCTATATGAAGGCTAAGCTCCCTTATACAAACAGTGCAGCCTACAACGGGATTGTATCTAAAGTACCTACATTCACCAACGCACCTGCTAACCAGATGGAAAATTATAGAGGCACACACTTTAACAACATATTATATTCCTCTGCGGTTACAGATGCCCCACAAGGAAATGACACCGGTTCAAACCCCGGTCAGCATAGTAATGGCGATTTGCGTTTGGGTGTATACTATGCGCAAAACACAGTTCTGTTATATGATGGCAACAATGAAATGAAATTACCGGTTATGTTTGCAGCACGAGGAAACACTAACAACTACAGAGTTAAGTTTTTTAACGTTTATCCATCTCAAAATGGTTCTGCCGACTATTCCTTGATGTCACTCACCCAACGATGGGAAGGTTACACGGATGAACAGGATAATTATACTAATAACATTGGCGGTGACTCCTATTTTGGCTATAATTCTTCCAATAATACAACAAATAATGCCTATACGGAGGATGGTGGCAATCAGACTTCAAGAAGTGTTCGATATTGGTCTAATGTTTTGAAAGTAAACAACAGTGCAATCGAAGTTGATTTAGGCGATACAATATACAAAAAATACAATGTCAGTTGGTATTATACTGCGACGACAGAAAACTATTCATGGTTTTCTTGGCATGACGATGATGATGTAAGCGGTTCTTTTGCACCTGGTTACAATATACATATCATCAACTTCAAACCTATCCTTGATCTCCGTTCACAGATAACAGAAGCAGAATTTAACAAAATAATGAACGGCAACTACTGTCAGGCTCTTAAAGAAAAATATGCTGATGCAGTTTTTGCTATAAAAACACTTAATCCTAATTCTTACAATTTCTCAACCAGTTATGAAGCAGCAACAAAGGCTTTATCAAAAGCTATAAAAGATGCAATCGGCCAGTATGAGGGTGTGAAAGCTGCCATTGATAAGCTGGACAAAGAAGGAAAATCCGGTCATCAGACAGTTATTCTTGAAGCACGTCAGCCAACCTGCTCTCTTGGCGGCTTAACAGAAGCCGAATATTGTACTCTTTGCAGTGAAGTTCTCAAAGAACAGAGAACTCTTTCAACCACTCCGCATGCATTTGGAAGTGTTCAGACAAACAGTGATGGTGTTAAATATGTCCAGTGTTCAACTTGCGACCTTATTCTTCCCTATGAAGTTTTTGAAGCAAGATACGAAAATCTGTTTTCTCTTAACGCTTGGATTGATTCATTGAGCTATAATAACGGAAAAGGCATAGGTAGCGGAGGTACGCTTTCTGTTAATGCAATCAACGGTACTATCACAATGAGCAACTCAAATGAATCAGGCGAGGTAGTTACTTCCACATCCGGTCATATAGAGCGTTCTTGGGATTGCTACTGCATTCCTGTTGTTGGAGGCAGAACATATTACCTTGAATTTACCTGGTCAGGTGCTTATCCAGGTGAAGCATTTATTTTCAAATACGACAAAAACGGTAAATTAACAGGTTCTTATGGTGATGTTTGTCTCAATTACGGAACCGGTGACACATTCTCAAGATCCTTCACAGTAGAAGAAGATACGGCATATATTGAACTTCGTTTTGATGCCAATGCAAAGGGCACAATAACATACTCTAACATCGGAATCTATGAAGTTAACAGTTTTGAAAAATTTGCCGGAACAACAGCAGAATCCCGTGTTGGTTTCTACCCCGGTGATAGTAAAGATCTTATTTATCCCAATACTGGCGCTGGCTGGGCTTTCAATGGTTGGCAGCTTAAAGACGGCAATACAATTATAAACACCAACATTCTTAACATTACAACAACTGTTGTTTACGGAGACTGGGTCAAAGCAGGTTATGATGTAACCTATGACAGCATCTTCTCATTCGCCGAATGGGCAAAATCTTCTTGTAATCAGCTTTGGTATGGTGATGTAAAAATTGGAACCAATACCGAAAGACTTATTGACAGTAATGGTTTACTTATCGATATCAAAAACGGTACAATCACATTGGAAAATGATGAAGACCCCACTTATTTTGCACGAACAAACTATTGGGCATTTTCCGATAATGTTTACAAAATGTCTGTTGCACAGAATACAGACTACATTGTTGAGTATAAGATTTCAAGTACCAATGGCGGTAAAGGTAACGTCTGTGCATATCTTACCGGACAAGGAACATATAGTTATCCTGAATCCGGAGGAAAAACTACCGGCACACATTACTTCAGAATAAGCACCGGTAACAATAACAACCTTACTCTTCGTTTTGACAACATAACCAACGGAACAACCGTTACATTCTCCGACATAGCAGTTTATAAGGCTGATTTCCTTGAAAAAGCTCAAACAATCGAAAATCGTGTATACAGACGTTATTATGCTGAAGCACTGCCTTTCGGAAATCTGTTTGATTATACTCCTATTTGTCCCGGCTTCACTTTCGGAACTTGGCGCCTTGACAATGCTGAACCCTTCAATGAAATAACGGATGCTGACTATGATTGCAAAAATCTTGATCCGAACAGTAATATTGATAATAACTACAAAATTTTCTCCACCTGGACTGTAAGTTCATATACTGTTACATTCGACAACCTCATTGATTTCAGCAAATGGAACAAGGACAGTGCAGGCAAGGGTGTTATTTCTGATATAACCGGTAACGGTTTTACACTTACTAGCAACAGCGGAGTTGACGAAGCTACTTCAAGCTCCCCCTACTTCCCTGTTATCCCCGGTAGGCAGTATCAGATTGATATTGATATCACAGCAATTAATTCCAATCACGGAAACCACAATTGGGACGTTTACATCTTCTTCTGTGATGCTAACGGCAATTGGATTGATTTCGATGATTCAACCAACCATTATGCTGAATCTCAGGCCTCCGAAAAGCATTTATTTACTGCTCCCAACAAGCCTGAGGTTGTAAAGGCTCAGATTCGACTTGATGCTAACGGATCCGACAATGCTGTAAAGTTTAATAATATCCGTGTTTATGAAGCCGGATATGATATTCCCGACGGTGTTTCCTATGAATTACCGATAACGATCACTCATACATACGCTTACAGCAACCTTCCCGAGCCCGTAAGAGCAGGTTACAGCTTTGTTGGTTGGTTTAACTCTAACAATGAATTAATCACAAAAGAAGATTCGACCAAAATTACATCTGACTGTGTTCTTTATTCAAAGTGGGCTGTATCTACTATTGTTGTTGACTTTGATGCACCCGTTACAATCAATCCATTTGACGAGAAGGACAGCGACTTCTTTACACTTGGTGATATTACAGCAAGCGGTAACACAGGCACATTCGCAAAAGCTGAAAACGTTATCACCTACACACCCGGCAAAACACTCAGCATGTTTGACACTGCAGAATATACCGTAAGCTACGACGGAATTACAAAGACGTTTGACCTTACTGTTGCTCCTGCAAGCAATATGCTTTACGAGGAAGACATTTTCGAGGTTACAAACACAACAGGTAATGCTTGGACAACTGTCGGTACCGCTACAAACGCAGCACAGTCTCAGTCAACACCCAAGGACGTTTACGGTTATGACGAGGTTTATAACAACACTGATACCTACTCAGGCGGCAGCGCATATCAGGTAACTGTTGACAGCACAAATAAGCGCGGACAGATTATGTCCTTCGACTTTACAGGCACAGGCTACGACCTTTACGGTCAGTGCGCAAACAACTCAGGTATTTTAGTTGTAACTGTTAAGGATTCAACCGGTAAAGCTATTAAGGCTTCTGTTGTTGATACCTACTACAGCGGAAACACACTCAATCAGGCACCTGTTGTCGGCGCAAGAGACCTTGCCTACGGCAAATATACCGTTCAGGTATCTGCTCTGTACCTTTCAAGCGCAGGTGCACTTCAGGGCGCAACTGCTCAGGCTGCTTTCGGTCTCAGAGATATGGTTTCATTCGCTCCCCCCATGTCAGCTGCAGATATGCTTTATGAGGCTCTTTGTGAGGCTGGTCTTGAAGAGGTATTCGAAATAGACGACCTTGAAATTAACTGGTTCGACGAAGGCTCAGTCCTCAACGGCGGTAACGGTGCTTCCACATACGCTCTCGGTGATGAAGGACAGACAACAGCAACTACAAGAACGGCAACAACTCTTGTAAACGTAATTGACTCGGTAAGAATTTATAACCCCGGTAACCCCGATGTTATTAATGACTACTACCCCGCTGCAGAGCTTAACGCAAAGTATTACAACATTATGAGCAACCTTGACAACAAAAAGCTCATAAGCGGTAACGGTAGCTTCACTTACGTTACATTCACACCCGACAAGACAGACATCGACTTTGAAACATACGAGCCTAAGGGTTCAAACGATGAGTTCTATCTCATAAAAGACGGCGGCGCTCTCGGTTTCAGCATCAAAGAAGTTCTTGGCGGCGGCAGAGTTATGGTAAGCCTTCGTGCAGCTGACGGAAAGGCAACTATTGCAAAAATCGGTGCAAACACAATAGATGTTACCAGTGCAACAGAAATGTATTATGACATTACAGGATACATTAACAGCGACGGCACTGTTACAATTCAGAATGACGGTGACGGTCTTCTTGCAATCGGAAACATCAAGGTTACTGATCAGGCAATGCCGATTCCTGTAGCATCAGACACATTCAATATGAGAAGTGCAAGAATGATGATGATGGCACCTCCCAGAGGTTCTGAACCTGATGTTACCGAAGAAGAAACTACCGAAGAGCCCTCAACAGAGGAAACAACCACAGAGGAAACAACCACAGAAGAAACAACTACTGAGGAAGTTACCACTGAGGAAACAACCACAGAGGAAGTTACAACTGAGGAGACAACTACTGATGCTCCCTCAACTGAAGAACCCACAACACCTGATGCGGATGAAGACAACAGCGAGGAAACAAAGGAATCCTTACTTGATAAGATTAACGGCTTAATCGACTTCATTGTTTCACTTATCAAGAAGATTTTCGGCGCTATTGATTTTATGCAGAATCTTTAAGAAAGGAGCGAACATAATGAACAAATACGTAAAACCCACAATTTCACTTCTTTCTTCAACAGCGAACTCGAAATTTCCCACATCCTGCAACACAAGCAAAGAGGATGCAGATATGGTTCTCGACGTTCTTGCATCAATGGGTATAAATCCCGACAATGTATTCGGTCTCACGGAAGGTTGTCAAGAACCTTTTATGTTTGAAGATTATTGCAAATTCACATCGAGTATTCAGGTTTTCTTGTCATAAGTTAAGGCACAACAAAAAATCCCTTGTATCTCACGATACAGGGGATTTTGATTTTACCGGTATTTTAAACATTATTTTATAAGAGAAAAAACAGCAATTTTGTTATAGAAAAATATTGTCTGTTCTGTTATAATAATCTAAAAATGTTCATCCGGAGAAGCTTATGTTATTTTTAATTCTTGCAATACTTTGCAGCTCACTTATTTCCATAATAATGCGCTTAAGCTCTGATAAGGTCAGAGGCAGACTTGTGATGCTCGCATCAAACTATGCCGTTTGCTCCTTATGCGGTGCAATATACACCGGCTTTGATATAATTCCGAACGCTGACGGCATCGGAAAGGTAGCAGGTCTTGGTGTAATAAACGGTGTGCTTTATCTTGTAAGCTTTTTGCTGTTGCAGTTAAACACAGCGAAGCACGGAATTGTACTTTCCTCAATTTTTATGAAATTAGGGCTTTTAGTTCCCATTGTGCTCTCTGTTTTGTTTTTTAATGAGCTCCCCTCTGCTATCCAGACAGCAGGATTTATCATAGCATTTGCCGCAATTATTCTTATAAACATAAAAAAGGGCAGTTCAATAAAAAATTTCGGCATAAGTCTCATTCTTCTGCTTCTTTTCGGCGGCAGTGCCGATGCGATGTCAAAGGTTTACGAATATATGGGTATTGAATCACTTACCAATCAGTTTTTATTCTATACCTTTGCAACTGCATTAATCATTTGCGTAACTCTTGTTATAATCAAAAAAGAAAAGCCTGCCGTAAAAGATATTCTGTTCGGTTGTGTAATAGGAATACCGAATTTCTTTTCTTCAAAATTCCTGATTTCGGCTCTCACAACAATACCTGCCGTTGTCACATATCCCACCTTCTCGGTTGCAACTATTCTGCTGGTAACTTTAGTCGGAATTATGGCTTTTAAGGAAAAACTGACAAAAATCCAGTGGATTGCTCTGAGCCTTATAATCGTTTCTCTTGTTCTTCTGAACATATAAAAAGCGTACCGTCCCTCTTTTACGCCGCCTGTTGGCAAGAAAAATTTTCTTCACCGACAGTAGGCGTATAAGGGACGGTATTTTTATTTAAATGATTTTATGTTTTTTTCAAATTCGGAAAAGAAGCTTTCGAGGATAAGTCTGTCTTCTTCGTTACCGCGAAGACATATTGAGGCGGAGAGGGCTCCTCCTATTGTAAGGGCTGTCATAACCGCACAGGGCTTGTTTTTAGCAGCCCCTGCCACAAAGGCATCAAATGGCCCCGACTGACCTAAGGGGAACACAGAGGGTTCTATTACCCCCACATTGCTGACAGACATCTGAGGGTTATTGTAAAAAAGCTTTACAACCGACTCCGCCTGAAAATAGAACATATTTTTATATGCAAAGTTCAGCAGCGGCAAGCCGTGAAGCCCCATAAACTCGTCATTTTTAAGTTCTTTTGTCTTATCACGGACAATCAGAAGCGTTTCAGAAAGGTCACTCCCCTTCTTACCGAGAGCGCAGTGCATAAATGACACGTGGTTTGTGTAGCCGATGCGGGAAAGATCCTTTATGTGCCGTCTTAAGTCCATTGCACAGGCAACACTTAAGCTGTCAGATGCCTTGAGATTTGCGATTTTGCCGAGCGCATCAATATATGAAGCCAGCAGTAAATCTGTCACCGTAGCACCTACGGATTTCGTATAAAGGCAAGCACGGGTAAAATCTGCCTCCGGAATTCTTCGGGATACGATAATGACCTTTTCTTTGCCGTTTACGGGCGTAAAGGGAAACGTAACCTTTGTGCGGGGTGAAACATTTGCCAGCTGCTTTTTAGCCTTTTTGGCAGTCTTTTTGTCAAAATCAGCATACACCTCGCTGTACTTACGGGAACCGACGGAGAAATTTACGGGAGAAATGCCGTGAAGCACAAAATCCGTATAATTTTTGCAGAAATCACTCCAGAACATCTTGAATCCGCCGCCGTCAAAACACATATGATTCCATATAAAAAGGACGTAGGTTCTGCCCTCGTAATAGTAAACCCCGAGGTTCATCTGCACGTTGCTTTTAAGGGGAATTTCACGAGAGAAGAACTCAGCCTTAGCCTTATCGATGTCGCTGACCTCACGGATGTCAACGAAATCGTAAATTTCGTAGTCCGAGACCTTCCAATAGGGCGCTATGGGGTGGTTTATTACCTGAGAACGAAGAATTGTCACGGTCTCGAGACAGCACACAGCAACAGTCTTAAAGGCTTCGGCATCCACAATAAAATCATAGTCCATTTCAAAGCGTGCAAGACGGTCCATATAATTTCTGCACATAAGGTTTACCTTATCGTACATTTCCGTGGGAAGACGGCGTTTCATCGTGACGGGATGAGAATTCCTGTAAGCAGTAAGATCGGAAATCACCTTTTCGGAGCTTATCCCCTTAATGCGGAGATATTCGTTATATTCCATATAATTTCACCGTTAATCTTCTATATGTGAGAAAAAGAAATCTCTCTTCTCATCGTTGTCTATTACCTTAATAGGCTTTACCTGATTCAGGTTTGCACCGCGCTTGCGAAGGACCTCTCTGTAGTCATCATAGGTACCGTGACGAAGGAATTTCACCTCAGGATGACCGAGCGCACCGCTCTTTATGAGAGGCTCGGCGGAAATATTACCCTTGCAGAGCATTCTTTCGAAGGCCTCGTTATAGCGTGCCTTCTTCTCCTCCGACACAGGGAATGCAGTCTCAAGAAGGAGCACGTAGTGTCCGGGAGAGGTCGAACGGTCAGGATAAATACTGTAGCCTATGTATAAATCATCCATTTCCTCGGAGAGATTTTCAACCATCTCGTCAAATGCCATCTGACTTATCTTTTCACCGCTTATATTGGCTATCTGATTAAGACGGTAGCAAAAGGTGATTTTCGGCACCTGATGATAGTAGCCCGTACATTTTACAACATCTTCTATTCTGTAGCGGTAGAAGCCGCTCATATTGGTAAGAATCAGCTCGTATTCCTTGCCGGGCTCGAGATCCTTGATAGTAAGAAGCTTGTCATAGCCCTCCTGCTCCACAGGACGGAATTCATAAAAGCCGTTCTGAGGAAGCATAACATATTCAAAGGAATTAAGCTCTATCGGTACTGCCATAAAGGCTTCTGTTGCGGTATAGCCGAGATAGTGAATGGGCATTTCCTCACCGATGTAACGGCGAAGCTTCTTAGCATAAAGAGACAGCGCTCCCGTGCCCATACCGTAAAGCCATTCAACTCTCGGAAGAATTCTCGGAACAATGGGAGAATCGTCAAAGCCCTTTCTGAACTCACGGCGAAGCTCTTCTGCACGCTTCGGCATAGGCTTTAATTTTTTCTCTAATTTCCTTCTGATATGCTCAGGAACATTCACACTTTCATTAATAATGCCCTTTTCGATATCATCGCAGAGCATTTCCCAGTTTTCCTCCATATAGAAAAACATTGACTCAAGCGTTGTAATGAATATTGTACCGAGATAGCTTGTTTTTTTGTTGATAAGAGCAAACCTCAGCTTAAGATAGTGCATATCCATATCCGATCCGTCGGGGAAAAGAACTTCCTTTGGGGATGTTGCAAAAATAGGCACAAGGGGACGGATGTTGAGAAGCGGGATTGAGGAAAGACAGCTTATTGTTCCGCCCTTTACCTTACGCCACGAGGTTTCCGCAGTAAGAAGTCCCTTCTGCGGAGGAAGAGGTCTGCCCTTTCTGAAAAACCACTTAACGGCGCAGCCTATAGGTGCGGAGAAGCCGAAGCACTGTGCTACCCACTCTGCCCAGAATGACAAAGGTACAAGCTTTGACTTTCCCGTGCTGCCGGAGCTTTCGGTAAAGCGTCTTACGGGAAGATTTGTAATAAGTCCTCTTTCCCCCTCAGCCATACGCCACACGTATTCATCGTAATCGGCATAGGTGGAAAGCGGAACAATTCTCTGATAATCCTCAATTGACTTTACGTCCTTAAAATTGTGCAGTTTTCCGTATTCGGTTGATTTGTTCCATCGCATAAGCCTCTTTACGGTCTTTTCCTGCATTTTCAGTCCCCTGCGGGAATATATATTCAGTTTTATATGTTCACAGGTACCGACAAATGCACCGTATGAGGAGAGTATATAACCCATTATGTTAATCATAAAATATCATCCTATCTCCATTTTAAAGCAGATGGGTAAATCGTTTTCAGGGTCTGCTTTCAAGTTAATTTCAAGATATTCTTCATTTCTTGTAAATTCTATTTTTTCTTCACTGCCTAAAAGCTCAATATTCTCAATAAGATAGTCGTGGGGATTGTGCTTTCTCAAAGTCTTTATTCTGACAGTCATTGAAGGTCTCATCTGGAAAACATAAAGATATCCGTTTTTATAGGTAAACCTGAAATCTTCATTGGTAAACTGCTTTTCATCCCCGTCCTGGAAGAATCCGTCTTTTGCATTAACCTTGCCCTCACCGAATTTTTTCCAGAAGGTTGTTCCGTAAATACCTTCACCGTTAGTTTCCAGCCACTTACCCATTGTAAGAAGAACTTCCGTTTCCTCTTCGGTTATGGTACCGTCTGCACGGGGACCGACATTGATAAGAAGATTACCGTTTTTGGAAACAATGTCAACAAGGTCACAAATAACCTGACGTGCACTCTTGTACTCATTATCCTTTCTGTAGCCCCAGGAGCATTTACCGATAGCAGTATCTGTCTGCCAATATATAGGCGAAATATCCGTAAGAGCGCCTCGTTCCACATCAAATGTGGCAACTGTGGGAGGAAATGCCTCGTGCTTATAATTGATAGTAACTTCCTTGCCCCATTCTTCTGCACGATTGTAATAATATGCCGCAAGCTTTTTCAGATAGGGCTTAAAAGAGTGATTATGAATCCACCAGTCAAAATAGAGAACAGCCGGCTGATATCTGTCAATAAGCTCACAAGTGCGAACAAGCCAGTCCTCAAGCCACTCTTTGCTTGCACCGACAGAATATGTGTCAGCAGTTGTTATATGTAAAATATCGGAATCAAATTCTTCGCAATATACGGCGGGACCGTAAAAATCACGGTATGCCTCATCATTGACATCACTGTCTATGGTTCTGCCCATATTCATAAAGAAATAATGCTCTGCTCTGTGAGTTGACGCACAGAAGGTAAGTCCGTTCTTTTCGCACTCTGCTTTCAATTCACCGGCAACATCACGGCAGGGGCCCATATTGACGGAATTCCAGCGGTTAAATTCTGTTTCATACATAGCGAAACCGTCATGATGCTCACAGACGGGCATAACGTATTTTATACCTGCATTTCTGAAGAGAGTTACCCAACGGGAAGCATCAAATTTTTCAGCCTTGAACATAGGAATAAAATCCTTATATCCGAAATCCTTTTGTTCACCGTAAGTTTTTATGTGATGTGCAAATTCACCGGAATTTTTATCATACATTCCCCTGGAATACCACTCGTTACCGTAAGCAGGCACGGAATATATACCCCAATGAATAAACACACCCACCTTATCATTCATATACCACGAGGGTACCTTGTGATGGGACAGAGACTGCCAATCGGGCTTATATCTGCCGCTTTCATTGACTTTATCAATAAGATTGAGATATTCGTTTACGTTCATTTTTCTGTCTCCCTTCATAAAAGAGCTTTCACACAGCCTTATGATGGAATATTATACTATTATTTTATTTATATTACAAGTAAAAACATTAAATCTATAGTATATATAGACAAACGTACACATTTGTGCTAAAGTTAAAATGTTGAACATTAACGGGGAGAGAAAATTATGAAAAAAAGCAAACCGCAGATTTTTACAATCGCAACAGCTCACCTTGATACGTCGTGGCTGTGGACACTTGAACAGACAATTGACGAATATATTCCCGATACCATTAAAAGAAACTTTAAGCTTCTTGAAGCATACCCCGAATACAAATTCAATTTCGAGGGCAGTCTCAGATATGAATTCATAAAGGAATACTACCCTGAGGAATATAAGAAGCTGAAAAAATACATTAAAGACGGAAGATGGAATCCTAACGGCGCCTGCTATGAAAACGGTGACGTCAATATTCCCTCTCCGGAGGCGCTGACGAGAAATATTCTTTACGGAAATTCTTATTTCAGAAAAGAGTTCGGCACTCAGTCAAATGACATATTTCTTCCCGACTGTTTCGGTTTCGGCAAGGCTCTTCCCACAGTTGCCGCACATTCGGGGCTTACGGGATTTTCAACGGGCAAGCTTATGTGGGGAAGCTCCGTTCCCGTGCCCTTTGATACGGGAAAATGGATAGGTGCAGACGGGAAAGGCGTATGGGCAGCACTTATGCCGTTTGCATATACAACTGCCTTCGGTCCTATGCATAAGGCCGAAAGAATCCTTAACAAATTGAAGGATAACAAAGAAAAAAATCTCCCTGATTTCACCTTCTGTTATCACGGTGTTGGAGACAGAGGCGGCTCTCCTCACATTTCATCTGTAAAAAACGTTATAAAAGCACAGAGAAAAAATAAGGGCGCAGATACAGAGGTTTACTCCGCAACCACAAAGGAATACTTCGAAAAGCTTGAAAATATGAGTGACGCAGAAAAGGAAATTATGCCCGTTTATAACGGAGAATTTCTTCTTACCGCTCACGGCGCAGGCAGTTATACATCGAGAACAGTAACAAAGCGATGGAACAGAAGATGTGAGCTTTTAGCGGATGCCGCAGAAAAATTCGCCTCCGCCGCATATATAGAGGGCTTAAAAAATTACCCGTCCTACGGACTTGACAACGCGTGGAAAAGAGTGATTGCCCATCAATTTCACGATGATATTACAGGCACATCCTTTGAAAAGTGCTACAACAGAAACCATAACGACTACGTACAGTCCCTGAACACCTTCTCGGAAGAATACACCGCCGCCTGCAAGGCTCTGTCTTCACAGCTTGATACGTCCTTCTGTAAGGGTATTCCCGTTGTTGTTTCAAATCCCGTGCAGGGAGTAGCAGACAGAACAGAGGCGGTAAGCGTTACAATAGCCTCGGATAATAGCTTCTTTCGCGTATTCAATAAAGACGGCAAAGAGCTCCCCTCTCAGACAAAAACAGCTTCAGATAACAAAAAAACAGTCACCTTTACGGCAACAGTCCCCTCCTGCGGTCTTGCTGTTTTTGACGTAAGAGAGACTCAGGACAGCTACTCAGCTGAAACAGGACTTACGCTTTCAGAAGACTGCCTTGAAAACAAAAATATAAAGGTTACCATAGATAAAAACGGTGACATAGCAAGTATATATGATAAAGCTCTCGGTAAAGAGCTGCTTAAAGGTCCCGTAAGATCAGCTGTGCTTAACAATACACACAGCTTCGACTGGCCTGCATGGGAAATCAGATATGAAGACATAAAGGATGCTCCTTATATGTATGCCGCATCCCCTGTTATAAAAATACGTGATAACGGTCCTGCACTCATTTCCCTTGAAATCACGAAAACGGCAGGAAAATCAAGCTTTATGCAGATTATTTCACTGGATACCGAAAGCCGTTTTGTTTCGGTTTACAATGAAACAGACTGGAGAGAAGAAGCAGCTCTCCTTAAGACAGAATTTTCTTTCACCGCCGGCAATGTAAATGCAAATTACGATATAGGTACCGGATACGTACAGCGTCCGACAAATACGGAAAAGCTTTACGAGGTACCTGCACAGAAGTGGGCTGACATCACTGATGAAAATGAAGGCTTCGGAGTTTCTGTTTTCAGTGATTCGAGAAGTGGCTGGGACAAGCCCGATGCTTCAACTCTTCGTCTTACAGTTGTACATACACCCTTGTGCAATTACCGTTGGGAATGCTCACAGCACATTATGGATATGGGACTTAACCGCTATTCCTTTGCGGTTATGGGACACGAGGGCGCTCCCGATGAAGTAACGCAATCTGCTGACTGCTTCTGTCAGCCGATGCATACCTTTATTACGGACGTGCACGAGGGTATAGAAAAAGAATTCTCCGCAGTAAAGCTTAATAACGATAAGGTAAGAATTACCGCACTCAAAAAGGCTCAGGATTCGGAAAGAATCATTTTCCGTGTAATCGAAAGCACAGGAGAAAAGGCTGAAAACGTTGAAGCCGTGTTCCCCTTACCCGTAAAGGAAGCTTTTGAAGTAAGAGGCGACGAAATTGAACTGAATTCTTATCCGGTATCTGACGGAAAGCTTCAGTTCAGCATTGACGGAAATTCAATAAAAAGCTTTTCACTTGCTTTTGACTGCAAGCAAAAGTGTGATACTGAAGGCACTCCCCTGCCCCTTAACTTCAACGCAAGAGGCATTACTTCAGACGAAGACAGGGAAAGCTCTGCTCTTAAAAACGGGATATCCGTACCGCTTGAAATTACACCTGACGAGCTTTTATATGCAGGAATCAGCTACAGATTTTCAAAAGAAAGACAAAATTGCATTGTCTGTGACGGCAGTACGGTAAAGGCAGACGGTGACAAGGTATATCTTCTTCTTACCTCTCTTTCGGGAGAAAAGAAGGTAAAATTCACAAGCGGCAAAAAGGAAACTGTTGTTACGGTACCTGACTGCTTTGCCCCCCTCGGTCACTGGGACCTTATGCAGCAGGGACTTACAGGCTTTATAAATCCCGTTCCCCAGGCACATACCTTTACCCATACTCACAATAAAAACGGCAATATGACCGCAAAGCAGTTTTATCTTTTCAGCGCAGAAATTCCCCTTGACGGAAATGAGATAATCCTTCCCGAGGATACGGATATCGTTATTTTTGCTGCAACGGCAATCAAAAACAGCGATATTTTCCTGAAAGGTGACGAGCATTTTGATTCACTCAAAAAGCGTGAATTCGACTATGAATTTTCCGATTACGCAAAACGCTTTATGAAGCCCAATAAAATCGAGCGCTTCCTTGATAAATTCATAGACAGAACATTCTCTTTGTATGTAAAAATCGGAGACTTCCACAATAAATATGCTATGGACGAGGCTTATTACATATTAAGAAGCCTTAATCACAGACGCAAGTACAAAAAGGATGCCGAAAAATTACGAAACAGCCGTAAAAAATAATATTTTTATTGTAATATATTCTCCTATCTGCTAACATTAATCTAACAATTCTTTCGGGGTGATATTTATGGAAAACAGCAATTCATCTTCAAACGCAAAAAGCTTTGAAGAGCTCCGTCTTAAAGATCAGCAGGTCTTTGTGGGCGAAACACAGGACCGCCGATACGTCGGTTCAAAGGAAACTCTCGGCTTCGTTATCTGGGATGCCGCACAGAGCTTCAATATCAACATTTACTCAACGCGCTTCATTACAAGCATCGTAGGGGTTGACTTAGGTCTTCAGACCCTCGTAAACTCAATAAACAGCGTCTGGGATATTATAAACGATGTTTTCTTCGGTGCAATCGTTGATAAAACCCGTACCCGTTGGGGCAAATTCAGACCTTATCTTCTCTTCCTTGCGGTACCGGGCTGTATTCTTACATCTATGTACTGGCTTATGCCCTATTTCTTTGCCGGCACGGCTCAGACAAATATGATAAAATTCGCATTTTATCTTCTTCTGACAGTTGCCCGTGAGGGTATAACAACCTTCCAGACAATTTCAAGAACGGGTCTTATGTCAACCATAACGCCGCACCCGAATGACCGCACAAGGCTTATAACAATGGCTAACTTTGCTTCGGGCTTTTTCGGTGAAAAGCTTCCCGAGCAGGCAGTAACTATTCTTATTGATATTTTAAGAAGCAAGTATCTTGACAACTCCGCACAGCTTTCAAAGGCTTACACGGGACTGTTTGCAGGTATGGGTGTATTCACAACACTCTGCTCGAGCACAGCCTCCTTCTGGTTCTTCAGAATGTCAAAGGAAAGAGTTTTACAGTCAATAAAGTCCCCGAGCGTTCTTATGTCAGTAAAATCCGTTATCAACAACAAGCCTCTGCTTCTCATTACGCTTTCCGACTTCTTAAGCGGCTTTGCAATCAAGGGCAGTCAGGATGACTACTACACGGACGTTCTTCATTTCTCCTCAATGACTCTTGTGGCAGGTATTCCTGCTGCTCCCATAAGCCCTGCAAGCTATGCATGGGTTCCCTGGATGAGAAAGCATTTTTCAAGCCGTCTTCTTTATATTCTCGCAAAAGAAATCGGCAATATTCTTTACATTCCCGTTTTCTTTTTCGGCTGTCTCGGTATGAAGAAGGACTTTTCGGGCGGTATGTATCAGAAGATCATTCCCATGGGAATTGCAATGGCTCTCTGGGAAATTATCTGGACAATGTTCTTCGGTCTTAAGTCCGTTATCGGCACCGAAATGTATAACGAGGCTATGGACTACTGTGAATGGAAAAACGGCTACCGTACTGAGGCTATGGCATCCGTTACAAAAGATATAGCCGCAAAAATCTCCGCAAATACAAGCAATGTTGTTACAACTGCAATCAAAAAATTTATCGGCTATGAGGTCAATGCATTCAAGCAGGGCAAGGAGCAGACAGATATGGTTAAATTCTATCTGTTCGCAATGTTCACTATTATTCCCGCTGTTACGGGCTCTCTCGGCATCATTCCCATGCTTTTCTATGATCTCAACAACGAAAAGAAGGATGCTATGTATAAGGAGCTTCTCGCACGCCGTATGATGATGACAAAGGTTGTTGAAAGTGACGATGCCGAAGCACTTGCATCAATGGCTGCAGAGCAGATTACCGTTGACGCAAAAAATTAAGCTATGGTATTGAATTATGGAAATAAGATATATTGCAAACGATAATGAGGCGGTTGAATATCTCAAGGTTTCCGCCGCTTCATTTATATGGAAATTCGATAAAAACGAGGATACCCATTGTGAGATGCCCGTGCTCGGTGCTTTTCATGAGGGAAAACTTATTGCAGGTGTGGAAATATTCGATTTCAAAACAAATTTCTGCGGCAACACCCTCGGTGCGGTTATTGCAAGCGGAGTGTGTTCTCAGCCCGAATACAGAAGAATGGGCGGAATCAGAGCAATTTTCGAAAAAATCGAAGAAACTGCAGAAGAAAATAATTGGGCAGTCGGCTTTTTACATCCCTTTTCAATCGAATATTACGAAAAATTCGGTTATGCAAATCTTAACCGTATGTTTACCGTTAAGGTTCCCTTTGAAAGCCTTAAAAGTATTCCCAGATGTACCGATGTCACGCTCTACACAGGTGAGCAAATAGAGGAATTATGCGAGCTTCACAATAAATGTGCCTTACTCGAAAATCTTACCTGCTTCAGAAATGACAAAAAGCACTTCTGCGATACCCCTCTTGAATCAGCTGACTATACATATATTCACCGTGATAGAAACGGCACAGCTGACGGTTATGTCCGTTTTACCGTAAAAAGACCGGACGTGCTGACCGTTGAGGAATTATATATTCTCTCCCCCGAAGCACTTACGGGACTTATAGGCTTTCTCAGAAACTATGACGGTCTTGTAAAGCACCTGATTGTCAAGAATCAGTATCAGTGCTCCCCCTTCGCTGTTATCGCAGACAGGCTTGACGGAGTTATTTATGATCACTGCAGCAGTGCAGCCGGACGCATCTATGACCTTAAAGCAGTTCTCGAAAACAACACCTATCCGGAGGAATACGGAAAATTCCGCCTTAAAGCTATTGATACAATAAGCCGTAACAACGGTGTGTTTGAGGTTGAATACTGTCACGGAAAGGCAAATATCACATACTCCGCCGACGGTGAATATGATATAGCACTTACAGCTCCTGCCGCCGCAAGGCTTCTTCTTGCAGGAGAAGGCCACAACAAGAACACCGCCGTATTTATAGACGGTGTTGAGTTAAAAAATGATGCCTCGGACTTTTTCAGAGCCTTCCCCCACAGAATCACACGCTTTGCAGACAGCTGCTGGTCAATATAATTTATTACTACAAGCTTTCGGAAAAAGAGTTTACCGCGAAAAGCACTATTCAAGGAAAATACAATTTCTTTCATGCGCAAAAAGAATAAAAGCAGCATATAAAAAAAGTGATTGCAGAAATTTACCTGCAATCACTTTTTTATTACTTATATCTTTTTACAAATTCCTTATAGAAGAGAACACATTCACCGATATTCTTAATCTTTATGTGCTCGTTTCCGCTGTGAATTGAAGCAAACTGCTTCTTATCAAGGTCAATGGGGGCAAAACGGAGAATGCTGTCAGCTATGTCCGTGAATCTTCTTGCATCCGTGCCTGCCGTAAGAAGGAAGGGAGCAACGATTACGTCGGGGAAATTCTCATTCATAATCTCTTTTAAAAGCTTATAAGGCTCAGAGTCAAAGGATGAGGGCTGACAGTAATCTCTTTCAATTTCCTCAATTTCGACACCGTATTTCTCTGCAATTTTCCTGATTTTTTCAAGTCCTCGGAGCAAATCATCCTCGCGTACACAGCGAAGGAACATTGTAGCTTCAGCTTCTTTTCCCCTTATCTGAGGGTCTTCCTTCGTGCCGGCAAAGATATTGGTAAAGGTAATGCTTGTGGAAAGCATGGCTTTTGTCTGAGGAATACCGAGCATTATTTTTTTGATAAGAGGAGAAAACAGTGTAAGATTCCCGAAAAGAATATTAAGCGGGAAAGGCATATAAGGCGCGTGTGTTTCAAAGGTACCTCTTACCTCAGAGGAAAAGGCGCCTTTATATATTTTCTTGCTGCTTACCTCGTTTATAAACTGAGTAAGCCTTAAAATCGCACTGTCATCCGAAGGATTGAGTCCGCCGTGTCCCTTTGCAAGTGCTTTGGTTTTTACCTTATAAAGATGACGGCTTTTTTCGTGAACGGCTACCATTGCACTCTTGTTTTTCACTCCGGGAATCATCCCCTCGGTAATTGCACCGCCCTCGTCAAGCACAACATCAAAGTGTATGCCGTTTTCTTTGAAATAACGGGTTGCAAGAACCATACCCTCACCGCATACCTCTTCGTTATCGGAAGAGCCTATATATACGTTTATACCCTCAAAATCAAAGCCCTCAGAAAGCAGCTCCTCACAAGCCTGTAGCTCAGCAAACAGAGGAGTCTTGGTATCAATGGTACCTCTGCCCCACATAGCACCGTCCTTTATAACGGCATCAAAGGGGTCTGTTTCCCAGGTATCGTCCCCCTCAACAACGTCATGATGGGACATAAGCATTATATTCTTCTTGGCATTTCTGCCTCTTATAACGTAAACAAAGCAGCCCTCACCGAAAACAAGCTTCTCAGCCTTTTCGGCAATCAGAGGAAAGCTTTCCTTAAGAACTGAATAAAATTTCTCATATTCCGACCTGTTTTCATCGTTTCTTGTAAAAACGGTTTTACAGTCAATCATCTTTTTGAGCTTTTGAGCATATTCCTCGTTTTTTACGGGGCTTACATTTTTACGGTTTTCTTCAACCGATAAAATTCTCTTTTTCATTACTTATTTTCACCTCTGTACTTTTCTATGGTTGAGGTAACCTTTTTATCATTATAGAAAACAAAGATAATAAGAGAAAGAAGGCTGAAAATACCTGCAAATACGCCCGTCAGCTTAACTCCCTGAAGACCTACGGATTCACCCTCAAGGGCACCTACTGCAAGAATACTTGAAACACCCATCATAGCAATAGCCGAGCAAATTTTTTCAATAAAGGTTTTTACTGCCGAAAAAATACCCTCTCGGTTAACGCCGTTCACAAGGCAGTCGCACTGAATAATATCGGAAACAACGGACTGGGGAAGAATGTTTATTGCGGCAAATGGGAAGGAAACAATAACACCCATTGCAAGACCTATAAAAAGCTCATTTCCGGGCGCCAGAGCTGCAATCTTATCACCGAAGTAAATTAGTCCGAAAACTGCGGTAAAAATTACGCTTGCAATTATAAGGGGCAGCTTTTTGTTGTATTTTCTGCTCATTTTGATTATCAACGGGAACAGACAGATTGCAACGGCAATTGCAGAGAGCATAACAAGAAAGGACTGTGATTCGGGCACATTCAGAAGCATTGTTATGTAATAAAGCATTGCTGTCTGGAAAAATGCCATTGAAACACCGCTGAAAAGGTCACCGAGGCTGAAAATAACAAAATTCTTGTTTTTGAAAACAAGAGCAAAGGACTTAAGCATTGATTCCTTGGGCTTCGTGTTTTCGGTAACGTATTCCTTTTCATTGAAGGCATAAGCACTGAGAAGAAGACAGGTAATACCTATAGCGGCAAAAACGGCAAACACCGTTCTCCATGCCCACAAGGGTGAAAGCCCTGCATTTTTAAGCATATCCACAAAAAGAGTGGCCGCATACATAAATGAGCTTGAGCCCATAAAGAATACCGTGCTTACACCGTAATATCCTACTCTTACCTTAGCATCGGGAATAATCTCGGGAACAAGTGCGTTTTTGGGAATAAAATAGAAGGTATATGAAGTATAGTAGGTTACAAGGAAGAAGCCTACCCATAATGCGTTAAGCGCCGAGCCCTCCTTAAAGGGGGCAAAGAAAATCAGAAGCACTGACAAAGCATAAGGAACAGCGGCATAGCGAAGAAACGGCATTCTTCTGCCTGCCTTGTGCTTGCATTTATCCGAAAGCGAAGCAACAATAGGGTCTGTTACGGCATCTACGATTTTACCGACAGCCGTAATAAGCGCCATAACGGTAATGAAGCCGAGAAGCTTGTTTTCGGGAAGAAGCACGGGAAGTCCGCTTTTAACCGTAGGCTGGAAGAAATAAAGAAGGTAGTTACCTATCATACCGTTGAACAAGCCCTTTGCAATATCTGCAAGGCAGTAACGATACATTTTGCTTTTTGGTAATGCTTTTGTCATTTTTATCACCTTTCCGTGAGAATTAATCAATAATAAATATTTTAACACTAATAAAAATAAATACAACTCAAAAACGACAAAATATAACTTACTCTTTCGAATAAGATATATAAATTTATCTTATGATTTCAGCATCCGATACACTTCGTTTAACACAGCTGAGAAAACAAAAAAATTATAAACTTATTTCTGAATAGCAGTTGAATAATGATAAAGTAAGACATCCATCGTATCCGACGGATGCCTTTGTTTTTTTGCTGTTAAGATATGGTGAAAGAAATTTTATCAGAGGTCTGCTTTTTATGATAAGCACTTTCTGCTGTTATTTCAAGCTTGTAATCCTTTCCTGTCTCAAGGATTCCTGCAGGAACGTTTATTCCTGAGGTGTTATCAGCATCAATTATGTAATAGTCAGCTACAAACTGCTCCTTATAAAGCTCTTTACCGTTTGAATCAGATATTTTTACGGTATAATTATGAACAACAAAGCCTTCCGCAGCAGTTGCCTCGGCAAATTCTACTCTGCAGCCTCCGTCTGCATTCACCGTTGCAGTCACCTTGATTTCTTCGGGGAAAACGGGAGCAGTGTCGTGTGCCTTGAGATTCTTATAGGTATAAGCAAAGGTGTCCTTATCGTTTACATTTTCAATAAAATAATCGCAGAAGAAGGTCTCGGAAAGCACATCGTAGCCTCTGATTCTGACCTGTCCCGTGCTGTCTGCTTCAATAACCGCAAACTGTACCGCATCCTCATATCCTTCGGGATGCTGACCGATTATATAATTCTTATCAAGCTCAAATCTTGCCATAGCTCCGACACCGACAGAGGTGTATGTAGACTGATTTATGCTTCTGGGGTCATTCATCGGGAAATGTGAGTGTCCGGAGAAATTGATTACCTTACTGTGTCCGTTAAAAGCCATATTCATCTGGGGATTGCACCATATTGTACTGCCGTAAACAGTACCGAAGGGATGGGGATGCTGGAAAACAAGTATGGGCTTATCTCCTGCCGTCTCCTCTGCCTTGTCAATTTCATCGCTGAGCCACTTGACGCTTTCGGGAGAAACTGTCCACTCAGTAAGCCATCTTTCACCGGAAAATGCAATACAAGTGAAGCCGTTAATTTCTGTTACGGTATTAACGTCGTGACCAAAGTGCTTTACGAAATACTCCGGAGCTTCAGCGGTTTTCATTTCGTGGTTGCCGAGCACATTTATCATTAGCGTATCTTCTCTTACACTCTCATCAAGAGCCTTTTTGTATTCAATAAAGTCGTTTTCCCCGCCGATTGAGGTAAAGTCACCAAGCCCGAAAAAGGCATCAACACCCTTATAGGCTTCATCATCATCAAAAAGATTGTAAGCGGCGTTAATTGCCTGCTTGACGTTTTCATTTTCATTGTGCGTGTCGGTAAATGTAACAATTCTTACTTCAGGCACGAAGTCGTTTGGAGTTACGGGAAGATTTTCCGTCACTTCGCCTCTTGACATCTGCACAAGTGACCAGCCGAGAGTTATTGCACAAAGAAAAGCAGCCAAACCTATAATGCCTCCGAGAACACCGAAGATAGCTTTTATTACGGTTTTTACAATTTTTATAATCTTTTTCATAATAGCCACCCCACTATTTATATGTTAATCTGTAAAAACTTCTTTTATTGCTTCAAGATAGCCGTAGCCGTAAAGGTCGTCAGGCTGAAGATAGCTGGTTTCAGTCCACTCATTCCAGCTGTTAACGGTAATAAGCGGTGCCTTCATAATGCCTTTTTCCATTGAATTATCGGTAAAGGCTTTTACGGCTTCACAGGCAGCCTTGAAGTTTTCGGGAGTATTGTTTTCAACAACACCCTCCCGGAAGTCATAGAATCTTACGTTATTATCCCAACCTACGGAAATATTGGGATAAAACGGGACAGTCAGCTTTTCGGAAGCCTTTTCCGTAACGTCCATATAATTTTTTGTAAGCTCCTTATAGTCGCCGTCAAAATAAACCGAGCCACCCCAGTTATAATTCGTTACCGAATCAATTCCGAGGTAATCATAAACCTCGTATATATGCTTATCCTTATTGACATCATTCCCGTCAAGCCAATCACAGCGACGGTCTCCCCAGTAGACAACCTGAAAATGAAGTCCGGGGAAGCCTGCTTCAACTGTCTTTTTCCTGAATAATTCGATACCCTCACGGCATTTTTCCGTCGAGCCGAAGGTGCGGATAAAATTGTCAAAATCAAATATCATATATACGGGACAGCCGTCAATTGTGTAATAGTTTTCTTTCTTAAAATATTTTTCAATTGTTCTGTCGCATATATTACTGAATATTTCGGGGGTTACAACACCTCGCCATACAACTGTATCAAGGAGATTATCGGAATTTCTCTTGTCCCACAGATATGTAGCATCGTGATTTGCCCACATAAGATAAAACTTCATATCTTTGTTGTTGCGAGCCTTAAGGAAGCCGTCGTTAAGGCAATTTTCAAGGAAGGGACGGTTATCATACCAGTACCAGTCATAAATAAAAACATTTACACCGTGAGACACCGCACAGTCAATCTGCATTTCCATAACACGGCTGTCAGCCTCGTTAACATAGCCCCAGGTAGGAATTCTCGGCCAACGGCAGCCCTTATAGCCCTTATCGGTCATAGCCTTTACCGTTTGCCATTCCCCGTAGCCCTCAGGCCAGAAAATACGCGAACGGGGCTCATCACCCGTGTATGAAGGCCATATAAATGCTGCTATATCGTAATTTTTCATAACTTTTCCTCCGTAATGCTTTTACACAATTTCAGTATATCACAGCTAAAAAAATACAACAAGCATATTTTCACAAATTTAAGGACATTTTTTACAATAATTGTAGTTGTTTCCTGAGATATTTTATGATAAAATACAAAAGAGAAAATAAAAGGAGTACTAAAAATGAAAGAATTCATTAAACGCTTACCGAAAAACAGTCCCCTCGGGAATAAAATACCCTTTGGGGGAATCACTTCAAATATACTGAAATTAATTGCCGTTATTTTAATGCTCAGCGACCATATATGGGCAACGGCTATGAGCTTCGGGGATTGGATGACTTATATCGGAAGAATGGCATTCCCGATATTTGCATTTCTTATTGCCGAAGGCTTTGTCCATACCTCAAATTTCAAAAAATATGCAATAAGGCTTTTAGGCTTTGCCGTTATTACGGAAATACCCTTCAATCTCTTCTACAGCAGCCGCTTTTTCAATCCTTATCATCAGAACGTACTTTTCACACTTCTTCTCGGTCTTCTTGCAATATATGTAATTGATAATCTTAAAAAGAATCATACCGCAAAAAATATCGGACTTTCCGTACTGTGGCTTGCTCTCATCTCAATTGCCGCAACAATCGGCTTCGTTGATTACGGCTTCTTAGGAATGATAACCGTCGTGATGTTCTATCTCTTAAGAGACTTCCCCTTCGCCTGGCTTTGTCAGCTTATTGCGATGGTTCTTATCAATATCGTTTTCTTTGAAGGGCTGGTTGTTCCCGTTGAAATTTTCGGACACTCCTTTGAAATTCCCACTCAGGGCTTTGCGGTATTCTCACTTATTCCTATATGGCTTTACGGCGGCAAAAAGGGACGCTCCCATAAGGCATTGCAGTACGGCTTCTATGCATTCTACCCCGTGCATATGCTGATTCTCTATCTCATAAAATATTTTGCATAAAATTTTCCCGCTGTCGGATGTGTTTCCGATAGCGGGCTTTAATTATATTTTCTTTTTCATGAGACCGTGTCTGTTGCAGTAAATATACAAATATCCTCTGCCTCTCAGCGAAAACCGTGTTTCGGCATTTCCCTCGGGATAAAATTTCTGAAACTGAATTCTGTCGGTTGTAACGTGGGCAATAAATGAAATATAGTGAGCTTTTGTCATATCGTGCGCTACCGCAACAAAATATTCATCTTCAACTTTTTCAATCGTTATACTGTGCTCCTCATCCGTATCATCTGCTTCAAGAGGCGGCAGTATTATTCCGCAGCAGCTTACAAGGGCTTCTCCTGTTGCTCGCATAACGTTTCCGCATACGGGACAGACGTAAAATTTTGAACGAAGCATATTTGAGGAAATATTTTTGTTGATAACAGCATCTCCCGACATCAGTTCCATAACTGAAACACCGAGAGCCCTTGAGAGCGGCTCAATAAGGGAGATATCCGGAAGCCCCTTTGCCGTTTCCCATTTTGACACCGCCTTACAGCTGACACCTATCATCTCGGCAAGCTGTACCTGCGTAATCCCCTTTTCTTCTCTTAAACGTTTTATTACAGCACCGGTAATGTAATTATCCATAGCTATCTCTCCTTACAAAAGATATTCTATATCAGAAAAGATGAAGATACAACCTACGCAGCGTAGAATCATTTTTCTGTTACATAAAAATGTGACTGCAGATTTTTTCTGCAATCACATTACATTTTATACCGCTTTCCACAAAAGCATATTGTCTTCGATAATAAAATCTGCTCTGCCGTTATTTTTAAGATAAGTAAGATAAGAGCGCACTGTGCTTCCCACAAGCACATACTGCTGAGCTGAAAGCTTGAGCTTATATTCATCAAAAAGCTTTTTAAGCAGCTCGTCGAAACATACAGGAGAAGTAATCAGCTCCCAGATTTTATCAGCAATTTCCATTACACAGTCAATATTGTACTGCACAATATCCCCGATATCCTCAGATGCTTCTGCGTGTGAGGGAACGAAAAACCTTGCTTTGATGCTTTTGAGATATTCCAGAGTAACAAGATACTCCCCTACGTCGTAAAGAAAGCCTATGCGGTATTTACTGAGAGTTTCTTCAGATGAAAAGCTGTCCGCAAGGAAAACAACATCATCGGGAGTCCTCAGACCAATCATATTGAAGAAATGCCCCTTAAGACATAAAATTTCAAAGCCCTCGGGAAGCACGTCGGAAGAAAGCGGCTCAGCAATGCACTCCTGAGCCATTAAAAACTTATGGCGCAAGTCCGAGAAAGGATTACCACCCCAAAGAAAAGCGGGTTCAAAAACGGGAGAATTTATAAATGCACACTCTGTCTCAGGAGCATAAATCTTACACCCCGTACGCTCCTGCAAAAATCTGTTTCCTCCCGTATGATCTGCGTGAGAATGAGTATTTATTATGAATTTAAGCGTCCACCCGTTTGCATCAAGAATTTTCAGCACCCTTTTTCCCGTGTCCTTATCATTTCCGCTGTCTATAAGAAACACTTCGCTGTCCGAAAGCTTTACAATTCCTATTTTTGCGGGACACTGTATATAATAGCAATTATCAGTTATCTTAATCAGCTCGTACATCTTCTTCTCCTCGGATTTCTTCTCTCTGATTACCGTTAAAATCAAGAATAAGACTGTTTTTTCCGCTGTCAACTCTTATTCTGTCTGCCTTTCGGGGAGACTTACAGAATATATTTTCATAACGGTCAAATTCCATCTTCTGTTTTTCTCCGTCAAGGGTAAATTCCCCGTCATAGGAGACAGATAAAGTACCCGTTTCAGTCTCATAATATACACTTCCGTTTTCAGAGAATCGCACCTTGTTTTTCATTATTCTTTCCCTGAATTCGGTGAAGGTTTCACACTCTTCATCGGATAGCTCCGTAATATAAGTGTGATATTTTCCGCCTTTGCGGATTAAATCAAATTCACCTGCAGGAATAAACTCTTCAGGGAAGCTTTTGTGCTTCAAAAGCCCCTTCAGGCTCTCCTCATCAAAGGGAAGGAATTCCTGTTCGCCATCAGCTATAAGGGCAACAAACACGCCGTTTTTTCTTGCAAGAACAACATTTCCTGATAGTATAAATTCATCATAAAGCCACTTCGGCATATAAGCGTGAGTAATGTCTGTTATACCCGTTTCGCCGAGCCTTAATTTTTCAGGGAGCTTATATATCGTGATATTGACGTTTTTATGCTGAACGCTAAGAGGGCGTCTGCCGTTTCCGATCCAATACCCGGGAGAAGAGCCGTATCTGCCCTTGCCGTTCCCTGCAGGATGAGTTGTGAAAAGAGTAAGATTTTCACCTAAATCGACAGTCCATACGTGCTCCTGCGCTCCGCACATATCAACAGAATTACTCACCGCCGTTGACATCATATAGCGTGAGGTACGGTAGGTATAAATGTTACCTCTGCCCGTTGCAATTCCGTGAGGCATTATATTGTGCTTTTGGGCAAATTTTCTCCAATTCACAAATCTTAATACCGTAATATTCAAAAACTTGAAATATCCGATAAAGGAATTGCGGTAAAGCTTATTTTCTTTTACGTATCCGAGAGTGCTTTCAATTGCCTCCTGATTGGTAAAGGTCTCGGCACCCCATTGTGCCATAATACCCTCCGGATTTTTTCCGATAAGTCCTTCTTTTTTCATATCCTCGGAAGAAAGTCCGCAACTCATTTTTGAAACAAAACTTTCCCTGCAAAGTGCAATATCCTTTATAGCCTCGGGGAGCGTGTAAATTCCCTTTTTTACAATATCCGTAAAGCAAAGAAGAATGTGATTGGGTTCTTTCGAGAGTGAAAGTTTTATCAGCTCTTTTTCTGTTTCGGGTAAATGAGAATTCACAAGAAGCTCTTCCGAGGCCTCTTTACCCCACAGTATATTCATGGCACTCTGTATACTGTTTCCGTAAAAATTACCTGCTTTATTATTGCCGTACATTCGTGAGCTTACTGAGACAAAGCGGTTATTTACCGAGTTTAATGCTACGTCAAGCCACAGAATATCCATAATCATTTTCATTCTGTTTACCGATTCTCCGTCACGGCAGTAAGCAATGTAGTTTGCCATAGGGGAAATATCCTCAGCAAGATAATTGTTGCTGAGATATTCGGAAAAGCCGTATTTGAATCTCTGACTCATCCATATTTCAATACGCTCGGCAGCTTTTCTTCTGTGTTCCTCGCCCGCCATACCGTTATTGGTAAAAATATCGTCGTGCCATTCCTGACCTGCTAAATATTCAGCGACGGCAAACATAATCTGATGGTTTTCAGACCAGTAGCACATACTGTCGTCCCCCGGCTCATCCATAAAGTACTTAAAGCCGAGGAAGGTGTTTTTTATAAGCTCACGGCACTTTTCGTTCAGCTTTTCTCCGCAATCCTTGTAAAGCTTGAAAAGAAGCTGACATCGGAAGTCCGCACAGTCAAAGCGTTTTTCTATATAACTGCACTGACGCAGCAGCATTTCGTATGCTTCTGTTTCCGAAAAACAGGGTGCTTCCTTATCCCCCGAAAGAAACAGGTAAAGGTCCTCGAATTTTCTGCCGTCAGGCAATGAAGAGTAATACCCGTTTTCACTCTTGTCAGGCAATTCACGTGCAGGCTTCTGCAATATTAATATTATAATCTCGGCTATTGTCAGCAATACCGTAAAGCCGACAATACCGAGGATACTGTACAGAATAATATCCATTAAAATTACTCCGTTTATTTATTTTCTTTATTTATTTCCCCTCAACGGCAGGACGTATATTCCAGCCGTTTTCCTCTAAAAGCTCTTCCGCCTTTTCGGGGGAACAACCGAGAATTTCAGTTACAATTCCTATCATTCTTCTTCTCAGCTTTTTATTGGTGGGTTTAAGATTAATCATCAGATTCTCATACACACAGCCGCATTTTACCATAACTGCGGTTGAAATCATATTAAGAATAATTTTCTGAGCCGTTCCTGCCTTCATTCTTGTTGACCCGGTAATAACCTCGGGGCCCGTATCGGCACATATATCAATATCAGCTGTTCTTCCAAGCTCCGTGTCAGGATTATTGGTAATTGAAAAAGCTTTTGCACCTATACTTTTTGCGTAATTTACGGCTGAAATAACGTAAGCTGCAGAGCCTGAGGCGGAAATACCTATCAGTACGTCTTTGCAGCAAAAATCACGGTTTTTAAGGTCAATAATACCGTTTTCAGCATTGTCCTCAGCATTTTCTGCGGCCTTAAACATACATTTCTCACCGCCTGCAATTATACCGTTGAACAAATCGTAAGACACCCCGAAGGTAGGGGGACATTCTGCGGCATCGCACACAGCAAGTCTGCCTGAGGTTCCGCTTCCTATGTAAAAAACTCTGCCTCCTGCTTTTACGGCTTCCGTTACTCTGTCGCAGACGACAGCAATTTCGGGCAATGCCTTTTCTACGGCAAGGGTAACCTTTGCATTTTCGCTATTTATTATACCGAGCATTTCTTCCGTGCTCATTTTATCAATACTGTAAGTATCGGGGTTTCTCTTTTCGGTATTTAACATAATTTCTCTCCCGTAAGCTTTTGTGCCTTTGAAACCGCCGCCTTTACCATCGGTTCCGTGTTAAAGTCAAGGGACACGTCATCAAAAAGATATTTCTTTATAAACGGAGAAAGCACGTCCTTCTGCTTAGCAAGTCCGCCGCAGATTACAGCTTTTTTCTCCGTGTTTCCTGAAATTTTCAAAGCACCGTTTATTAAAACAGCAACCTCTTTTGCATTTCTGTCTATAATTTCAGCGGCTTTTCTGTCACCAAGGCTGTAAGCATCAAAAACAACAGGAGCAAAGGAGGCAATGAATGACGGGCCGCCCTTATATATTTCACCTGAACCCTCTTCTATAGCTTTCCCCAGCCTTTTTTCCACAAGCTTTAATATTGCTTCACTGCCCTCTCTGCCGTCAAGAAAGCTGAAGGCTGAATTTAATGCATCGGAGCCGAAATGAAATCCGCTGCCGCCACGGTCTATCATATAGCCCCTGCCGCCCGTGCGGTAAAGGTTTTCACCGTTTCTCGAAAAGGCAACAATGCCGGTCCCCATAATTACAGCTGTTCCGTTTTCGTCTGACAAGGTCAGTTCAAGAGCAAGGTCAACGTCACTTCCGCAAGAAAACCGTGAAAAGCCGAAGCCTGAGAGAAAATCGTTTATCTGCTTTTCATTATCCCCTGTTTTAGCCCCTGCAATACCGGCATATAGGGAGATTTCAGAATAATTAATACCCTCACAAATTCTCTTTATTCCTTCCGAAAGCATGTCGCAGGAATTCTCAATTCCCATATTAACGGGATTAGAACCGCTGAGAATAATTCTCCGTATTTCCTGACCGAGTATATCCGTCAGCAGAAATTCTGTTTTTGTGCCGCCCCCGTCAATACCGAGAAGGTATTTTACGTCTTTTTTGCTCATTTCATTTCCCCGTTTTCAGCAAAAATTTTATATTTCATCGTTATAATACTTTGTTATCAGCTCTTTTATATCCGATGCAACCTTACGGACTTCAAAAAGCTCGTGCTCCCAGATATATACGGCACTGTCATCAGTTCTGCCGTCAGGGAAAACTTTATAGCAGTAATAGTCACCGCATCCGTTAGTGGCAAAGAAAATAAATCGGTTGACCTTTTCTTCGAATTCATCAGCCTCAAGATATTCGGGAAAAATCTCACGGTTTGTTTTTACGTTTTCCCTGATTTCCTTTGCAGACAGTAAAAACCAGTGATCTCCGTCTGTCTCACGAAGCAGATTCTTAAGGTCGTCGGGAAAGGAGTAGCCGACATACTTTTCCGTCTCCGAAATTTCCTCTTCGGAGCAAGGCTTCTGCAGCTTTGCCCAATTGTGGTCTTTTATGTAGCTTTCAAGCAATTCTCTGTACATAACCGTACCTCGGGTTATTCATTGAATAAAGGGCTGACAACAGGCTTTCCGTCTCTGTCAAGTAAGGGGGTAAGTCCTCCTGCATAACCACTCGCATGGAAAAGATAGTTTACGCCTGTTTCCTTATCAACCCATATTTCCGTTCCCCCGAGTCCCTGAGAATAAACCTTTTCAAATCTGTTGTTTTTTGCCATTGTATTCACTCTCCGAAATCAATATCAAAATCGTACTTTTCATCAATAAGAACGTAATTTACCTTATACCTTTCTGCCGTTTTCAGCATCTGCGCATTGTCTTTTATAACACCTTCAATTGTGCAGTCACTGTCGTCAAGACGGTTTTCAATGATATTCGCATACCCTTTTATATCGTCAAAGTGATTTTTTATATAATTCTCACTCATAATAAGACAGATAAAACGGATATTTCGGAGATATTCCGAATCAAAATCATTTTCCCAATCCAAAGGAATATAACAGCCCTCAACAATCAGATTCTGCTTGTTTTCTATGGCGGTTTTTATCATTTCACGGACTATTGGCCAAAGATATGCTGTCAGCTCCCCGTCATCACTAAGAGGAGTAAGTGACGTATTACCGCTTCTGATAAGCCCCATTTTCAGGTGGTCGATTGAAAGGTAAGGGAATTTGTATTTTTCGAGAAGCCTCTGTGCAAGGGCAGTTTTGCCCGTATGAGAGGCACCTGCAATCAAAATAATCATTATAACACCTTATTTTGCGCTGATATTCAGCACTATAGCCTTTTCTCCGTCGGGAAGAGGTATTGTGAAGCCTTCCGACATAAGCTCGCTTCCCTTATATTCTTTAGCTTCAATAATACCGTCAACATCGGAAATTTCATATATTGCATCGGCAACAAGACCATTGAGTGCAATTGTATATTCGGACTTGTTCACTTCGGGTCTCTTATAAACAAATACAACACCCGTAAGACCGTCTTCCGACATATACTGCATAGAATGCATCTTATTTTTATCAAATGAACCGAAATCGAGGGGATAGTAATTTCCCGTCATAAGCTCACGCTGAGTATGGAAAAGATTAAAATGCTCCGTATAGTTAGCATAAAAATCCATAAGCACAAGGGGTGTAATTGCGGACCTTAAGGAATACTCACTTACGGCATTCTGCGCAGTACCTGATATGGGAAGCCAGAAGGAAATACCGTAGGTCTGTGACTGCGTAGCCTCAAAAAGGTCGGAATGAACTGCACAGTTGTAGTCACTTCTCCAGAAGGGAATACTGCGGTAGGTCATTTCAAGGTCAAGACGCTTACCGCCCGATGCACAGTTATCGATAATAAGACCGGGGATATTTTCAACAACATAATCAAGGAAGCGGTAAAGGTTTGTCACATAATGGTTTTCGCAGATACCCGTTCTGCCGCCGTAATACTCTTTGTCTGCCTTCTGCCAGTATTCAAGGGGGGCAAAATTGAAGTCCTGACGATAAACGGTAACGCCGTTTTCCTTCATTGAATTCACGAGATATTCGCAGTAGTATTTAAGTGCTTCCTCATCGGCAAGATTCCACATAACGTGGTCGTCGCCCGTATCAATAAGCCACTGTTCATGCTCAATACCGGTATTATAAAAAACAGTATTGCGGAACACTCTTTCGGGCTCATACCAGAGCACGTGACCGAGCCCCTTGTTTTTCGCATAGGTTGACAATTCAATAATACCGTTATCATATCTCCCGGTATCCACAGTCCAGTTGCCGACACCGTCATACCAGCCTTCATTATAGCTGTACCAGCCGGCATCCATCCAGAAGGCATCCGTCTGGGCAAAAACTTCATCTCTCAACCCGTCAAGAATTTCTATAATTTCATCTGAGGTTCTTGTTGACAGGGGTCCTGCAACCTCCATTACGGTGTAATGTCCCTTTGTAACCTCATCGGGATAAACACAATCAGTAATCCACTGACGGAACTGATTAAAGCCCTTTAAGGCATTGTCGTTATCGTAGAAGGTAAGGGATACAAGAGGTGAGCGCACCTCTTCACCGGGAAGAAGATATGCATTGAAGCTCTGCTGTTTTACCTTAGCTGCAGTATTTCCGTCAGAACAGGAAAATTCTGCTTCCCACTGTCCCGTCCAGCCGATACCGAAAACAATTCCCGTATTCTCACCGTTTACGTTGAAGTAGGGCATATATTTCTCGGTAGGCTTACCCTCATTACCCGAGAAGGTTTTTGCTGATGAGGAAAGAGTTTTTTTTATAAGGGAGAAGTCCCCTGCCTGAGTGTCACTTCCCATAGAATAATAAATATCAGATTTGCCCGTGTTGAAGCTTGAATCAAGCGCATAGAAATCACTGATAACACCTGAATTTTCAGTGCCGTTATTTTTGATATAAACTACCCACTGAGAGGATGCGTTATTTTCAAATACGGTAACCTCTGCAGTAACCTCAAGACTATCCTTTGTAAAGGTGATATATGTT
>JAZOWG010000074.1:0-4470 GCA_045659105.1 Acutalibacteraceae bacterium
TAACAGTGAATAGTGACACTGTATGAAGCCTTTCGGCTTGAATTAAAAAAAGGACTGCTTCGGCAGTCCTTTTTTCTATATATTCATATATCTGTTTACAAGGCTGTCAACTGCTTCCCAATATTTTTCGGGGAAGTTTGCACAGGCTTCATCATGACCCGTGTCGGGAAGAGCCAACTTCATTTTCGGTGCCGAGCATTTTTCGTAAAGTGCTTCCATCATCCAGAAGGGCACTACCTTATCATCTTCGCCGTGAATGAAAAGTGTGGGAGTTCCCGAGTGTGATACGGCTCTTACGGGTGAGCAGTCCGAAAAGCTCCAACCGAGAAAAAGCTTTGCAAAGGTATCTGCAGCATTTACGAAGGGGAAGGGAGGAAGACCTGCCTCTCTTTCTATTGAGCCCTTAAAAAGCTCTGTGCAGTCTGTAAATCCGCAGTCTGCAACACAGCATTTTACGTTTGCGGGAAGCTTTTCACCCGTTGTCAGCATAACAGTTGTACTGCCCATTGAAATACCGAGAAGCACAATTTCCGCTTCGGGGTCAAGAGAAATGATATAATTGATCCAGGAGATGATATCAAGCTTTTCATAATAGCCCATAGACGTAAAGTGTCCGTCTCTGTTTCTGTGAGCACGCTGGCAGGGCATAATGCAGTTATATCCGTTTTTATAGAAATGAATTGCCTGACGTGCCATAGCTCTCGGACGGGAGGTATAGCCGTGGACGGCAATAAGCCACTTGTGTGAGGGCTCATCCCTCAAAATTATCTTTGAAAGGAGCTTTTCACCCTTTTCATTATAAAGCACGGTATCCTCGGGATTGATTCCGCAGTACCAGTCGTCGGCTGTTCTGAAGTTTTCATCATTCATATATCTGTGCATATTACCGGGTGCCTGAAGAAGCTCTTCGGGATGCTTGTTGCAGGCCTTCTTTGAAAGAATTCCGTAGCATAATGCACCGCCTGCACCGAGATAAGCACCTGCGGCAATAACGGCTGTCCCAGCAATTATTTTTGCGGCTTTCATTTTTTTGCTCATAAAAACACCTTCCCCTGACAGTATAGGATTATTTTAGCAATTAATATCGTACAAATCAACAGTTTTTTGTGTCATTGACTTACTCTCTTTTCCAATGTATAATAAATTCGTATATACTTTTATGAAGGAGTGTACGGTATGAGAAAAGTAATTGATCTGAATTTTGACTGGAAATACAGTGAAAGCTTTACTGAAGAAATGATAAAGCCGGGTTTTGATGACGGGGATTTCGTCAAGGTACAGCTTCCTCACACAAACAAGGAGCTTCCTTATAACTATTTTGATGAGAAGATTTTTCAGTTTGTAAGCTGTTACAGAAAAACCTTCCGTCTTCCCAAGGATGCTTTTACGGGTAAGAAGCATATTTTTATTACCTTTGAAGCTGCGGCAAACTATGCTAAGGTGTATCTTAACGGCGAGTTTATCGGTGAGCACAAGGGCGGTTACACACCCTTCTCCCTTGAAATTACGGATAAGGTAAATAAGAGCAATAACTTCCTTACAGTTATGCTCGATTCCACAGAAAGACCCGAAATTCCTCCCTTCGGCAAGGTTGTTGACTACCTTGTTTACGGCGGTATTTACAGAGAAGTACATATTGATATATATGACGAAAAATACATTGAGGATGTTTTTGTAAAAACTCCCGACCCTCTTTACAGCGTAAAAACAATTGAAGCTGACGTTACATTTTCCGAAAAGGTTACGGGCAAGTGCAGGTTTGAGCTTTTTGACGGCGAAAAGCTTCTCGGTACGAAAACTGCCGATGCAGACGGCAAGGCAATCCGTATCCGCTGGAAGGTAAAGAACGTTGAATTGTGGGATATTGATAATCCTAAGCTCTACACTCTTAAGGTAAGCTTCGGTGACGATGAAACAGAAAAGCGCTTCGGCTTCCGTGAGGCTTCTTTCACAAGAACGGGATTCGTTCTTAACGGCAGAAAGATAAAGCTTATCGGTCTTAACCGCCATCAGAGCTATCCTTACGTCGGTAACGCAATGCCCGCTTCCGCACAGAAGGCTGATGCCGACTTTATGAAATATACTCTCGGGTGTAATATTGTAAGAACCGCACACTATCCCGATTCTGTTCATTTTCTTGAGCGCTGTGATGAAATCGGTCTTCTCGTATTTACCGAAATGCCCTCCTGGCAGTTCCTCGGTGAAGGTGAATGGAGAGAAAACTGCCTCGACAATATCCGTTCAATGGTAATGAGAGACAGAAGTCATCCTTCTGTTGTTCTCTGGGGTGTACGTGTAAACGAAGGCGGAGACTGTGACGAATTCTACACGGAAACAAATGCTCTTGCACGCTCTCTTGACCCCACAAGACAGACGGGCGGTGTCCGTAACTTCCCCCGTAGCCACCTGCTCGAAGACGTTTATACCTATAATGACTTTATCCATTCGGGCGGTCCCATAAATCTTCTTCCTGCAATTATTACCTGCGGAATAAAGGCTCCCTACCTTGTTACGGAGCATAACGGTCATATGTATCCCACAAAGACCTTTGACAGAGAGGCACTTCGTACCGAGCACGCATTAAGACACCTTCGTGTTCAGAATACCTCCTTCGGTTCAAAGCGTCACACGGGTGCTATCGGCTGGTGTATGGCTGACTACAATACTCATAAGGACTTCGGAAGCGGTGACAGAATCTGCTACCACGGTGTTGCAGATATGTTCCGTATCCCCAAGCTTGCCGCAGCGGTTTACGCTTCTCAGCAGGACGATATTCCCGTGCTTGAAACCTCCTCCGCTATGGACGTAGGTGAGCATCCCGGTGCAATTATCGGTCAGAACTATATTTTTACCAACTGCGACTATGTTGAAATTTATAAAAACGGCAAGTATAAGAGTACGGCATATCCCGATAAGAAGGCTTATCCCAACCTTCCCCATCCTCCCGTTCTTCCTAAGGACTATATAGGTGACAGCCTTGAAACAGAGGACGGACTTCCTCACGACGTTGCAGAGCCTCTTAAAAACGCTCTTGTTGCCGCATCCGTACACGGCTATATTATGCCTCCTCAGCACTATCTTGAAATTGCTTATTCCTTCTTAAAGGGCAGAATGAAGATTTCTCAGATGGTTGACCTTGTTACCAAATATTTTGCTAACTGGGGTGACGAGCAGGTTGAATACCGCTTTGACGGCTATAAGGATGGTGTTCTTGTAAAATCCGTTACCCGTACAGCTGTTTCCGGACAGAAGCTTGCAGTCAAGGCAGACAGCGATACACTCATAGAAGACAAGACCTATGACGTAACAAGAGTTGAGCTTATGTGTCAGGATCTTAACGGCAACCGTCTTCCCTTTGCAAACAACAGCATAAGGGTAAAGGTCGACGGCCCTGCTACGGTTATCGGCCCCGAAGAATTCGCCCTTGTGGGCGGCGCCCGTGCCTTCTGGCTTAAAACAGCAGGTAAGTCAGGTGACGTCACCGTAACAGTTACAGGCGAAAATCTCGGCGAGCATACTCTTACATTTAAGGTTATAAAGAAATAAATACAAAAAACTGCCCTCATCTGAAAAGATGAGGGCAAAAATTTTTACTTTGTTAATTCAATTGCATACATATACTGGCACTTTACCTCGTCGGGGTTGATGGCAGGGAAGTTGATTTTCAGCTTTCCGCCGTCGTTTTCCGTTGTTAGAGGAGCATCGTGGGAGAGAAGACGGGCCTTGAGATTTTCGTCATAATCTACCTCTGAAAGAGTAACACTGCCGAAGGGGAAGCGGTTGATTAGTGCAAATACCTTGTCGCCCTTCTTTGTGTAGTAGGTATCCTTCTGAGGCTTCTTTGTGTAAAGGCGTGTGCCGTAAATTGCATCGCCGTTTACCTCGAGCCACTGACCTATCTGCAGAAGTCTTTCTTCCATAATTACGGGAATTGTGCCGTCTGCTGCAGGGCCGATGTTAAGAAGGAAGTTTCCGCCCTTGGAAACGAGCTCTACGAGCATTTCAATAAGCTCTTTCGCAGAAAGATAATCCTCTGTTGTTTCAATTCTGTTGAAGCCGAAGGAGCGTCCGATGCCTCTGCATTCCTCAAAGGGACGGTCAAGCTCAACGTCCTCAATTTTTCTGCCCTCTTCAATATAGCCGTATTCCGTGGTGAAGTTACCGCCGAGTCTTCCTCTTGTTTCCTTGCCCCAGCGGTCGTTGGGTACAATATAGTCCTTTACGGGGGATTCATTGTAAAGCCAGGTCAAAAATTCCGTTGAGTGCCAGGTAGAGCTGGGATGATCCCATTCGCCGTCGGTAAAGAGGGTAGAGGGCTCATATTTTGTTATAAGCTCTTTAAGCATAGGATGAAGGTGCTTTACTGCATATTCCTCGGGATCTTTCAGGTAAAGGGGATGAAACCACTCATAAACGGAGTGATAAACGCCGAAGCGTACCCCCGTATCCTTCATAGCCTCCTTTAATTCC
>JAZOWG010000075.1:0-10560 GCA_045659105.1 Acutalibacteraceae bacterium
GATGCCCAGCTGAATTCAATCTGTAAAACGGCACCGTTGTCAAAACGGATCATACCCATTGCAAGGTCTTCAACGTCAAAGGTACCTTCTGCATTCTTGTCGCCGAAATCGGAATTTACTGAGTCTGAGGAATCGTTGTCCGCAAACTTCATATATGTGTTACCCGAAACCGCAACGGGTGTGGGATTGCCCATAAGCCATATTGCAAGGTCAATCATATGAACGCCCAGGTCAATAAGGGGGCCGCCGCCCGACTGTGCCTTTGTGGTGAACCAGCCGCCCTTGCCGGGGATGCCTCTTCTTCTCTGCCAGCCGGCACGTCCGCAGTAGATGTCACCCATCTTGCCTTTTTCAATGAACTTCTTTGCGAAAACGGAAGCATCAACAAAGCGGTTATTTCTCATAACCATAAGGGTTTTTCCTGCCTTCTTTGCTGCCTCGTTCATTCTGAGAACCTCTGATACGTCAACCGCATCGGGCTTTTCACAGAAAACGTGCTTACCTGCCTCAAATGCCGCAACGGCAATAATCGAGTGCAGATAGTTGGGAGTACAGATGTCAACAGAGTCTATCGTTTCGTCCTTAAGAAGCTCGTTGAAATCCGTGTAAACCTTTGCATCGGGGAAATAATTATCCTTTAAAAACTGTGCTCTTTCTTCAATAATATCGCAGACTGCGGCAACCTCAAGTCTTTCGTCGTTGAGATAGGTGCTTAAGTGGGCACCCTTACAGATGCCGCCGTTACCGATAAGTCCTACACGCCATTTTGCCATAAAAAATCCTCCCTGAAAAATGTTTTCTCTATTTTAACACAATACGGCGGCATATTCAATAAAATTTTTGCGGAATCATATCGTTTTATTGTCATTTTGTTGACATAAAGTATTGCAGTCTGTTATACTGTTTCCGAGGTGATATGTATGAAATTAGGTATTATAAACGGCTGGGAAGAGGGCCATTTCAAGGCAGTAAAGGAAAAGGGCCTCGAGGCTGTTGAATTTTGCATTAATCATTATAACGATTCTATGGAAGTGCTTAAAAGAGCCGAGGAAATAAAGGGATATTCCGAGAAATACGGTATTCTTGTAGGCTCAATCGGCAGATGGGGTATGGACAGAGTTGATGAAAACGGCTGTGTCATCCCCGAGGCACTGCAGCACGACAAAAATCTTATTGATTTAGCGTCAATCGTCGGCTGTCCCGTGTATAATGTAGGCTGTAACTTCATTGAAGAAAAGACATATTATGAAAACTGCCTTATTGCTATAGATTACTTTAAGACGCTTATTGATTATGCAAGGGATAAGAGTGTTAAAATTGCAACCTATAACTGCGACTGGGCAAACTTTGTCTGTGAGGAAAGAGCCTGGAGCGTAATTCACGGAGCACTTCCCGAGCTTGGTATCAAGTACGACCCCTCTCATTGCTTCAACAGAGGCGGAGACTATCTTAAGGAGCTTCGCGACTGGGGCGACCGTGTGTACCATTTCCACGTAAAGGGTGTGCTTCATATTGCAGGAGACGGCTTTGACGATCCGCCTGCAGGTCTTGACGGACTTAACTGGGGCGCAATTATGACAATGCTTTATGTAAGCGATTATAACGGTGTTCTTTCCATTGAGCCTCATTCGGGTAAATGGAAGGGCGCAAAGGGACAGTGGGGCGTTGATTTTACCATTAAATTTATGAGACAGTTTATGATGCCCGAGGACTATGTAGCATCCGAAGACCCCTATATGCCGTAAATAAATGCAAAAAAAGCCGATGCGAATGCATCGGCTTATTAATATGCTTTTTTATCAGAACTTGAAAAGATTGATAATTGCCTGAATGAGTGTTTTGAAGAAATCAATAATACCTGTGATTCCGAGGATGTTGTCCTTGTTGCTTACGTTATCAAGGTTACCCTGACCCTCGGAGGGTGCTCCGTCGTAATCGGAGGTGTGAGCGCAAAGCCAGGAAATCATACCGTCGGGGTAGGTGAGTGTTACTGTCTCGCCGAGGCCGTTTACAGTTGACATATAGGGATAATCGCCGTTTGTGTTCGAGAACATATCGTGATTAACCGCAAACCAGGAATGATGTCCGCTTGACGTCTTTGTTCCGTCCTCATAGCAGACCTTTGAAAGGATTGAAAGACGGCATTCGGAAGCTACGTTTGAAGTGTTTGCGAGCTTTTCGAAGGTCTTTGTTACGGAGAAATCATAGTTTACGAGGGGATCCGTCTTACCTGAAGTAATCCATACGGGCATATCTGCAATGTAGGAGAATGCTTCCTCATCGGGGGACCATGCAGGACAGATGGGGAATGCTGCCGCAAACATTTCGGGGAAGGCAATTGCCATTTTAAGAGTCATTTTACCGCCCATGGAGTAGCCGCCCACATAGATTCTTGAAAGGTCGATATTGTCCTTATTCTCTGCGATAAAACCGTCAATTGCAGCCTTTAAGGGCTCAATTGTGCCTGAGTTCCAGCAAAGACCCTTTGATTCATCGGAGCGGGGAGCAAGAATGAATGCACCGCCGTTTGTGAATCTTGCCTGGAATTCGTCGCTTGTCCAGTAAGCGATGTTTGTTGATTCGAGAAGTCTTCCTTCCTCGAAGCCGTCACCCATACCGTGAAGCCATACAACGAGAGGATACTTTGTGCTGTCGTTTTCCTTTACGGGAGAGAAATAATGATAGCCGATAGCAAGACCGTCGGTCTCGGGCCCCTCTGCCTTTAAAAACTGAGTTTTGAGCTCATCTACGCCTGCATTAAAGGGCATTGCGAATGCAGGAATCGCTGTGAGCATAAGAAGCATTGCTGCAAGAAGCACGGATAAAATCTTTTTCATGTTCGTTTCTCCTTAATTCGTTTTTGTAAATTTATGTTACAATATATAATGTAATATAATTTTACGAAAAAGTAAACATAGTTTTAACAAAAAATTCCCCGTTCCTCACAATTGACTTAACGTGATTTATAATATACAATAATTTACGGTGATATTTTATGAAAATAAGCGGTTTTCAGAAGCTGACCTTACTTGACTTTCCGGGACATACTGCCTGTACACTTTTTACCTCGGGCTGTAATATGCGCTGTCCCTTCTGCCACAATACTCCCCTTGTTACGGGAGAGGCTCAGGAGGAATACTCCGAGGAAGAGATTCTTTCATATCTTAAAAAGAGGCAGGGAATTCTCGACGGCGTGGCAATTACGGGCGGTGAGCCTCTTTTGCATAAGGATATAGGAGATTTTATAAGAAAAATAAAGGAAGAAGGCTATAAGGTAAAGCTTGATACCAACGGCAGTAAGAGTGAGGTGCTTCAGTTTCTCTTGGACGAGGGACTTGTTGACTTTATTGCTATGGATATTAAAAATACTCCCGAAAAATATGCTCTTACGTCGGGAAGCTCAGTGCCTTATGAGGAAATTGCCAAAAGCATTGAAATCATAAAGTCAAGCGGTATTCCCCACGAATTCAGGACCACGGTCGTTAAGGAATACCACACGCAAGAGGATATAACAGCAATTGCTAAAATGCTCGGAAGGAGTGAAAAATACTATCTTCAGCAGTTTAAGGACTCGGGCGATATATTGTGTGAGGGATGCTCGGCGCACCCCGAGGAGGACCTTATAAAAATGGCTGAAGAGGCAGCTGAGTTTGTGCTTCTCTGTGAAACAAGAGGTGTTTTACAGTAAATATATATTGTGATAAAAATGAGCCGTTGGCACAATATGTTGTGTCAACGGTGTATTTTTCGGCTTTTTAACAGACAATTACAACAAAAAAGGAACAAGATATTGTGCATTGTTCCGAAAATAAAAAAATCTTAACACAAGATATTGATTTTTAGGTGGTCGGTGTGCTATTATATGCAAGCACACCGCAGAGATGTGCATTCAGGAAGGTATTATTTTTTGACATAACACATTGAAACGAAGGAGAGGAAACAAATGGCTTATCAGGTAATTAAAAGAGACGGCGAGAAGGCAGAATTTAATATTGCGAAAATTGCTTCCGCTATCAGCAAGGCTTTTGAAGCACAGAACAGAGAAACACATCCCAACATCATCGATTTCCTTGCACTCAAGGTAACAGCAGATTTTGAAGCAAAGGTAAAGGACGGCTATATCACCGTTGAAGATATTCAGGACTCTGTTGAATCCGTGCTTGTTCAGGCAGGCTATGCAGAAATCGCAAAGGCATACATCCTTTACAGAAAGAACAGAGAAAAGATCCGTAATATGAAGTCCACAATTCTCGACTATAAGGAGATTGTTGACAATTACGTTAAGGTTTCCGACTGGAGAGTTAAGGAAAACTCCACCGTTACATATTCTGTCGGCGGTCTTATTCTTTCAAACTCAGGTGCAATCACCGCTAACTACTGGCTTTCCGAGGTTTATGACGAGGAAATTGCAGCCGCTCACAAGAATGCCGATATTCACATCCACGACCTTTCAATGCTTACAGGCTACTGTGCAGGCTGGTCACTCCGTCAGCTTATTGAAGAGGGTCTCGGCGGTGTTCCCGGAAAGATTACATCCTCTCCCGCAAGCCACCTTGCAACACTCTGCAACCAGATGGTAAATTTCCTCGGTATTATGCAGAATGAATGGGCAGGTGCTCAGGCATTCTCCTCCTTCGACACATATCTTGCTCCCTTTGTAAAGGTTGACAACCTTTCCTACAAGGAGGTTAAAAAGTGCATCGAATCCTTCATTTTCGGTGTAAACACTCCCTCCCGTTGGGGTACACAGGCTCCCTTCTCAAACATCACTCTTGACTGGACCTGCCCTGCTGACCTTGCATGCAAGCCTGCGATTGTAGGCGGCAAGCCTCAGGACTTCACCTACGGTGACTGTAAGAAGGAAATGGATATGGTCAATAAGGCATTTATTGAAACCATGATTGAGGGCGATGCTAACGGCAGAGGCTTCCAGTATCCCATTCCCACATACTCCATCACAAGAGACTTTGACTGGTCCGAAACAGAGAACAACAAGCTTCTCTTTGAAATGACCTCAAAATACGGCACACCCTATTTCTCAAACTATATCAACTCCGATATGGAGCCCAACGACGTACGTTCAATGTGCTGCAGACTCCGTCTTGACCTCAGAGAGCTCCGTAAAAAGTCCGGCGGCTTCTTCGGAAGCGGCGAAAGCACAGGTTCAGTCGGCGTTGTTACAATCAATATGCCCAGAATCGCATATCTTGCCAAGGACGAGGCAGATTTCTTCGCACGTCTTGACAAGATGATGGACATCTCCGCACGTTCTCTTAAGGTTAAGAGAGAAATCATCACAAAGCTTCTTGACGAGGGTCTTTATCCCTACACAAAGAGATATCTCGGCACCTTCAATAACCACTTCTCCACAATCGGTCTTGTAGGTATGAATGAGGTAGGTCTCAATGCTAACTGGCTCCGTAAGAATATGACAAACGAGGAGACTCAGGAGTTCACAAAGAAGGTTCTCAATCATATGAGAGAGCGTCTTTCCGACTATCAGGAAATGTACGGCGACCTTTATAACCTTGAAGCAACTCCCGCTGAATCCACCTCCTACAGACTTGCAAAGCACGACAAGGCAAGATACCCCGAAATCATCACAGCACACGAGGGTGCAACTCCCTACTATACTAACTCCTCACACCTCCCCGTAGGCTACACAGAGGATATCTTCACAGCTCTTGATATGCAGGATGAGCTTCATACTCTTTATACATCCGGTACTGTTTTCCACGCATACCTCGGTGAAAAGCTTCCCGACTGGAAGGCAGCTGCAAACCTTGTAAAGAAGATTGCAGAAAACTACAGACTTCCTTACTACTCAATCTCTCCCACATATTCCGTATGTCAGGAGCACGGCTACCTCATCGGTGAGCAGTACAAGTGTCCTCTCTGCGGTAAGGAGACTGAGGTTTACTCAAGAATTACAGGCTACTACCGTCCCGTTAAGAACTGGAACGACGGTAAGAGCCAGGAATTCAAGGACAGAAAGGTTTACAACATCGAAAAGTCTGTTCTCAAGAGAGACGGTGCTCCCGCAGAAGAAGCTCCCGTTGAGTGTGCTTGTGAAACAGCAGAAGCAGAAAAGGTTCTTCTTTTCACAACAGAAACCTGCCCCAACTGCAAGCTTGCAGTACAGTGGCTCGACAAGGCAGGCATTTCCTTCGAAAAGCTTCTTGTTTCCGAGAATCCCGACCTTGCAAAGGAGCTTGAGCTCAAGCAGGCCCCCACACTTGTAGTTTACAAGAACGGTGTTGCTGAAAAGTTCGCAGGCGTTGCAGCCGTAAAGAGCTTTATTGATTCAAACAAATAAAAACGATATAAAAAAGACCTTAAGTCAGAAGACTTAAGGTCCTTTTTTAGTATAATGCAATGTGTGAGATTGCAGGGGCTACACGGGAATCGGTTATGGTGATTCTTACGGTGTCCGTAACTGTGGGGCGGAAGCGGGCAATTTTTTTGTAGCCCACGGTGGTGCCCTCGAAGAGACGTTTAAATCCCTTCTGCCTTGTACAGTCAATTGTAAAGCCTTCTACTCTTTGGCTTAAAAGGATATTTTCCTTGAGTACCGCCATACGGATTTTTCTTTTTTCGGGAAGGGTTATTGTGATTGTTACGGTATTTTCCCCGTCGTTTGTTTTGAAATAAGTGTCGTAAGAATCTGTCTTTACGTTTTCGATGAGATTTTCTCCGTCACACTTATCAGCCGAAAAAACGGCATCCTCGGAAAGGCAGAAAGCAAAAGAGCTTTTTATAGCGTCACCTAACTGCTTAAGCCTTCTTACGTCAGTTTTGCTGAAAAGTCCGTTTGTGTCGGGAGGAATGTTGAGAAGAAGGGTGGAATTTCCGCCGACGCTTCTGAAATAAATGTCGGAAAGGGTTTTAAGTGAGCGTACACTTGTATCTTCATTTTTGTGATAGAACCAGCCGGGACGGATTGATGTGTCGGTTTCCGCCGGCTGCCAATGAAGCTCTGCCGCTTTTGCGAGAAGCTCACGGCTGCCGAGGTCCGCAGCAGTATCCTCAATTACACTGCCGTCGGCAAGGCGCTTTGTGATGACGCTCCATTCACTTTTTCTTGTATCGCCGGCTTCATTACCGCACCAGCGGATGTCGGGACCGCTGATTGAAATACAGGCATCGGGCTGATGCTTCCTTATTACGGAGTAATATCTTTCCCAGTCGTATTCCTGCTTTTTTCCGTTAGGACCCTCGCCGCAGGCACCGTCAAACCAGACACAGAAAAGCTCACCGTAGCTTGTAAGTAATTCTGTCAGCTGATTGCAGTAATAGTCGTCATAAGCCTTGCCCTGACCGTAAACGGGGCAGTTTCTGTCCCAGGGGGAGAGGTATACTCCGAATTTTATTCCGCCCTTTCTGCAGGCTTCGGCACATTCCCTTACGATGTCGCCGTGTCCGTTTTTATAAGGTGAATTTTTTACGGAGTGCTCTGTGTAGGCACTGGGCCACAGACAGAAGCCGTCGTGATGCTTGGCAGTAAGGATAAGTCCCGTCATACCGGCAGCTTTTACCGCCTCGACCCACTGATTGCAGTCAAGAAGCCGGGGATTAAAGATTCCGGGATTTTCCGTGCCGTCACCCCATTCCTTGTCCGTGAAGGTGTTTACGGTAAAGTGCACGAAGGCATAAAACTCCATCTGCTGAAGAGTCATCTGTCTTTCCGACGGAGTGATTTTTATAAGTTCAAGATCCTGTCTGTACTCGGGATACATAGCATTTACCTCTTAACAAAAGTTTAATATATTCTATAACAACGTTTAATATTTTGCAATATTTTCGTGAAAGTTTACATAAAAAGCCTGTGATTCGGTATATTATGTTGATTGACATTTTATTTCTCTTAATATATAATTAAACTGACTTAAAATAAAATTTTTCAGGAGGAATTCCAATGAAAAAAACAATAAGCGTTATTCTCAGCATACTCTGCGTATTTATGACTCTTGTTCCCGCATTTGCGGCAGAGGGAGGCACAGCAGAGGCAGGGAATACGGAAAAGCAGAAATTTGACGTTACCTTCACAGCACCCTCAAAGGACTTTGAAGGCGGCTATATGTTTGTAAAGACTGTTGACGGTGAAATTCAGTACGTGGCCGATGCAAACGGTGATTATGTATTCTTTAACGGCCGTTATATGCTTCCCTCAAACATTATTGATCAGACACAGGTTCCCGAGGAAAGATTCAGCATCGTTCAGTGGGATGATTTCAATGAAATCGAAGAGGGTGAGACAGTTGCCTTCAAGGTTGTAACCTCAGAAAAGTACAACGTGCTTACAGCTGTAGTATTCATAAACGGCTCTCCCGCAAAAATGAATGCACAGAATGAGTATACCGTTTACGTTGACCGTGATATCAATATCTCGGTCGGTGAGTATGACGAAAACGGACAGCCCGCCCTTCTCAGAAATCACTACAACGTAAAGCTTACCTCCGGTGACGAATATAAGGTGCTTACTCTTAAGGACGAGTACTATCACGTAACATATTACGGTGAATCCTTCAGCTTCCGTGTAAAGGTAAACTCCGGCTATTCCGCAGCAGGCATGAAGGTTATGGTTCAGAGAGGCCCCGGAATTCTCAACGGTCTTCTTGATGATGAGGACCTTGATTCCATCACAGGTCTTATCGGCGGCGCAGAAACTCTTACCTCCTACGGCGTTGACGAGGACGGCTGCCGTCTTTATACAATTGACAATATCACAACCGATTGCAGAATTATCGTTTCAGGTATTCAGGAAGAGGGCAACGTAGGTATTATGGCTATGTTCAAGAGAATTATAAGACTTATTCTCGACTTCCTCGGCATCAAGCTTGATTTCCTTGAGGACCTTACTGCTTATTATAACGTAAAGATTGACGGAGCACAGGCTCCCGACGGTGTAACCTATCAGATCATCCGTTCAACAACCGATGATGTTACTCCCTCAGAGTTTACCGTAACGGGCGGCGACGGTATCTCAATTATCGTTACAAAGCAGAGTCTTGACCAGGTAGTAAGGGTTACGTGGAATCCCGGAAACGAAACAGGCACGTATCAGACGGAATGGATTCCCTCTTACGACCATATCACAGGCAAAACAAGCTACAGCGCAATATATAACGTTGACAATATTTCTGCGGATACTGTAGTTACAATTTACTGATAAAAGCTTACGGACTGTCCTCATTGGGGATAGTCCGTTTTTTTTGTTGCCTTTTTTGAGATAAATATGATAAAATAAAGAAAAACATCGTGAAGGGAAAAAATAAGTATGATTATCAAGGGGTTGGCTTACCTTATGGCTTTTATTGTTGCAGGAGTCGGCAGTCTTTTCGGCTGTGAAACAAAGCAGTATTATGACGTAAAGGAAAAAGCGGAGTTTCAGACCTTCCGAAGCTTCGGCACGTCTACCTGTTGGTGGGCGCAGAATATTGATACTGAGGAAAAGGCGGATGCAATTGCAAAGGCTCTCTTTTCCGATGAGGAGGGCTTAGGTCTTGACGTCATACGCTACAACGTAGGCGGCGGTGAAGCAGATAACCCCGACTCAAGAATAGGAGATACCGCAAGAAGAACGGAAAGCTTTTATGTTTTTGACGAGGAAAAGGGTGAGTACGTTTACGATTTTACCCGCGACGCTAATGCAAGACGTGTCCTTGATAAAGCACTTGAATACGGTGCCAAGGAGGTTGTGCTTTTCTGTAACAGCCCCCATTATTCAATGACCGTTTCGGGTCACGCAAGCGGCGGATTCGAGAAAAAGCAGTCAAACCTTCCTCCCGAAAATTACGATAAATTCGTGGACTATCTTCTGACGATTGCCGATTGGTTTGTGGCTGAAGGTTATCCCGTAACATATATTTCTCCCATAAATGAGCCTCAGTGGGACTGGGGCGGTGAATGGGTAGGTCAGGAGGGCTGTCACTATGAGCCCCAAGAGGTAGCCGTGCTTATGGGCAAATTTGCAGAGGAAATGCAGAAGAGAAATACCTCCTACAAGCTTTCGGGTATGGAAACAGGTCAGCTTTCGTGGGATTATAACGACTATCTTTTCAAATACTTCGAAAACGAAGCTGTCAATGCTTACTGCGATACATTCGCAGGACATTCCTACTGGCTTGACGGCAATAAAAACGAAAAGACCAATTTCGGCAATACCTTCAAGGAGAAATATCCCGGAAAGGTCTTTGAAATGAGTGAGTGGTGCGAATTACCTCTTACAATAGATTCAAAGACAATAGACAGCGGTCTTCATATGGCAAACGTAATTATCGAGGACCTGACGCTTCTTAATGCAGTATCCTGGCAGAGCTGGACCGCTTTTAATGAAGACGGTGTGCTTTATGAGGAGGACGGAGAAATAAAGAAGTTCAACCGCTACTGGGCATTTAAGCAGTTTACGTCCTTTATAGCGCCCGGTATGACCCGCGTCGAGGTGTTTGACAAGATAGGTGAGGATGAAAATCTTCAGGAGGTTGCCTTCGCAAATGAGGAAAAAACCGTCCTTGTAATTGTAAATAACGGGGAAAATGAAAAGGATATAAAATTCCTCGA
>JAZOWG010000076.1:0-9297 GCA_045659105.1 Acutalibacteraceae bacterium
AACCACAGTCCGCCCTTTAAGAATATGCCGATAACACCCGTTTTCAGGCGGTTATAATAGGGTCCCTCCTTATCACGGGAAAGAAGAAAGGACATGGTCTGAGCATAGGTTTCCGTTCCGCCGTAGAACATTGTAAGTGCACCTGCAGCGGCAAAATACATCCAGAAATCCTTGCCCTGCTCTCCCATAGCGAAGAATGCCACGGAAATACCCATAAGGGCACCGGGAAGCAGAGCTCCCTTTTCTCCGCCTATGACAAAGCCGCGGATTCCCCAACCGTAGGATACGGCAAAGCCAGCAAAAAGAACAGCAAGAAGAATTGATAAAGGAGACATAGTACACCAGCCTTTTCTTTAACTCATAATTTGTTGATGCAATTTATCTTGTAAGTGTACGAATCCACTTATATCTGTTTACCTTTACAACCGCTACAAGGCATTTGGTCAGCTGGTCGGATTTAAGGATAAAGAAGGTCACGGGAACGGGCCACTTAAAGACAAATGCGGAGAGGAATGAAAGGGGCAGAACCATACACCACATAAAAATTATGTCATTTTTGAACACGAATTTTGTGTCGCCGCCGCCCGATACTATACCGCAAAGAGCAGGTGCCTCATAGGAGGAGCCTATAACGGTTACGGCAAGAATGTTGATAAATGTGGTGGCAAGAGCAGCCGTTTCGGGGGTAACGTCATAAACAGAGATTATGGCATCCCTTAAAAGCAGAAGCAGAGCACAGGACACCGCTCCTATGACGATGTAAAGAATCTGCAATTTTTTTGCATATTTTTTAACTCTCGGAATATCGTTTTCACCGACAGTTTTGCCTATAAGCACGCTTGAAGCGTTGGACGAGGAGGTGTAAAGCACCGACACCACCTGAAAAACGGGAGCGGTAACGGCATTGGCACCTATGCAGGCGGCACCGAGTCTGCCTATAATCGCAGTCTGCACGGTCATGGCAACTCCCCAGGAGCCGCCCGAGCCTATAAGGGGCAGACCTGCCTTTATGTAGTCTCTGAAATATGCCTTTTCGAGGGAGAAAATGTCCTTGATTTTAAGGCTCAGACGCTTGTCAACAAGGAATACGTAAATAAGAGATGCTATAAGCTCTGCCACACGGGAAATAAGGGTTGCAATTGCGGCACCCCTGGCACCCATTTCGGGGAAGCCCAGCTTTCCGAAAATAAGGCAGTAGTTAAGACTTACGTTAAAAATAAGGGCAAGCACAGAGGTGTAGAAGCCAATTCTTACCGCTTCAACGCTTCGCATAAGAGCAATAAGTATCTGGGTTACGGCAAAAATCACGTAAGAGAATGCCATAATTTTAATATATTCGGCACCCATAAGAACAATTTCGGCTTCATCGGAAAGAATACCGAGAATACCCTCGGGAGCTATAAGCACCGCAGCCGTCAGCACGGCAGACATAGCGGCACCTATAAGAAACGCGGCGGAAAACACCTTCTTTATGGGCTCTAAGTGCTTTTTGCCCCAGTACTGAGAGGCAATTACCACAAGTCCGTTAGCAGCTCCGTTTACAAACATATGTAAAAGGAACTGTATCTGATTTGCAAGGGAAACACCGCTCATTGCCGTTTCGCTGTAGGAGCCGAGCATTATGCTGTCGGCAAGGTTTACGCTGAAAACAATAATATTCTGAAGTGCTACTACAAGATAAAGACTGAAAAATGTCTTATAAAAATATTTATCCTTAATCATCGCTCAGTACACTTTCTATATATTCTCTGAAGCAGAAGGAAGTCAGCACCGTAGCGGATTCGTTATAGCAGGACATCCTCTCTTCAAGCTCTTCCCTGACGTCTGCCCCCTCAAGATACTTAAGGGACAGCTCCATAATTTCACACATAAGACCGAATTTTTTTATCCAGCGGGCAAGCTCCTTATATAAAGGCTTTTCGCTGTTTTTCATAAGAGCATTATAAGCATTTACTGCTTTTACTGTATATTCCGTTACGGTTTTTATTGCCTCTTCCCTGTTGCCTGTCTGAAATTCGACAGAAGCACGGGAGAGATATTCACCCATAATTCTTGAATTTTCATCGTGAAGACAAGCAGTCCTGCAATGGTCGGAAAGAAGCACAAAGGCTTCCCTTTCCTCCTCGGGAAGAAGGAATTTCACGGCTTCACCGAAGTTCTCCTCAGGTTCATAAGCCTCGCTGTTCCACAGATATGAGGCAATTGTTATAAGGGGAAATTTGTTGCAGTTAAAATATTCCATACAGTTTGATATAAGACCTGCGCTTCCCTTATAAAGCTCAGGCTCTCTGCCGATAACGGGGCCTAAGTGCATTTCCATAAACATTTCGGCATCGTTTACGGGATAATTGTCCCAATAAAGAGGCTTGTGGAGATTATTTTTAATAAACACCTCAGCCTCGGGAAGGGTTATCTCCTTACTGCAGATGTCACTTCCCGTAAAGAAAACGTCAACGTCAGAGGGGATAGCAGAAGCAAAATCAACAAGCTCCGGCTCCGTGCCCTTGCCTCTGTAGGAGGTGGGACAGACCGTAAGACGGCAGTCGGGAGACAGCGTTTTTAAGAAATCACGGTATTTCCACGCAAGCCGGACGTGGGCATTGACGGCATTGCCGTATTTTACTTTATCCTCCTCATAGAATAAATCCGAGGGGATGTCGTCAAGCAGAAGACCGAAGCGGCTGATGCCCAACGTATAAAGCTGACGGGTTTTGTTTTTAAGCGCCTCGAATTCAGCCTCGTCCGAGTATTTCATACTGAGTCCGGGAGCTATGCAGTAATAAAAATCAACGAAAAGCTCCCCTGCCCTGTCCACAAGCGACTTCAGCTGCGAAGCCTCCCTTTCGGGGTAGAGCTCACGCCATTTACTTCTGTGATAGGGGTCGTCCTTGGGAGCGTAATAATGTGTGTTTTCTCCGAAAAGTGCCATAAGACGGAGCATTTCAATACGCTCGTCACTTTTCCAGGGCTTACCGTAAAAGCCCTCAATATAGCCTCTGACGGCAAAGGAAGGATAATCGGTGATTTCTCCGACAGGGAATTCGTTTTTAAGGGTCATTCTCTTAAGGGCAAAAAGACCCCTTATAAGCCCTCTTTCCGTTGCGCTGTAAAGAGAAACGAAAAGCACTCCGTCTTTTTCGGACAGAAGCATTTTATAGGCTTCATCGGAAATTTCACCGAGGGACTTATCGTAAAACACGAAAATTTCAAGATTTCCCGGCTCCCGTGCTTCCCCGAAAACGGTAGTGACGGGCTCGGAAGACAGTCTGTCGCAGGACTTAAGGCTTACCCTTATTTCTTCTGAGAATGAAAAATATTTTTCTGCAATGAGCTTTTTCGGCTTCGGAAAAATCATAGCTTATCTCCCCGTAAATTTAAGATTGTTTATATCCGTAAAAAAGAAGTTTTCGGCGCAGTAAAGCTCGGAAATAACGTCCCTTGTATAAAGGAATCTGCCGTTTCTGTAGGCAAGGGGTATAAAGGGCATTTCCTTATTGAAAACAGCAATAAAATCGTCAAGGGTGATTTCACCGCTTCTGTAACGGGAATATGCCTCGTTGCAGGTAAGGTAGCTGAAATCAATACCGTAGGAGGCATTTCCGCCGTAGCTGAAAAATTCCGTCAGATCCATATTTGCAGGGATTTTTATTTCTGCAATATAAAGGTCGTAAAGCCCCTCCTTAACAGCCTTTTGGAGGTCCTCGGAATTCATAAGACGGATTGTGATATTTACATTATAGGCTTTAAGAGAAGAAGCAATTTCATTTGCCGCATTTCTTATAAAGGCATTTCCCTCGTTGCACAGAAGTGTCAGGTCAAGAGGCTGTCCGCCCTCACCGAAGCCGTACTGAGAGAGCAGCTCCTGAGTTTTTTCTCCGTCAGCGGAAAGGGAAACGGAGGAGGCGGAAAGAGATGATGAATATTTCTGCCAGGAGGTATTGAAGGGCACTGCGGCTCCCCTTGCATATCCCATAAATGCACTTTCGGCAATGGTCTGACGGTCTATTGCAAAGGACAGTGCCTGACGGAAGGTGGCGAGCACAAGGTTTACGTTATAGTGGTTTATGCCCATAAAAACAAGATTGTTGAGATATACTCCCGTTGAGGAGCAGTTTACTCCCGACACGTCGGAGTCCGAAAGGTCGGAGTAATAAAAATCAAGCTCGTTTGTTGCTACAAGGTTAGCGGGGTTGGTGTTACGGCTTACGTCCGTGAGTCTTACTGTGCCGATTTCGGGAAGGGTGCCCGAATAACGAAGATTAGCCTTTAAGGTGAGGCGGATTCCGTCCTCGCTGAACTGATAGAAGCCGTTACCCGTGGGATAAGAATTCCTCGTATCTGCCGTACCGTTTTTCACAATGGGAAAGGTGAGAAGATTCAGCACCTGAGCATCCGTACGGGAAAGCTCAAACACCGCGGTTTTATCGTCCTCTGCCGTGCAAGAGGTTATTCCCGAAAGTGCGGTGCGGTATCTAAGCGACGCCTTTGCGCAGTCAAAGGAATACCGCACATCCTCTGCAGTCACGGGAGAGCCGTCTGAAAAAACAAGGTCGGGATTAATAAAAACCCTGAGAAGCTTTCCCGAAAGGCTTTCTGTCACAGCAATGTCCTTCCCCGGCATAAATGCGGTATCAAGAGTATAAAGACTGCGGTACAAAAGGGTGGTAAGGGAGCAGTTATGAAGAGTTTCCGAGAAATAGGGATTAAGTGAGTCGGAGGCTATATAGGGCACGCTGAGGCTTCCGCCGGGGATAACGGGCATAGTCTCCTCCTCGGACACGGAGGTCTGCTCTTCACCGGAATCCGCACACCCCGTAAGGGAGAACAGGAGAACAGCAAAGAGGAGCAGCGCTATTATTTTTTTACCTGATACTGAAGCTTTCAATTGACACAGCCCTTCCTGTTGAATTATCGGTTTCAACCACTGCACAATCCATTTTGCAGGGACCCTCGGGATTTCTGAAATGCACGGGAAGTCCCGTGATGACCTTGCGGGAGGCGCAGGAGATTTCAACGCCTAAAACGGAGTCAATCACACCCGTCATACCCGTATCCGTGATATAAGCCGTGCCTTCGGGGAGAATGCAGGCGTCTGCGGTCTGCACGTGGGTGTGAGTGCCCAGCACCGCACTTACCTTACCGTCAAGAAAATATCCCATCACTCTCTTTTCGGAGGTAGCCTCGGCGTGGAAATCCACAAGGATGTTTTTTACGCCCTGAGCCTTCATTTCGGCTATGATGCGTTCTGCCTCGTCAAAGGGATTTTCGACAGTTTCCATATATACCCTGCCCATAAGGTTTATGACTCCCAGGCGCTTGCCCTTTTTTTCGAGGATATAATATCCTCTTCCCGGGGCGGTGCGGTGGAAATTAGAGGGTCTTATAAGGGGAATATTTTCGTTTTCAAAATATTTTTCGATTTCGACACGCTTTAATGCGTGGTTGCCCGTGGTGATAAGGTCTGCACCCGAGTCAAGTATGTAATCGCAGGAGCCGGGAAGAATTCCGTTACCCTGCGCAGAATTTTCGCCGTTAACAATGCAGAAATCAATATTCTGCTCCTTTTTTAAACGGGGAAGCACTTTTCTTAAGTGCTCACACCCTTGGGGAGCTACAACGTCCCCGACAAATAATATTCTCATAAATTACCTTTTTCTATGTATAATTCAAGACACAAAGTGTCTTCCGACAGAGTCACTGTTCACTTTTACTTATTACCTTTTACTTTAAAAAACTCCCGGAGTTTTTTCTCCGGGAGATAAGGTTTTATTTTGCGTAGTCAAACACACGGTTTTCTCTGATGATATGAACCTTTATCTGACCGGGATATTCAAGCTCTTCTTCAATCTTCTTGGAAATATCTCTTGCAAGAACTACCATCTGATCGTCGCTTACCATTTCGGGCTTGACCATTACGCGGATTTCACGGCCTGCCTGAATTGCAAAGGACTTATCAACACCCTGGAAGGAGGTTGAGATTTCCTCAAGCTGTTCGAGACGCTTGATGTAGTTCTGGATGTTTTCTCTTCTGGCTCCCGGACGTGCTGCGGAAACAGCATCCGCTGCCTGAACAAGGACTGCAACAAGGCTCTTTGCCTCAACGTCACCGTGGTGAGCTTCAATTGCGTGGATGATTTCTTCCTTTTCCTTGTACTTTCTTGCGTATTCAACGCCGAGAGAAATGTGAGTACCCTCAATTTCGTGGTCGAGTGCCTTACCGATATCGTGAAGAAGACCTGCTCTCTTGGCTGCCTTTACGTCAACACCGAGCTCGGATGCCATAAGACCTGCAAGATAGGAAACCTCAAGAGAATGGTTGAGAACGTTCTGACCGTAGCTCGTGCGGTATCTGAGACGGCCGAGAAGCTTGATAAGCTCACCGTTAATACCGTTGACGCCTGCCTCAATAGCAGCTCTTTCACCGGTTGCCTTAATGGTTGCTTCAACCTCTTTTTTGGATTTTTCATACATTTCCTCAATTCTTGAGGGATGTATTCTGCCATCAGTAATGAGCTTTTCGATAGTAAGTCTTGCTACCTCGCGGCGTACGGGGTCAAAGCTTGAAACCGTAATTGCCTCGGGAGTATCGTCAATAATAAGGTCAACACCAGTAATGCTTTCGAGTGTTCTGATGTTTCTGCCCTCACGTCCGATGATTCTTCCCTTCATTTCGTCGTTGGGAAGGTCAACAACGGAGACGGTAGCCTCTGCCGCATGGTCTGCAGCACAGCGCTGAATAGCCGTGGTGATAATCTCCTTGGCAAGATTGTCTGCCTCTTCACGGGTGCGCTGTTCGATTTCCATAATCTTGAGAGCCTTTTCGTGAACGAGATCGCCCTCGAGATTCTTAATGAGATATTCTTTAGCCTGCTCTTTTGTAAAGCCCGAAATCTTTTCAAGCATATCAAACTGACTTCTCTTGAGGGCTTCAACCTCTTCAAGTCTTGTTTCTGCTTCCTTGATTTTATTCTGAAGGGCTTCTTCCTTCTTTTCGAGAGCCTCGGTCTTCTTATCGAGAGATTCTTCCTTCTGGATCATTCTGCGTTCCTGACGCTGAACCTCGTTTCGTCTCTCCTTGATTTCCTTTTCGTGCTCTGTTCTTTCCTTATGGATTTCGTCCTTTGCTTCAAGGATAGCCTCACGCTTCTTCGTTTCGGCTGTGGTAAGAGCGTTGCTGATAATTCTTTTTGCTTCTTCCGTTGCGGAGCCGATGGCCTTTTCAGCCTTGTTCTTTCTGTAGATACCGCCGACAACAAAACCGACAGCACCGAAAACAGCGGCTGCAACGACTGCAATTATTATTGCAACAACAATAGAAACCTGCATTGTGATGGATACACCTCCTGTTTTCAAAATTTATTATTTAATGTGCCGTAGGGCACAGGATACAGTAATAATGCAATAAATAAAATCTATGTAAAAATCTATTTAAAAGCCTGAGAAAAATACCGCATTTTTCACCTGCCCGCATTATCCCTATTATTTTATAATTAAAAGCATAAAAAGTCAAGGGTTTTGGCTTTACAAATTATATAAAACCACAAAATTTTTTACATAAATTACCATAAAAAAATTCCTGCAGAAAAAATATCCTGCAGGAAAAAAGTAAATTTTATTTCATCAGCTCTCTTACTTTTTTGAAAACTCCGTCGATGGTGGTTTCGTAAAAAGTATACCGGCTGTTTTCAAGGGCGGAAAACTCGTCAAAAAGAAGGGCTCTGATTCCGGCATTAAGCCCCGAAAGACAGTCGATTTCACGGTCCCCGAGCATCAGACAGCTTTCTTTTTTCAGGGAGTGCTTCTCAAGAAGATACTCTATACCGTCGGGGGCAGGCTTAAAGGGAAAATCCATTTCACGGGTAACGAAATCCGTAAAAAGCTCCGTCAGTCCGTATTTGTCGAGATACTGAATTGCAACTCGGTCTCTGTGGGTAAAAAGGTAGTTTCTGCCTCCGTTTTCCGTAATAAAGCGAAGCATTTCGGGCACACCCTCATAAGGGAAGCCCTGAGGAGCAAAATCAAGGTCGTCCTCAATTTCGTAAAACTCCCTCTCCCCCTCCTTTGTCATACCGAAGTGGGAAAATGCCTTGCGGATACTGATTTTAAGCTGAGAAAATGCCTCCTCGGGGTCAATGCTTTTACCGTGACGGCGGAAATATTCGCATAAGGCTGCCGTTGTGTGGGGGTAGGTATCAAAAAGCATACCGTCAAAATCCCATATAAATTCGGTTATCATAACACGCTCTCCCTTGCGGCAATGCAGGCACCGAATACAGGCTCTCTTGCCATAAGCTCACAGGACATACACACGTCCTTCATCAGAGAAGAGAAGTGCTTTCTGAAAATTTCCGAATGCTGAAAAACACCGCCGTACAGAAAAACGTAAGGCTTTTCCGCCATTGTTTCAAGGAGTGCCTTTGCCGTTTCCGACAGCAGCTCTGCCTGATTATAAAGAATCCCGAGGGCGGTTTTATCTCCCTTTTCTGCGGCAACAGACACGCTCTCGGAGAAGGCGGCAATTGCTTTTCTGTCCTTTTCGGGGGAATAGAAGGCATCCACAAGCTCTTCCTTGGTTTTAACGCCCGAGAAAGAGAGAAGCATATCACCGAGAAGGGTATATTCTCCCGTGCCGTCAAGGCTTCTTACAGCCTCACGGATACCGTCAAGGGCAATTCTGTAGCCGCTTCCCTCGTCACCTAAAATATAGCCGTAGCCGCCCTTGGTGATAATTTCACCGTCGGCATTTTTTCCTGCAGCCATAGAGCCCGTGCCTGCGATAATTACTGCGACAATATCTTTGCCCGTAGCCTTGAGCGCTATAAAAAGGTCGGAATCCATTATTATGTTATCACAGTCGAAAACACCGTCGCAGAAGTCACCTTTTGTCTTTTCGTCAGCACGTCCGAAGAGTGCCGATGAGCCGACACACACACCGTCAAAACGGGAGACACCCGTGTTTTTTTCAATATCAAGAAGCATACTCTTCATATTGGAGCGTGCATTCTCAAGCCCCTCGGAATAGAAATTAATCGAGGAGCCCGAGGTGCGGTATATTTCCTTTAAGTTTTCATCAGTTACAAGGCAGGTGGTTTTTGTACCGCCGCCGTCAATGCCGAGAAAATACATTATTTTATCCTCCCGATTAAATGATTTTCGGAATTCGGAGATTGTGCAAAATATTTTGTAGGGGACGACAAAGAAAAGATAAATTACTTCGATAAATTATGATTTAAGTAAACTCCGAGGAAAATTATCCTTCCCCGGAGTCTTTTTAGTTTATGCTTTTGATTTTTTAGC
>JAZOWG010000077.1:0-2986 GCA_045659105.1 Acutalibacteraceae bacterium
GCGGCAATTCTCTTCCCGAGAAAGGACGAAGAGGAGGTAAGTGCCAATGGATAAAAATATTTATATATACATTCTTATTATGGGCGCGGTGTCATACCTCATAAGGGCAATTCCCATGACACTTCTCAGAAAGCCCATAAAAAACCGCTTTATAAAATCATTTCTCTACTATGTGCCCTACGTAACCCTGGCGGTTATGACCTTCCCTGCAATAATCAATGCGACACAGTCACCCGTATCGGGAATTTTAGCTCTTGTTGTGGGAATTATCACGGCGGCAATAGGCTTTAACCTTATAAAGGTTGCCGTTTCCTGCTGTGTGACCGTATTTATCGCAGAGCTTATAATCACATACCTTATTTAAGAAGCCGTAACAGGCTTCTTTTTTTGTTGAAAAAGAAAAAAATTTGTGATAATATAAATATGAGGTGATATTTATGAGAAATCTTATAATTACGAGAGAAAAAACATCTGTGGCTTGTTTAATAACAATGAAAGTGTATATTGAGGACAGTGTTTCAGGAGATACAAAGATTAACGGTGTTCTCTGCCGAAAGCTGGGTACTCTTAAAAACGGTGAGCAGAAGAGCTTCCCTATTGAGGATACCGGTGCAAGAGTGTTTGTTTTTGCGGACAAGCTTTCTAAGAATTTCTGTAACGAATTCTTTGACGTGCCTGCAGGTACCTTTGATGTAGCAATTAAGGGCAGGAATCACTTTAATCCCTTGGCAGGCAATCCTTTTCAGTTTGAGGGTGTTGATAACCAAGAGGTTCTTGCACACAGAAAGAAAACAAGAAGAAAAAGCTATATTATTATGGCAATTCTTATTCCGATTTGCTTTGCAATAGGATGGGGAATCGGGTATTTCGGCATAAGTCAGGCGGAAAAGATAGTCCCCCAAACCTTCTCAAGAGAGGGAATGTCTATAACGCTTACAAGTGATTTTATGTACGTTCCTCAGGAAAATTTTACCGCCTGCTATGGCAATGAGCACTATTCCGTTCTTGCAATAAAAGAGGAGTTTTCTCTGTTTCCTGAAAAAATTACCCTCGATGAATATGCCGGCTTTGTAATGGCAGAGCTGTCCGACGTTGAATTGACAGAGTATGAGGGCCTCAAGTGCTTCGAGTATGCCGCAGAGGGCGGAGGCGGTGTTGAATACTGCTACTTTGCCACCGTTTTTGAAACGGATGATGCATTCTGGCTCATACAGTTTGCAACACAAACGGAAAAATACGAGGAAATCTTCCCCACCTTTGTAGAATGGGCAAAAACAATTACCTTCGAATAAAATTTCAGCTGTCTGTTTTGTGCAGACAGCATTTTTTGTAAAAATATAGATTTTCGTTTTTTTCTGTGCTATACTATTTTGCAGATTTTATAAAGAGAGAGAAAATAAAATGACTATTATCGAGAACAAAACCTTTGACGAAGAAAGAGCTCTTTACGGCTCAGACTCAGTAAGGGCGGTTAACTGCCGTTTTGACGGACCTGCCGATGGGGAAAGTGCTTTTAAGGAAAGCAGAAAAATTGAAACAGAAAACTGTTATTTCAATCTCAGATACCCCTTCTGGCATACTCATACCCTTAAAATCACCGACTGCGAAATGACGGAGCTCTGCAGAGCTGCTTTGTGGTACTCCGATAATATCACCATCCGTAATACAAGGCTTCACGGAATCAAGGCACTAAGAGAGTGCGACGGTATTACTCTTGAAAATTCAAGCATCATTTCTCCCGAATTCGGCTGGTTTTCAAGAAATATTGTAATGAATAACACATCAGCCGAGGGCGAATATTTTATGCTGAGAGCTGAAAATCTCACCTTCACGGATGTGACCCTTCACGGCAAATATTCCTTCCAGTACATTAAAAACTGCACCTTTGAAAACTGCAATTTTGACACAAAGGATGCCTTCTGGCACGCAGAAAACATAGTTGTAAAAAATTCCGTCGTAAAGGGTGAATACCTTGCCTGGTATGCAAAGAATATCACCTTCATTGACTGTAAGATTTCGGGTACACAGCCCCTTTGCTACTGCGAGGGACTTAAAATGATAAACTGCACAATGGAGGGTGCTGACCTCGCATTTGAAAAGAGTACAGTTGAAGCCGAAATCACCACACCTGTTGTCAGTATCAAAAATCCCAAGTCCGGATACATAAAAGTACCCTCTTACGGGGAACTTATTCTTACAGAAAATACAACCTGCGAAATAATAAAGGAGAATTGATATGCTTATTCCTGCTTTTTCAGAAAACAAAGATAATTCCATGCTTCTTTACTTTGAGGCAGAGGGCGCCGATATTACAAAAATGTATAACGAGCTTGAAAAGACCTATGTCTGCTTTGAGAAAATGAATCAGACACTTAAGGACGGCAAAAAATACGTTGTCCTTGAAATTAAAGACGAAGATTAAGTTTAATCTTGTCCGAATTCCGAAATAAAAAAACTACATTCCGCAGGGAATGTAGTTTTTTGTTTTAAATAAGTGTTCTTACCCAGACCTTTTTAAGCACAAGCGTAAGACCTATAATGACCTTGACTATACCGATAGCCTGAATGATGGGGAATACCCAGTAGATTGAAAGTCCCAGGTAATAAAGAAGGAATGCGCAGGGAACGGAAAGCACCCACAGTGCGCCCGAGTCGAAAAGGAAGGTGATAAATGTCTTACCGCCCGAGCGAAGTGTAAAGTATGCGGCGTTTGCAATTGAATCCATCCACATAATGCAGGCGAATACTCTTATAAAGTACACCGCAAGCTCCTTTTCCGCCTGATCTGTTTCCGCGTAAAGTGAGGGGATGAGGGAGCCTACCGTAAAGAGAAGTATTCCCATTCTGATGCTTAATATGAGAGAGAAAACAATAAGCTTGTTTACCGCATCAACTGCCTCCTTGTGCTTTTCGGCACCCAGGAGCTTTCCTGCGATAATACCTATAGAGGAGCCCATTGAAAGGAAGGCAATCATAAAGAGGTTGT
>JAZOWG010000078.1:0-2657 GCA_045659105.1 Acutalibacteraceae bacterium
TCGTAAACCTTTGTGTAAACGGGTCTTTCACGGCTGAAGAGTGCACGGTAATTCTTTGAATCGAGAAGTGAGAAGTTGGCATCGAAGTAGCTTGCAAGAGAATCAATTACCTTGCAGAAGCCCTTTATCTCGTAAGCGCCTACAGAAAGCTTCTTGAGATTCTTCATAATAATATCCTTTTCGAAGGAAACAAGACCCTTTGCATAGGATACGGAAACAAGGCTTTCGAGAAGAGACTTCTTGATGATTATAGCCTTAAGGGCAAAGTCCGTTGTCTTGCCTTCCCCCGTACCGAGGGACATCTTTGTGATTCTGCCGTCCTCTATCTTATCAAGCACGGGATTGTCCTTAATAGCGGGAGTCTTGCCGTGCATATAAAGCTGTGTCATATCGCAGCCGCTTTTTTCGTGGTAGTCAAAAATCTCATTAAGGTCGAGATTTGCAACGTAGGTGCAGTCTGTCATAAACACATATTCCTTGTTTGACTTCTCAAGGAAATGCAGAATGTTCTTGAGTGCGCCGATTCTTGAGGCGTTGTAATTTTCAACAGCCTCGGCATTGAAGGGGGGAAGGAAATAAATTCCGTCGTTCTTTCTTGAAAGGTCCCAGTTCTTACCGGTGCCGATGTGGTCCATAAGAGACTGATAGTTATTGTTTGTAACAACGCCCACCTTTGTGATGCCTGCGTTTACCATATTTGAAAGAACAAAGTCAACAAGACGGTAAGCACCGCCGAAGGGTACGGATGCCATTGAACGCACGCCCGTAACTTCGCTTATTACGTCATCGTCTGTATTTGCAAAAATTAAACCGAGTACATCTTTTCCGTTCATCTTACTTCGCCCTCCTTAATGTTTTCGTCAATCATAAGATTTGCTGAGATTTTAGCCTTTTTACCGATTGTGATGTCGGAGCCGATAACGGTAACGCCCCACTTTTCGAGGTCCTTTATCTCCTCGGGAGCCTCGCCTACAACTGCATTTTCTTCAATTACGGCATTTTCCGCTACCATAGCATATTTTACCTTAGCACCTTTTTTGATAACGGCACCGGGCATAACGATTGAATATTCAACGCTTGCGCCCTTTTCAACGGTAACATTTGAGAAAAGAACCGAGAAATCAACCTTACCGTCAATTATACAGCCGCCCGAAACCATTGAATTCTGAATATCGGAATCCTTGGATGCGAAGTGAGGAGCAAGAGCTGAGTTCTTGCAGTAAATGGGCCAGTCGGTATCGCTGAGGTCGATATTGATTCTGGGATTGAGAAGGTCAAGGTTTGCCTCCCAGAGGCTGTCGATTGTTCCTACGTCCTTCCAGTAGCCGTCGAACTTATAGGCAAACATTCTCTCCCCTGCCTCGTGCATTGCAGGAATAACGTTCTTACCGAAGTCGTTTGATGAGCCGGGTGTGTTTTCGTCGGCAATAAGATATTCACGGAGCTTCTTCCAGGTGAAGATATAAACACCCATTGAAGCCTTATTGGACTTGGGAACCTTGGGCTTTTCCTCAAAGGCTGTAATAGCACCGTCGTCATTTACGAACATAAGTCCGAAGCGGGAAGCCTCCTCCCACGGAACCTCAAGCATTGCAATTGTGCAGGCTGCATCCTTTTCCTTATGAAAGTCAAGCATCTTTGCATAGTCCATCTTATAGATATGGTCACCCGAAAGGATTGCAACGTATTCGGGGTCATAGCGGTCTATGAAGTTTATGTTCTGATAAATTGCGTTTGCAGTACCCTTGTACCATTCCGTGCCCTTAATCTGCTGATAGGGAGAAAGAATGTGCACGCCGCCCTCTGCACGGTCAAGGTCCCAGGGCTGTCCGTTTCCGATGTAGTCGTTAAGCTCAAGGGGCTGATACTGTGTGAGAACACCTACTGTGTAGATACCTGAGTTTGCACAGTTTGAAAGGGGGAAGTCAATAATTCTGTACTTTCCGCCGTAAGGTACTGCGGGCTTTGCGATATTCTTTGTAAGAATTCCGAGTCTGCTGCCCTGTCCGCCTGCGAGCAGCATAGCTATACATTCTGTTTTTCTTGCCATCTGGGGATCGTCCTTTCCGATTTTATTTAGATTTTGTTTTGTAGGGTTTGTATCTCAGATATACTGAGGAAAGTCCCGGAAGAGTCACGGGGAAGGAATGCTCCTTACCGTGCATGGGTACCTTTTCCGTGTATATACGCTTTTTTGTATTTTCTCCGCTGCCGCCGAATTCCGTGCTTTCGGAATCGAGAAGATAGGTAAGCGAGCCCTTTCTTTCAACACCTATTCTGTAATTTTCACGGGTAACGGGGGTGAAGTTACATATTGCTATGATTCTGTCACCGTTTCTGTCCCTTCTTTCGAAGGCTGCAACGGAGTTCTGATTGTCGTCGCTTACAAGCCAGGTAAAGCCGTCCCAGGAATAATCGATTTCCCACAGGGCGGGAGTATCCTTATATACCTTATTGAGCTTCTTTACAAAGGCGTGAAGCTGCTTATGGGCATCATAGTCAAGAAGGAACCAGTCAAGCTGCTTTTTCTCGTCCCATTCTATGAACTGACCGAATTCCTGACCCATAAAAAGAAGCTTCTTTCCGGGGTGGGAATACATATAGCCTAAGAACGCCTTAAGCCCTCTGAATTTCTCCTCATAGGTGCCGGGCATCTT
>JAZOWG010000079.1:0-7450 GCA_045659105.1 Acutalibacteraceae bacterium
ACCGCACCCGACATTTTTCCTGCTTCTTTCATAGCCTCGGTTTCAATTTCCCTGAATTTTTCTTCACCGTAAAGAGAGAAAATTTCGGGTATTGGCATTTTTGCCTTTTCCGTAATGATTTCGTCTGTATCAACAAAAGCTCTTCCGAGCTTCTCTGCAAGAATTCTGCCGATGGTGGTCTTGCCGGTTCCGGGCATACCTATAAGCACGATGTTTTTCGTTCTGTTCTCAATTGCTTTTATAATTTTTTCAATTTCACCGTCGGGAATAGTCCTGCCCGTAAAAATCTCAGCCGCTTTTTTGCCCTGAGCCACAAGCATTGAAAGGCCGTTTATGTAAGGTATACCGAGGCTCTTTGCGTCGTATAAAAGCCTTGTTTCCGAGGGGTTGTAAATTAAATCAAGCACTCCCGTGAGCTTCGAAAAAACTTTAAGGTCAACGGGACTTGTGCCGTTATCGGGGTACATTCCCACGGGAGTGGTGTTTACCAAAATGTCCGCATCGGAGTGCTTATCAATATTTTCGTAGTTATTTTCTCCGCCGCGTGAAATAACCACAATTTCCCTTGCACTCAAATCCGAAGCAACCGTCTTTACGGTGACTGAGGCTCCTCCCGAGCCGAGGATAAGCACCTTTTTACCCTGAAGCTCAATACCGCTTTTTTTCAGCATATAAGAAAAACCGAAGTAATCGGTATTGTAGCCGTAAAGTCCGTCAGTCCTTTTAACAATGGTATTTACAGAGCCGATTCTTTCTGCCTCATCGGATATGTGCTTAAGATAAGGCATAACGGTTTTTTTATATGGAATTGTCACGTTCATTGCATCAAGGGGACAGCCTTCAAGGAAAGCACCGACCTCGTTTTCTTCCATCTCGTAAAGACGGTATTCATAGTCGGAGAGATAGGAGTGAATTTCGGGGGAAAAGCTGTGCCCGAGCTTACGTCCTATAAGACCTGTCCTGAAATTTTCACAGTGTATCATATTAACCGACGCTTTCCCGGTCTGTAATTTCAGACTGATATTTTTTTGAAAGGGTAAGAATTTCTCTGTAAAGCGCTTCCGTGTAGTCCGAAAATTCATCCCCCGAAAGCTCCTTTACCTTTCCGAGAAGCTGCTTTTCTCTTTCGGGAGCGTATACGGGAAGCCCGTTTTCCTTTTTGTAACGGGCAATATCTCCCGAAACTGCCATTCTTTCGCAGAAAAGACGGATGATTTCTTTATCGAGAGCGTCAATTTTCTCTCTCGAAGCCTCAATGGGTACGGTTTTTTCATCAAGCAGCATATCAAGCACCGTTACGGCTGCCGCCGCTTCGATTACGGGAACGGCTCTCGGGACTATACACGGGTCGTGTCTGCCCTTTACGGTGTATTTTATATTTTCCTTTGTGCTGAGGTTTACGGTATTCTGCTCCTTGCCTATGGAGGGAGTAGGCTTTAATGCACACCTGAAAACTACGGGCATTCCGTTTGTCATTCCTCCGAGAACACCGCCGCAGTTATTTGTTCTTGTCTTTACCGTATCTCCGTCAAAATAAAACTCATCGTTATTCTCGGAGCCGTGAAGCTTTGCACACCTGAAGCCGTTTCCGAATTCAATGCCCTTAACCCCGGGAACAGAGAAAACGGCAGATGAAATTCTGCCCTCTGCACCTGCGAAAAGGTGCTCACCGAGACCCACGGGAAGTCCCGTTACAGCACATTCTATAACACCGCCCACAGAATCAAGGCTTTCCTTTGCTTCTTTTATAGCGGCCTTCATTTTTTCTCCTGCATCCGCATTAATCACGGGAAAATCAGCCGAAATCTCTTCCTTACAGAAAATCCCGAAGGGTGTATCCTTTTCTTCCCCGACGGAGTAAATATGCGCTTTGATTTCAATGCCCTTTTCTCCTAAATACTGCATTGCAAGGGCGCCTGCAACGCAGAGAAGGGACGTAAGCCTTCCCGAAAAATGTCCGCCGCCCCGAAGGTCAACGCTTTTGCCGTATTTTACGGTTGCAGGGTAGTCAGCGTGGGAGGGACGGGGGATTATACCTGCATCGCTGTAGTCCCCCGAGTGCTGATTTGTGTTATAAATCACGGCTGTTATCCTACCGCCCGTGGTAACTCCGTTTTCAATACCTGACAGAAAAACGGGCTTGTCCGCTTCCTTTCTCAGGGTTGACCATTCGTTCTGACCGGGCGCACGTCTTTTCATAAAGGAAGCGAGAAATTCCTCATTAATTTGAAGTCCCCGGGGAAAGCCCTCAAGTGTCATCGTCAGCTTTTCGCCGTGGCTTTCGCCGTCAATATAAAGCTTTATGTTATTTCCGTAGGGAAAGCTCATTTTTTCACCTTATTTCATCCCAGAAAAAGGGATAAGATTTTTTTACCGCTTCGGCTCCGCTTACGGTTACTGTACCGCCGGCGGAAAATGAAGCCACAGCCGCACTCATTGCTATTCTGTGGTCGTTAAAGGAATCAACCTCACCGCCCGTAAGGGGTGTGCCTTCAATAATTATGCTGTCGTTTTCTACGGCTATTTTGCCGCCGAGATTTTTTATCATATTGTAAACCGCTTCAATTCTGTCGCTTTCCTTAAGGCGCAGTCTTTCGCAGTTTTTAATTTCCGTTTTACCTTGGGCATTTGCCGCAACCACGGATAATACGGGAACAAGGTCGGGAATATCCCGTGCGTCAACCGTGCTTCCGTGAAGTGCGGAGGGATATGCGGTTATTCCGCTGTCATTTACTTCAATATCTGCACCGAAATCACGAAGCACCGCGATAATTCGCTTATCTCCCTGAACTGAGTCTGTTTTAAGCCCCGTAAGGGTAATTTTCTCCTTGCCGATAACTCCTGCCGAAAGGAAAAATGCGGCATTTGACCAGTCTCCCCCTGCTCTTACCTCTTCGGGAGAAGATAGGGGAGCAGTCTTCGGCACCGTGATTATATTTTCCGTAAAGCTTATGTCACAGCCGAAGGTTTTCAGCGCATCAATTGTCATTTCAATGTAGGGACGGCTTTCGGTGTTTCCCGTAATTTCAATTTCACCGCCCGTTTTCGTCAGCATAAAAATAAGGCCCGAAATAAACTGCGAGGACACGTTTCCTGCAATTGAAAAGGCGGTTTTTTCGCATCTGCCCGATACACATATGCGGTTTTCTTCTTTTGTTATTGTAACGCCTGCCTTCCGGAGCTCCTCCTTTAAGGGGGAAAGAGGTCTGTTGCCGAGGCGTCCTTCTGTGACAAACACGGCATCCTTGCCGAAAAGAGAGGTGAGGGGCAGTAAAAAACGAAGAGTGGAGCCTGATTCCTTAGGATGAAGCACGGGCTTTTCAGGTACGTCCCTTATGGGCTTTACCGTAAACATTCCGTCCGAGAAGGAAATTTCCGCACCGAGGGAATTAAGACAGCTGACCGAAGCCTTTATATCGTCATTGAGTCCGTCGCAGTATACCCTTGTTTCTTTGTCGGAGAGTGCGGCACAGATAAGAAGACGGTGCACCTCTGATTTTGACGCAGGTATTTTTATGATACCGCTTGTTTTCGGAGAGAAAAGTGTTTTTATCATATCAGAAACCCTCCGCAAGAAAGGCGCTAAGCTCCGTTACAGGCAATTTTTCAAGTATACATCTGCCTGCCTTTTCGGGAATTATAAGAGTAATTTCGTCCCCCGTACGCTTTTTGTCGGAAAGAGCAATATCCGATATTTCTTCGGGTGAGAAAACGGGAGCAGACGGCAGAGAAAATTTATTGAGAAGAGAAATCAATTCCTCAAGAGCTGCTTCTTCGCATCTGCCTTTTTTAATAGCCGCCTTTGTTATCATAACCATACCGACAGCTACGGCGGAGCCGTGGGAAATTGTGAATTCTGAGAGAATTTCAATTCCGTGGGCAGGTGTGTGACCGAAATTCAGAAGCTGACGGACACCCGTATCTCTTTCGTCAACAGCTACAATGTCGCGCTTTGCTGTAACACAGATTTCAATAATTTCGTTTATATCGTATTCACCCTGAAGCTTTAATAAAAGCCCGTGGGTATTTATCATTCCGTATTTTATAACCTCTGCCATTCCGTCATTGAAGATACCGGGGGGCAGGGTAGAAAGCGTATCGGGGTCAATAATTACAAGAGAGGGCTGATAAAAGGCACCTGCAAGGTTTTTTCCGTTTTTCAGGTCAACGGCAGTTTTTCCGCCGACGGAGGAATCAACCATTGAAAGAAGGGTAGTGGGGATATTTACGTATCTGATTCCTCTTAAGAAGGTAGCGGCGGCAAAGCCCGTAAGGTCTCCCGTCACACCGCCTCCGAGAGCTATAAGAAGGTCGGAGCGTGTCACACGGCTTTCGGCAAGAAATTCCCACAATTTCACGAGAGTGTCTGTGCTTTTGCTGTCTTCACCTGCCGGGAAAACAAAGGAGAGAACATTAAAATTTTCTTTTTCGAGAGATTCCTTGACTGCTGCACCGTAAAGGGGAAAAACGTTGGAATCCGAAACGATTACCGCAGTCCGTCCCTTTGCGATTTCTCTGATTAAGCTTCCCGCTTCTCCGAGAAGACCGTTTTTAATCAGTATGTCGTAAGCCGTTGATGCCTCAACACGTACCTTTTTCATTATTATCCCTTCTTCTGTGAATTTCCGTCAATTTTTTCCTTCATAAGCCTTCCGTCTTTAAGAAGCTTACAAAGTGTTTCTTTATCATTATTTACGAGGGCTTCCTTGTATTCGTTCAAGGAGCTTATTATAAAATCAAGCTCCTTTATGAGATTGTCGGAGTTTTCCGTGAAAAGCTCTGTCCACATATTTTCGTTCAGCCACGCAACTCTTGTCATATCCTTATAAGAGCCTGCGGAAAAGCCTCCGTGATTCTTTGCCGTTTCGCTTTTTATGTATGCGTTTGAAACGATGTGCGCCAGCTGTGAGGTGAAGGCTATCATTTCATCGTGCTTTTCGGCTGTTGTCACGGAAATACTGCCGAAGCCCATGGGGGAGATTATATTTTTTATGCCTTCAAGCAATTCGATATCATCAAACACAGGGGGAACAATTACCATAGGTGCACCCCTGAAAAGGTCCTTTCTCGAATACTTTATTCCCGAAAACTGAGTGCCTGCCATCGGATGAGCGCCCACAAAGGTAAAGCCGTATTTTTCTGCCAGCAGAAACCCCGTTTCGCAGATACCTCTTTTTGTGCCGCAAAGGTCAAGCACGAAGGCATCCTTTTTTATAAAAGGTGCGTTTTCTCTTAAGTATTTTTCAGCCGCCTTCGGATACAGAGCAATAAAAATCACGTCGCAGGAGCCGATGCTTTCTTTTGTGAGCTCCCCGTCGATTATTCCCGAAAGCTGTGCGTAACCGAGGGTGCCCTTATCCGTATCAGCCCCCAGAACCTTATGCTCGGCACTTTTATATGCACGGGCAGCCGAGCCGCCTATAAGTCCGAGACCCGCAATGCCGACAGTCATCATAATGCCTCCCTTAATGCGCTTCTTACAATATTCACGGATTTCATCATATCGCTGAACTGTTCCGGTGTCAGGGACTGTGCGCCGTCACAAAGAGCGTGTATGGGGTCTGAGTGCACCTCTGTCATAATTCCGTCAGCTCCTGCGGCAACAGCGGCTAAAGCCATACTCTTTACATATTTTGAGGAGCCCGTTGCGTGGGACGGGTCAATAATAACGGGCAGGTGTGTCAGCTCCTTGAGAACGGGAACTGCGGATAAGTCAAGGCAGTTTCTTGTGTACTGACTGTCAAAGGTTCTTATTCCTCTTTCACAAAGCATTACGTTTTCGTTTCCGCCTGCCATAATGTATTCGGCAGACATAAGCCATTCTTTTATTGTACTCGAAAGTCCGCGTTTTAGCAAGATAGGTTTATTTGTTTTTCCCAGTTCCTTTAATAATTCGAAATTTTGCATATTACGTGCGCCTACCTGTATTACGTCAACCTCCTCGAAAAGGGGAAGGTGGTGAGCATCCATAATTTCCGTGACAATGGGGAGCCTCGTTTCCTTTTTTGCTTTAAGCAGAAGCTCTATGCCCTCTGCTTTGAGGCCCTGAAAATCGTAGGGAGAGGTTCTGGGCTTGAAGGCACCGCCCCTGAGCATATTACTGCCGGCGTCCTTTACGGCTTTTGCAATACCCGTCAGCTGTGCCTCGGATTCAACGGAGCAGGGACCTGCAATGACCGCAAAGCTTCCGCCGCCCACCTTTACTCCCGAGCAGTCAATTATGCTGTCGTCGGGGTGGAATTTTCTGTTTGCACTCTTGAAGGGATCGGAAACCCTTCTTACGGCTTCAACCATACTGAGACTTCCTATAAGGTCGGCATCAAGCTTTGTTGTGTCGCCGATAAGTCCCACAACCGTCTGGAATTCACCCTTTGAAATGTGAACGTCAAGACCGAAGCTCCTGAGCCATCCCGTAAATTTATTCAACTGTTCTTCTGTTGTACCTTGCTTTAATACTGCAATCATTTTTATTACCTCACTTTTTTTGCGGAAAAATTAAATGCACCCGATTTTCACCGGGTGCACTGAAATAACTTCATATGTTACTCTTTTTTGCAGACAGCGAAAATCTTACCTTTTTTCTCTTGAAAAAAAGTAATAATAATATGCTGTTGCAAAAAGCTTATTCATATAACTTAACCTTCCGTTTGTTTGTTGAGGTCAGTTTAGCACTTTATATTGTTAAAGTCAAGACCTTTTTCTGAAAAATTAAAAAAATGAGCTGCCTGCAAAGAAACTTTGCAGACAGCAGTTTTTATGTGTTATTTGCCGTGCCGACTATGGCAAGCAGTTCTGTTTTTGTATTTTCCTCGTCGTAGGTGTTACAGCCGACTCTGAGAATATCACCCTCCTGAAGATAACCGCTGTGCCTTACACCGCCCTCGGGATGGGTAACGGATAAAACGAAAAGCTTATGGGGCCAGAAGATGTCCTTAAGCTCCTTGCCCTCTGCAAAGGAATCCTTGTTGACCGTAACGTTATATTCAACGTAATTGCTCTTTTTGCCTTCACGCTCCTTATGTATGCGTCTTTCAAGGGCAAATTCGTTTATTGATTCGGAATGTGACAGCACCGCAATCATATAAGAAACGCCTGCCGCAATAATAATAGCGGAAAGGTTAGTGGAGCAGCCGAGAGCCTCAAGTGCGAAAACAACCGCCGTAAAGGGTATATTCATAATTCCGGACATTCCTGCCACAAGCCCCAGCACCACAACAAGGGTGTAATAATATTCGGGAATAAGCCCCGTAAGAATCAGCACGTTTGAGAGCACCGAGGCAGTAAGTGCCGATACTGCGAGAGTAGGAAGAAACAGTCCGCCCGTAAGTCCTGCCGAATTGGCTGAAAGTGTAAGAACTGTACGAAGAACTATTGTTACTATGACAACAACCGTAAGAGAGTGGTGGGTGAAAAGCTCTTCCGTCAGGTGATGTCCCGTTGATATGAAGGT
>JAZOWG010000080.1:0-5716 GCA_045659105.1 Acutalibacteraceae bacterium
AGGAATGGGTAGAAATAAACAGGGTTCCCGAAGTGCCTATGGAAATATTGCATTTACCCTTTGAAACAGTGCCTGAACCCACTGCGGCGGCGGCATTATCCCCTGCCCCTGCCACAACGGGAATACCCGCTTTAAAGCCTAATTTTTCTGCAATTTCGGGTAACAGATAGCCGCTAACTTCATAGCTTTCAAAAAGCTTTGGCATAACCTTTTCCGTAATGCCGCAGATGCTTAACATTTCCTTGGACCAGCATTTATTTTTCACGTCAAGAAGAAGCATTCCCGACGCATCGGAATAATCGCAGGCGTGAACACCAGTAATAAGATAATTTATGTAATCCTTAGGAAGCATTACTTTGCAGATTCTGCTGAAATTTTCGGGCTCGTTTTTTTGCATCCATAAAATTTTAGGCGCAGTAAAGCCTGCAAAAGCTATATTGGCGGTATAATCTACAAGCTTATCCTTACCGATAACTTCGTTTAAATAATCCACCTCTTTTTCGGTTCGGCCGTCGTTCCATAAAATCGCAGGGCGGATAACCTTGTCGTCTTCGTCTAAAATTACAAGACCGTGCATCTGACCCGCAACACCGATGCCCTTTATAAGGGATTTATCAAGTCCCTCGGTGATTTCATTAAGGGCTGAGAGTGTGCCCTCTACCCAGTCCGAGGGATTCTGCTCGGACCAGCCCTCACGGGGGAAAATAAGGGGATAATCTCTGACGGCTGTTTTTATGATACTGCCCTTTTCGTCGGACAGAAGAAGCTTTACGCTTGATGTGCCCAGGTCTATTCCTAAGTAGTACACAATATCTCTCCTTATTCCGTTACGAATACCTTCGAGCCTCTGCCCGTGAAGCTGACGGTAAGCTTTTCGTCTGCAGTGATTTTCTCACCCGTCCATATGTCACGGAGTGTGCCGAAGCTGTCTGTATCTGCAGCTGTGTTTGTAATTGAAATATCCGTCTTTTCGTCTTCGAGATTAAAGAAGCCGAAAACATTCTTGCCGTTCTTGTCACGGCAGGTCCATACGGCAACTTTTCCGTCCCAGATAAGGGGGCGGTTGTCGGAAGAATGAGCGTTTATGTCAAGAAGCTCTTTGTTTGTTATAAGAGACAGGGTGAAATCGTCCATCATAGTCATTTCACCGCCGAACATAAGGGGAGAGCGGAACAAACACCAGAGGTTCATAACCATATACTGCTCGGCCTCGGTGAATCTCGTCTTACGTGCACGGTACTGGGGGAGCTCCTCTGTCAGCTGAATAATGCCTAAGGGCAGCATATCGCAGTCGGGATAACAGCCCTCACTTACGTGGGGATACCAGTTGTAGCATAAGTCAAACATCTTGTCGAGAGCTTCCGAGGTGTCCCAGAAGTCACCGCTCATACGCCACATATTTGCGTGCTCCTTAAGATGCTGAGCCTCCCAAAGAGGAGCGGGGCCGGGGGAAAGGCTTAAGACCATATCCCTGCCGCAGTTATCAATGGCTTTTCTTATCATTTCGATTTCTTTTCTTGCGGAATAGGGGTCGTGGGGCTTGAATTCGGTGTTTGAAATATCGTCAACCTTTACGAAATCAACACCCCAGGAGGCGTATAATTCGAAAAGGGAGTCGTAGTATTCCTGAGCGCCCTTTTTACCTGCATCTACACCGTACATATCGGTGTTCCAGGGGCAGACAGAAAACTGAGATGCAATATCACGTGCTGTGACACCGGGAGTAATTGTGGGGGTATTAAGATGCACGCACTGACGGGGGATGCCCCTTAAAATATGTATGCCGAATTTAAGTCCCATAGCGTGAATTTCATCGGCAATTGCCTTAAAGCCCACACCGTCAGCCGAAGAGGGGAAGCGGTTGGGGGCAGGTATTACACGGGAGTATTCGTCAAAGCACAGCTCCGTGAAGTTGTGATAGTAATATGATGAAGCCGTGGGCTCGTACCACTGAATGTCACAGACAACGTATTCGAAGCCGTAGTCCTTTAAATGCTCAGCCTGAAAACGGGCGTTTGCCATTAACTGCTCTTCATTTACGGCTGCACCGTAGCAGTCCCAGGTATTAAAGCCCCTCGGAGGAGTGGGCGCACATAAGTTTTTATTTTTCATAAAAATACCTCGCGTATATATATTGTAATTATTATATAACAAGGTCTCATAAGTTGCAAGTAAAATTGCAGGTGCAAAACCGTAGATTCCCAACAGCCGGAAGGTAATTTTTTTGTTTTACTTGATTTTTTGCCGTTCTTTCTTTATTATATTATGTATAAATACAAAGGAGCGGTTTTATGGAAAAGGTAACCTCATTTTTTATTTCGGTGCTGGCGTTTTTTCTTGCACCCTTAATCTGCATTTTCCCCTGTGCAAATGACTATGCATTTGAAATTGATACGGCTGAGACGGGAAACACTCTTCCCAATGCCGTAAGCAACGTAAATATATGGAATGCAAAGGGCTCTTCCGATTTTGCGAATCCCCGTATAAACGAGGAAAACAATGTTTTTGACTTTGTTGAATACGTTCAGCTTATGCAGTGCACGGGCGGTGCGGCTGACCGTGATTTGTTCGTTGATCCCATGGACTTCGACACCCTTGACGACTACGACTTTTCATCTCTTATCACAAGCTGTAAGGGAATTTTAGCATACGGTGCAAAGCCTCACCTGAAGCTCGGCAGTGTGCCTCTTAAGTATTCTGCCCTTGCAAAAACGGACACAACCTTCGGCACAAACATCTATCCCCCCGATGACTACGACGTATATTATGATTATATCTATGCTCTGTGCGAGGCTTTAGTTGCGGAATTCGGCAAGGAGGAGCTTCTCACCTGGAGATACGGTGTTATGACCGAGTATGAAAATGCCGACTGGTTCAAGGCTCCTGACGGCACACCCGAAAGCACCGCAATCGCTTACTGTAAGCTTTACGACTACACCGTAGATGCCCTGCAGAAGGCAATAGGCGAGGATGTATTTGTGGGTGCACACTCAATGACCGTAACGGAAGGCCTCTGGGACGAAACAATTTTCATTGAGCACTGTGCTAAGGGCACAAACTATAAGACAGGTGCAAAGGGCACAAGAATATGCTTCCTCTCTTCCTCCTTCTACGACGTAAGACCCGGTGAATTCACCTCAGGTAAGACTATGGAGGAATGTATAGATTTCCTTCAGGAAAAGGCTGAAAAGGCAGGACTTAAGGATCTTATTTACGGTATAGACGAGGGCAGAATTCTTTACGGAATAAGCTCCGGTGCAGATGACAGCCAGCTTCTCTCCCGTACCGTGGGATATACATATCAGGCAGCCTATGATGCACGTCTTTACAATCAGCTTTTCCGTTCAGGCGGTGATTATCTTTCATCCTGGCAGTACCTTTCAAACGGCCTTTTTGACGGCAACCCTGCAATTACCTACCACGTTGCAAAGAATGTGGCAAAATTCGGCGGTATGACGGGGGTAAAGACGGAAAACACAAAGAAGGGTCTTCTTATTCAGTCCGAGGTTGACTGTGTTTCCGCAGTTGATTCCGAAAACGGCAATATCCTTCTTATGGCTTATAACTTTAAGAATGACCTCAATTACAAAAACAGCATTGATGCCGAGCTTTCCGTAAACGTGCCCTATGCCGACGGCAAGGAGGTCGAGGTTAAGCTCTACAGAATCGACGACAGCTGTAACTATTTCGATGACTGGATGAAGGACCGTGAGACCTACGGAATCGGTGATGACTGCTTCGGCTGGTCACCCGACTGTCCCGTGTTTGAGGGAATGCTCAGGGACGAAAATGCCCGTGAAATCTATTTCGGTGAGCTGAGAGAAAAGTATAAGGAATGCTCCGTGCTCACTCCCGAAACCGTCACGATGACCGTTGAAAACGGCAAGCTTACCGTAAGCGAAACCATTAACCCCAACGGCGTTCTCTTTGTTGAAATAACAGAAGTAAAATAAAAGCAAAAGCGGAGCAGATGCTCCGCCTTTGTTTTTTTCAGCTGATACTAATTGATATATCAAAGGGCAAATCCCATTCCCCGTTTGACGGAGAATGTTCATATTTTGTCCGTATGTGCCGATTATCCGCAGATAAGCGAGTGCAGACGGGTGAAATATGGGCATTTAACGTCAAAGAGATGTTGTAAAAGGCTTGTGTCGGAAAAAACTAACTTAATAAGGTCTGCACATTGTAAAAATACCGCACGTAAAAAGAGCAGAAAATGCCCTATTTGTGATTTTCGGCTCTGGCAAGCTGTACAAGGGTACTGCGAAGAGCCGAAAATCAAGCACGGGAAAAGGTTTTTTGACGTAAAAATTAAGGGTATCTGCTTTTTTTGATAGTGGCAGATACCCGTTAATATTAATCTGTGCGTCAAAGAGGGTGTTTTGTGCGCTTTTTACACCTGATAGAAGCCGACCTTTTTCATTACCTTGCGCATAGTTTTGTGTGCAAGATATGATGCCTTTTCCGCACCCTGCTTCGCCATTGCTTCAATGTAAGCCTTATCGCCGAGGATTCTCTTATACTCCTCCTGAACGGGACGAAGCTCCTCAACAACTGCTTCTGCAACAGCTGCCTTGAAATCTCCGTAGCCCTTGCCCTCGAATTCCTTTTCGATAGCGTCAAAATCAAGACCCGTACAGCAGGAATAGATGTTCATAAGGTTGTTTATACCTGCCTTGCCCTCGCCGTAGTAAACACGTGCTTCGGAGTCGGTCACGGCACTCTTTATCTTTTTTGCAATTACATTCGGCTCGTCCGCAAGAGAGATAAAGGACTTTACGTTGGGGTCGGACTTGCTCATCTTCTTTTCAGGCTCCTGAAGAGAAAGGATTCTTGCACCCTTCTTGCCGATGTAGGGCTCGGGGATTTTGAATACCTCACCGTAAATGCCGTTGAAGCGCTCTGCAATGTCACGGGCAAGCTCAAGATGCTGCTTCTGGTCGTCGCCTACGGGCACCTTGTCCGCACCGTAAAGAAGAATGTCTGCAGCCATAAGAATAGGATAGGTAAAAAGCCCTACGTTTACGTTGTCTGCGTGGCGCTGTGACTTGTCCTTGAACTGAGTCATTCTTGAAGCCTCGCCGAAGGCGGTGTAGCAGTTGAGCACCCAGGCAAGAAGGGCGTGGTCCGTTACGTGGCTCTGTAAAAATACAATGTTCTTTTCGGGGTCAAGACCGAGAGCTAAAAGCATTGCATACATCTCAATTGAACGGCGTCTTAAATCTGCAGGCTCGCTTCTTACGGTGATTGCGTGAAGGTCAGCAACACCGAAAATGCAGTCGTTTTCCGCCGCCATATTGTGCCAGTTCTTGAATGCGCCGAGGTAATTGCCCAGAGTGGGTGTGCCTGAAGCCTGAACAAGGCTCAATACTACGTTTTTCTTTTCGTTGGTGTTTTCCATATCTGTCTCCTGTAATATCTGCCTTAAGAACGAAGAAGCCGTTCTCTTTCTTTGTAATCGGGCAGTATTTTTTCTATTTCTTTATAAAATTCCTTCCGGTGGTTGTGCTGAAGAATGTGGCATAATTCGTGCACCACCACGTAATCTATGACTTCATCGGGAAAGCGCATAAGGTAAAATGAAAAGGATATATTGTTTTTGCCGGAGCAGGAGCCGAATCTCGTTCTTGCCCCCGTTATTGTTATCCTCCCGGGTGTCACGCCTATGAGCGAAGAGAAGTGCCGCACCTTATCGGGTAAAATCTCACGAGCCTGC
>JAZOWG010000081.1:0-2002 GCA_045659105.1 Acutalibacteraceae bacterium
CGCTTGCGGTGAGGTTAAGGACGAAAACGGCAACCCCGTTATGAAGCCCTGGTATGACGTAACAGAGGAAGACATCGAAAAGATGCTTGCTGCTACAGAATGGGCACCTGCAGACAACGGCTATTTCAGAGGCGGCGGATATTCTTCCCGTTTCCTTACCCGTGCCGAAATGCCCTGCACAATGATCAGAATCAACCTTGTTAAGGGTCTCGGACCCACAATCCAGATTGCAGAAGGCTACACAGTAAATCTTCCCGATGAGGTTTCAGACACACTCTGGAAGAGAACTGACTACACATGGCCCTGCACATGGTTTGCTCCCAACTGCACAGGCGAAGGTCCCTTCAAGTCAGCTTATGACCTTATGAACGCTTGGGGTGCTAACCACGGTGCTATCTCCTACGGTCACATCGGTGCAGACCTTATCACTCTTTGCTCAATGCTCAGAATCCCCGTAGGTCTTCACAACGTTCCCGAAGAGAAGATTTTCCGTCCTGCTTGCTGGAATGCATTCGGTACTAAGGACCTTGAGAGTGCAGACTACAGAGCATGTGCAGCATACGGCCCTCTCTATAAATAAGATTTGAGGAAATTCCGTATCTGACAAATAAGTAATATAATTGAAATACCTGCCACGATTGCCGTGACAGGTATTTTTTTTGCTCATAATATCCTGTTAAATTTTGTTTCCGTTTTTGTCGATTTTTATAGTTTGTGAGGCTTCGTCTGTTTCAAAAGCAAATGACCATATTCCCGAAGCGGAGTCGAATTCGCCGTACTGCTTTTTATTTTCGCCGACGGCGTATTTTTCAGCGATGCTGAGAGCTTCTTCACGGAAAATTATACCCTCAGCAATGCGAAGTGTTGAGAAAATTGCTCTCACGTCGTCCTCATATTTCTGCCACCATACGGCATCGGCATTGTTGTAAATTACGTAAAAGCCCGGCGTGTCGTCAAAAACAATATAACTGAACGTGGGATTGCCGTCATATATTCCTATTGATGCAGTATAGTTATTTATAACTGTTTCTTCCGTGCGAAGACCCGTTCCGCACACACCGAAGGATTCCGAAAAAGCAATTGTTATGTTGTTTTCGGTATCGGATTTGTGAAAGAGGTTTATTTCGAAGCCGTTTATAATATCAAAGCCGTCGTTTTCGGTTTTTGTTGCCGTGTACTTCCAGTCCTCGGGAATTAAGAGGGATATACTCGCATTTTCAGCATTGATATTGACCTTTTCAGGGTTATTTATTGTTTTTTTGCCGTTAAAAAACAGCTGAAAATCCGTGTTTTCTGTATCACTTTTCTTTAATTCAAGCACAATTCTGTGATATGCCATATCGCAGGTGCCCACCTCGGGAGCGATTGTTTCTATATAAACGTTGGTTTTGCTTTCTGTGACTGTTACCTTTGTAACCTTATGTGTATTACTTCCGCTTCCTTCTTCAATGTGGGCAATAAACAGAAGATTTTTTTCGAAAAACTCTTCCGTATATTTTTCCGTAGCCTTTAAGAAATCTTCATTGATGCCGTGTCCTTCCGATTCGCAGTAGGCTTTCAGCTGTGCGGCGTCCTTTATAATGTCAAAGCGGGGAAAAGCAATATTTTCGCCGTGGGGAAGTCCCGTTCTTATAAACTGTGCTTCGAAGTCGATTTCCTTTGCGCTTCCGTCAGAATCCTCTCCCAGCCAGCCGAGCTGTGTCATAGAAGAAATTACCTCTTCGGGTATGTCCGAAAAACTGCCGTTTCCCGTTTTTATGCAAAATCTGCAAAGGGTGGAGGCAGGATAGCTTTCCGCAATTCCGTCGTGAATCACAAGCACTCTGTCACCTGTTTTCAGCTCGGGGAAAACACCGTTTTCGCTGTAATCCGAAAGTCTGACGGGTGAGTTGCCCTTTATAAGAAAGCAGGCTCCGTTTTCGCTTATAAGCACGTGCCCCATGCTGATACCGATACTGCTGTTTATCATAATTGCTCCTGCGGATATGCCGAGAATAAAAAC
>JAZOWG010000082.1:0-8299 GCA_045659105.1 Acutalibacteraceae bacterium
GTGGACTTCATAAGAATGGGAGTTTCAATTTCAACGAAGCCGTTGTCATAGAAATAGTCTCTTGTGATTTTTGCCACCTTGTTACGGAGCATTATGTTCTTCTGAAGGTCGGGACGGCGAAGGTCAAGATATCTGTACTTAAGTCTTGTGGTTTCGCCTGTCTGTGAATTTTCAACGATTTCAAAGGGAGGTGTTTCACTCTTTGAAAGGATGCGAAGCTCTGTTACAAATACCTCAATATCACCTGTGGGGATTTTATCTGTCTTTGCAGAGCGCTCCTTAACGATACCCTTTGCCGCAAGAACGTATTCGCTCTTTACAGATGCTGCCTTTTCAAAAACTGCCTTATCGCTTGTTTCGTCAAAGCTTAACTGTAAAAGACCCGTTCTGTCACGAAGGTCAATAAATATTAGACTGCCGAGGTTTCGCTGTCTCTGAACCCAGCCGAATACTGTAATTTCCTTGCCGACGTCGGAAATTCTGAAATTTCCGCAATAGTCGGTTCTTGTCATTCCGGTTACAAATTCCATTTTGCTTATTCTCCTATCTGAGGGAATTCCGCACCGATTTCAGCGAATGCGTCATTCATTGTAAGTCTTAAAAAGCTGTCGGCAAAGTCCTCTATGGGAAGCTCTGTTATATTGCCGTTGTCCATATTCTTAACGTTCACGGTGCCTTTATTTGCTTCATCCTCACCGAGAACCGCAGTATACATAGCGTTCTTCTTGTTTGCGTACTTCATCTGTGCCTTGAGTGAGCGCTCACCAAGGTCAGTAAGTGCCGAGATGCCCTCGTAACGAAGGTCGTTTATAAGCTTCATTGCAAGAGGACCCTGCTCGGGAGAGGCGGGAGCGATGTAAAGATAAGGACGGGGGTCAGCGGGAAGCTCCTTATTCTGAGCATTAAGAAGCATTGTAAGTCTTTCAATACCCATACCGAAGCCGCAGGCAGGAAGGGGATTTCCGCCCAGCTCCTTAATCAGTCCGTCATAACGTCCGCCGCCGCAAACAGTACCCTGAGCACCGATTGAATTAGAAACGAATTCGAAAACGGTCTTTGTATAGTAGTCAAGACCTCTGACTATTCGGGGATTTACGGTATAGGGGATGTCCATTGCATCAAGGTAAGACTTTACCTTGCCGAAATGGGTTTCACATTCCTCACAGAGGAAATCGATGACCACGGGTGCATCCTTCGCAATAGCGGAGCATACTGGAGACTTGCAGTCAAGAATTCTCATGGGGTTTCTTTCGAGTCTTGAAAGACAGGTTTCACAAAGCTCAGACTTCTTCTCATTAAAGTACTTGAGAAGTGCCTCGTGATAATGCTTTCTGCATTGGGGACAGCCGATTGAGTTGATCTCAAGGCTTATATCAGTAAGACCGAAGAAATCAAAAACCTGCTGTGCAAGTGCAATTATTTCCGCATCAGCGGCAGGTGAGCCCGTACCGAGGCTTTCAACGCCGAACTGATGGAATTCTCTGAGTCTGCCTGCCTGAGGCTTTTCATAGCGGTAGCAGGAGGTCAGATAGTAATATTTCTGGGGGAGGGGCTCGTTGAAGAGACCGTGCTCAAGAAATGCTCTTACGGTGCCTGCGGTACCCTCGGGACGAAGGGAAATACTGCGGTTGCCGTTATCGTTGAAGGTATACATTTCCTTCTGCACGACGTCTGTTGTGTCGCCCACACCTCTCATAAAAAGCTCTGTGTGCTCAAAAACGGGAGTTCTTATCTCCCTGAAGCCGAAATTACCTGCAGTTTCTCCCAGAGCGTTTTCAATGAAACGAAGCTTATAGCTTTCGCCGGGGAGGGTGTCCTGAGTGCCTCTCGGTGCTTTAGTTAAAAGTGCCATTGGGTTTTCTCCTCAAAAATGAAAATTATCAGTTGCCTCTTACAAGATTTCTCCAGTCAAGGTCGCCTCTTTCAAGGCCGCGTACAAGGGATTCTGCTGTTGCGATGTTTGTTGCAACGGGAATCATATGAACGTCGCAAAGACGCAGAAGGTCGTTATCGTCAGGCTCGGAAGCCTTCTTGGTAAGAGGGTCGCGGAATAAAAGCAGAAGGTCTATTTCATTGCACGAAATAAGAGAGCCAATCTGCTGAGCGCCGCCCTGGCTTCCTGCAAGAAACTTCTTTATGGGAAGACCCGTTGCATCCTCAATAAGCTTGCCCGTTGTTGCTGTTGCGCAAAGAGAATGATGACTGAGAATTCCGCAGTATGCTATACAGAACTGCGTCATAAGCTCCTTTTTTGAATCGTGTGCTATCAATGCAATATTCATAAATACACCGTCCTTAAATAATATTAATCAATAATAAATTATAATAACACAAAACTTTTGTTTTTTCAACACTTATTTCAGCTGTGAAAGCTTAAGAGGGATATAATTTCCCGTGATTCTGCCTGCAATCCGTAAAAATGCGCCGTCACTCTTCTTTGTCTTAAGCTTCTTTTCGCTTACTGTCGAGTACATTATATTTTTGTCCTCAGGGATTATTCCTATGAGCTGAACAAGGGTTTTGTCAATAATTTCATCAACCGTTAAGAGAAGTCCCTTTTTTGCCGCCTTGACATCATAACGGTTTATAAGAAGGCGTGCTTCATTTATTCCGGTATCCGAAAGCATCTGTCTTACTGTTCCGGCGCCCGATACCGATACCTCGTCGGCAGTTGCAACCACAAGTGCCTTTTGGGCACCTCTTGCGGCACGGCGAAGACCTCTTCCGATGCCTGCAGGTGCATCAATAAATATGTAATCGTAGTTTACTTCAAGCTCATCGGAAAGACGTCTTATAATGTCGGGGAATTCCTCTGAAAGCGGTGCCTTCGGTGAGGGTAGAAGCGTGAGGCTGTCCGTCACCTTTATCAGGGCATCCTTAGTTTCGCATCTTTCCTCGGCAACGTCGCCCCAGGTGAAATTCACTCTGTCCTGAACGCCGAGCATTATATCAAGTGACGAAAGCCCTGCATCGCAGTCAATAAGAAGCACGTTGCAGTTTTTTTCAGAAAAAAGCAGACCGAGATTTTTTGTAACGGTGGATTTTCCCACACCGCCCTTACCCGATGCTATTACAGTTTTAATTGCCATATTAACACAACCTTCCGAATATCCGTTTTACCAGATAATATCGTTTTCCGTCTGTATTCCGGGTGTGGAGCCTGCAGACGTGAAGTAGTATTCGAAGATGTCTGCCGCAACCTGAGCCGTAGCCGAGCCGGAGCCTGCGTTTTCGATAACTACGGTAATTGCAATTTCGGGGTTTTCGTAGGGGCCGAATGCAATAAGGAAGCCGTCGGTGCCCTCAACAACATTTCCGTCAATCACAAGGGTCTTTTCAGCCGTACCCGTTTTGCAGGCAACCTTTTCGGGAAGCCTTCCGAGATACGGTGCACAGGAGCCCTGATTCGCAACGAGGTACATACCTTTTTTTACGGTATCAAGGGTTTCTTTTGAAATGTTTGTTTCCACGGCAATCTGCTTTTCGTGGCTATAGACGCCGTCCGTAAAGTCTGCCGAAACTATTTTTTCTATAAGGTACGGCACGTAGCGTGTACCGCCGTTTGCTATGGTAGCACAGTAGTTATTGAGCTGTAACGGCGTAAAGGAGTTATCTGACTGACCGATAGCGGCGAGAAGGGTTTCACCGGCCTTCCAGCCCAGCCCTAATGAATCTCGGTAGGCAATACCTGCAAGAATACCCTGGCTTTCGGAGATTTCAATGCCCGTTTTACTGCCAAGTCCGAACAGGGAGGAATAGGTATTCATCTTGTCAATGCCCAGCTGTCTTGCCAATTCAAAGAAGAATATATTGCAGGAGTGCTCCAGAGCGTGCTCAACGTTTATAAGACCGTGTGCGGTTTTATTGAAGCAGGCAAAGACCTGGTCTATATATTCGTACTGACCCGTGCAGTAAACCGTTGAATCAGGCTCTATTATGCCCTCCTCAAGGGCGGCAATTGCAATGACGGGCTTCATGGTGGAGCCGGGGGAATAGGTGCTTTGCACCGCTCTGTTCCACAAGGGTTTTCCGGGGTCAGAGGCTAGGATGTCGTAATCCTCGTAATATGTTGTAAGTGAGTAATTCGGGAAGGAGGAGCTTGCAAGCACGGCACCGCTTTTTACGTCCTGTACAATAACCGCGCCTGCCGGGGTAAGACCCTGCGCCAGAGCCTCGGACTCGGTAACCGCCATAATCTGTTTTTTAAGGGATTTGTCTGCAATTTCCTGCAGATTTCTGTCAAGGGTGAGAAAAATTGTGTTTCCTGCCTTCGGAAGCACCGAATAGGAGCGAAGCACCTTCTGACCTGCCGTGATTGAAACGGTAAGTGTTCCCGGCTGACCTCTGAGAAAGCCTTCGGCATAGCTTTCAATACCGCTTTTGCCGATAAAATCATTAAGGGCGTAGGCGGATTTTTCTATTGCTGTTTTTTCCTCCTCGGAAAGCTCGGGATTCTTAAGCTTTTCTTCCGTTTCCGCTTTTTTGAGCTCGTATTCCTCAGCGCTTATACCGCCCACAATACCTAAAATATGAGCCGCCGCCGTACCGTCACCCGAGTATTTTCTCTGTGATGAGGCACCGCCGTCAACACCCGGGAACAGCTCCTTGTTTTCCTTTATGTAGCCGATTGTTTCAACCGATACTTTCTCTGCGAAGGTGTAGGGAAGTGACGTTGAGAACCAGTTTTTATGCATATTGTAGCGCACGGATGCAATGTCTCGGGCAGCCTCAACGGGGTATTCCTCTAATTTGTATTTTTCAATGAGAACGCTAAGGCAATCCTCAGCCGTTGCGTAGGAATTTACCGCACACATCTGCGGTCCCTTCATATATGCAATTGCAGAGGGTGAGTCCTCCTTATATGCAATACTTCCGTTTTCGTCAAATATAAGCGGAAGCTCGTCCGTCCATTTTTCTCCCTTTTCGGAAAGAAAGTTCTGAAGACGGAAAATCTCCTTGTTTATTTCCTTGTCGGTACGGGGAAACTCCGTGTAGCTGAAGGTAATTGTATTTATAAGCTCATTGTAAACAAGGGCGTTTCCGCTGTTGTCAAGTATTTCACCTCTCGGCGCTGACACGTTTACGTCGTATGATGACACGGCAGAGGCAGCGGAATATTCATCGGCATTGACAAGCTGTATAAAGACAAGCTGAGCCATAAAGCCTAAAAAGAACAGACCGAAAAATGAAAATATTATGATGACCTTGGTGTTGATTTTTTCCTTCATAAAACTTCTTTTGCCCTTTCAGCGGAAAAGCGTCTGTAAATTGCCGAAGCAAGAAAATATGCGGGAATAAGAATGATTATGGATGTAATTACCGCAGGAATACATTCTGTCTTTATGATGTCTGCGAGAAGTGCGCCCGTGAGCTTCTCCTTCATATAAAAAAGCCCGAGTACCGGGGGAATAAGTGAATACACAGCCGTAAACAAGGCGGCGGTGAGATAGGTATTTCTTAGAACATACCTCGTAAGCAGTCCCGTAAGCAGAAAGACGGCGGGAAATATAAGTGCGTACATTCCGTCCGTAAGGGGGGATGCCGCATCCCACAGTATACCCGATAAAAGACCGAGAAAAAGTCCTGCAAATTCATTTTCGTGCATAGTGAATGCTGCCGTCACGGGAATAAGCAGAAGTATCGGAAAGGGAAGTGCCGTACGGGGAAGTATTATAAATTGTAAAATACTGCACAAAAGAAGAGTTACAAAGTAGATGATTCCTCTTACTGCAGTTAAGGTTAAATGATGTTTTTTCATAATCAGCCGTCCGATTTGCCTTCAAAGTCGGTAATAACGAATACGTCGGTAAGCTTTGAGTATTCAATTGCGGGAGTGATAAGACCGTAGGAGGAAAGACCCGTTACGTCGTTTCTGATTTCTCTGACGGTGCCGATAACAAGGTCCTTGGGATATATACCGCCGATTCCCGACGTGCATACGATACCGCCCGATACAACGGGAGTATTCTTTTTAAGACCTGACAGCTTAAGACAGTCTTCACCTGACAGAGCATAGTCCGATTCCGTGTAGCAGCTCTCTCTTGTCCTGATTTCATAGGCGCTGACGGAGATTTCGGAATTAAAAAGGGTGTAAACGGTACAGCTGTTGGGATTAACTTCCGAAACGACACCGATGAGGTTATCTGCATAAATTACGGGATCATCAACGTCAACGCCGTCGTCGGAGCCGATATTGAGCGTGAAGGAGCCGTAGAAATCCGAGGTGTCGCGAAGAATAATTTCACCTGCAACAAACTCGAAATCGGGATTATCCTCCTTGACACCGAGAAAGTCCTCATAAGCCTCAAGCTTGTGCTTGGTTTTTTCATAATCAACTAACTGCAGACGAAGCTCGTTTAGCTCATTCTGAAGCTCAGTTAACTGATTTTTTACCGCCTTTGCGGATACAAAATAGCCGTTGAAGTCTGAAAGCGATTCGCTTAATTTTACGGCAATGCTGTCAATGGGAGTCAGAATATAGGAAACAGCTGATGAAACGGGAGAAGAGCCGTTTTCCGATACGGCAGAAACGAATACGGCAAGAAACATAGCCGTAATAACCGCCGCACATATTCTGAATTTTGTGCTTCTGAAGAAATTTTTCATATTAACTCCGATTATCTGAAAAGATTGAGGTTGTCCTTCTGAAGGCAAACGGCAATACCCGTAATAACGCAGTCCGTGGGGTTGTCTGCCGTGTGAACGGTCATACCGGTTTTTCTTTCAATAAGCTTGTCCAGGCCTCTGAGATTTGCACTTCCGCCCGTAAGGGTGATGCCCGACGTAATAATGTCGGATGAAAGCTCGGGAGGAGTCTTTTCAAGGGTCTCTCTTATAGCATCAAGAATCTGATTTACGGGCTCCGTAAGTGCGGTTCTTACGTCTGCGGAGCTGATTTCTGCGGTTCCGGGAAGACCGTCGGAGAGATTTCTGCCCTTGACGGAGATTGCACCCTCGCCGGAATAGGGAGATGCTGAGCCTATGGTGAGCTTAATTTCCTCTGCGGTCTTTTCGCCTATAAGGAGGTTATATGTCTTTTTAACGTGCTGAACTATGGCATTGTCAAAGGCATCTCCTGCAACCTTTACTGTACGGGAGGCAACAATATCACCGAGGGAAATTACGGCAACCTCGGCAGTACCTGAGCCTATATCAACTATCATACTGCCCTTTGCCTCGGTTACGGAAAGACCTGCACCTATAGCTGCCGCCATGGGTGCCTCAATAAGGCTTACGTAACGGGCGCCTGCTGCCTTAGCCGCATCGTGAACAGCCTTTCTTTCAACCTCCGTGATACTTGAAGGGATGCAGATAAGAACACGGGCACGTGTGAAAAGTGTGCCTGCAGTCGCTTTCTTCATAAAGATTCTCAGCATATCTGCCGTTATATTGTAGTCTGCAATAACCGAGTCTTTAAGAGGCTTTACTGCGGTAATTGAGCCGGGTGTTCTGCCTATCATCATTTTTGCCTCGTCACCGACGGCAACAACACGCCGCGGCTGACTTTTAACGTCAATGGCAACAACTGAGGGCTCTCTTATGATAACTCCTTTATTTTTGGCACATACGAGTGTGTTACCCGTGCCGAGGTCAATTCCTATATCCTGTGAAAATAACATAATCCGTGATTCCTTTGTAATTAGTTTGATTTCTGATTTCTCATAAAAATCCACCGTGAAAATGAACTTTTATCAGAAATCACAATTTGTTTCGTAGATACGAAGTCGGAAGACGGAGAAAATTTCTCCGAATTCCGTACTCCGAAATTACTGATTCATGCCGTGAATCAGAATGTGTTTGACATATCCTCCTGGACCTTTTCAACAACAACCTTGTCGGTTTTTGAGGAAGCAATTTTTTCCTTGAGCATTTCGTAATAAAGCTCCTCGTCCATAGGAAGCTCAATAGTCTTGTCAAGCCAGGATGAGAGGAATGCTGCGTTGGAGATTGTAAGACCGTTGATGCCTTCCTTGCCCTCAGCTACAAGGGGTTCGCCTCTTAAAATGTGAGCGGCAAAGGCATTCATAACGCCTGTGTGCTGGTCGTTTATGCCGTCTGTCTCAACTGTAATCCATTCACCCTCAATGCTTCCGAAGCCTTCGTCGGAATTCTTGGTGTATTCTTCTGTTGACATATTGAGAAGGTACATTTTGATTTCACCTTTTTCGCAGACAATCTTTGCCTTGTCAAGGGTGATTTCAAGTCTGTTTGTTCCGGGATAGTCACCTGTGGTTGTAATGAAGGTACCCGTAGCACCGTTAGGATATTCAACGTAGATGGAAACGTCGTCCTCAACCTC
>JAZOWG010000083.1:0-2816 GCA_045659105.1 Acutalibacteraceae bacterium
ATTTATTCAGGACCTTGAGGATTGGTCAGCAATCAGCGACCACCTTTTCGTATGGGACTACACCACCGATTACGGCAGCTTACTCAGTCCCTTCGGTAACTTCGGTGCAATTCAGCGTAATCTTCAGATTTTTGCCGAGCACGATGTTATCGGTGTTTTTGAAGAGGGTGCAAGCGGAAGAGGTGCCGACGGCGAATTTGCAGCACTTCGTTGCTATATGCTTTCCCGCCTTATGTGGGATCCTTATCAGGATGCTGACAAGCTTATGTACGAGTTCTGTGAAGCCTATTACGGTGCAGGCTATCAGAATATAATTGATTTCATCAACGGAATTGACGAAAACAACGGCTTCGGCTTCAATATAATTCAGTACTGGCTTATATTCCCCGAGCATATGAATATGGAATACGGTATGGGTTGCTTCGATAAATACTACGCAACAACCGTTCTTGATATTGACAATAAGACACTGAGAGAATATGACGCACTCTGGGAAAACGCAATAGCCCAGGCTGAAACCGAGTGGCAGAAGGAAAATGTTAAGCGTTCGCAGATTTGCTGGAGATACTGGAAGGCAAATGTGAAGCGCGGTGAATTCAGCGCACTCAATGTGCTGAAACGAATTGACGAAAATGAAAAGCTCTATAACGATATGGTGCATTTCAATATTACGACACTTATGATAGGCAATCCCCGTCATACAGGCAAGCTCGATGCAAACCCCGATTTCTACTCCGTTCCTGCAGAATGGGTAGAGAGAAAATAAAAGGTATTTGAATCAGATAAACAGCAGAAAAGGCAGCACACACGTGCTGCCTTACATTTTTGTGTTGTCTTTTACTTTACTGTTTCATACTGCCAATCGATAATACCGCCGAATTCTTTAACGTTGGTGTAGCCCAGCTGTACAAGTGCCTCGGATGCGATTTTGCTTCGTCTGCCGCTTCGGCAATAGACAAGAATCAGGGTATCCTTTTCGGGGATTTCCCTTTCCGCGCGCTCTGTAATTTCATATTCGGGGATGAGAATTGCACCTTCAATGTGCCCCTCATTAAACTCATCCTCTGTACGGGCATCAATGATAACAAAGCCCTCGACCGTGTCCATTATCATCTTTGCTTCATTCTGTGAAATCTGGTCGTAGGTTATATCGGCAGAGGTGGTGCTCCCCGTAGTTTCTTCTGTTGTGTTTTTGTCTCCGCAGGCACAAAACCCGAAAAGTGTAAGAGTTATTGCAAGCATCAATATCAGTCCTTTTGTTTTCATAATATCTCTCCGAAATACATTAATAATATTCACATTACATACAAAAGCCGACGGTACTGTACCGTCGGCTCAGTTTTTAATAAAAACAAAAGATATGCAACGTGCAGGCATTTATTTTGAGCTATTTCAAAACAGAAACCGCATCGCTGATTGTTTTTTCAAGTGCTTCTTTTCCGTAGACATCAACTTGTGCTTTGTTCTTTTCACCGTGGGTAAGACATCCTGCACCGCCGATACATCCGCCTATACAAGCCATACCTTCGATAAAGTTTGCATCAAGAACATTTTTACTCTTCTTAAGAAGAGCCGTCTTACAAGCCTCTATTCCGTCACATACAGCAGAATTCACTGTAAAATCAATCTTCTGTTCAGTCAGCGCCTGAACCACAGCGTCTGAAAGACCGCCTGAACGTGCGAATATTCTGCCGAAGTATGACGCGTTATCAAGTACATCTTCGCCGAGAGTTGTGATATCGATATCCTTACTGTCATAAAGAGCCTGAAGCTCTTCAAAAGTAAGAACTGCATCAACGTAGGGCTTGACTGTATCAAGCTGTGCTTCTGCTTTCTTTGCAGTACAAGGTCCGATGAACACAACCTTTGCACCCTCGCTTGTTTCCTTGATATACTTCGCAAGCATTGCCATTGGTGACAGATTGTGTGAAATATGAGGCACAAGTGCCGGGAATGCTGACTTGATATACTGCACAAAGGCAGGACAGCATGAACTTGTCAAAAATTCTTTTTCGCTGAGTTCTTTTGCTTCTTCCATAGCAACCATATCTGCACCGAGGGCTGCTTCAACAACCGTATAGAATCCAAGTTCTTTAAGTCCCGTGATTACCTGTCCGAGTTTTGCATAAGTAAACTGGCTGGATATTGACGGAGCAACAACTGCGTATACCTTATACTTTTCGTTATTCTGACTCTTCTTCAAAATATCGATAACATTGATTATATAAGACTTATCGTTGATAGCACCGAACGGACACTGATATACGCAAGCACCGCACTGGATACATTTGTTGTTATCAATTTTTGCGGCATTATCGTCATTGATTGAAATTGCCTTTACCTTGCAGGCAATCTGACAAGGACGCTTACGGTTAACAATTGCAGCAAAAGGACAAACCTTTGCACACTGACCGCATTCAACACACTTTGACTTGTCGATATGTGCAACGTGGTTATGGTCAAAGGAAATCGCACCGCGCTTACAAACATCCTCACATCTGTGAGCAAGACATCCGCGACATGAATCTGTTACCTCATAGCCTGCAGCGGGACATTCGTCACATGCGATATCGATAACCTCAATAACATTAGGATTTTCCTTATCGCCGCCCATTGCAAGCTTTACACGCTCGCCAAGGATTGCACGTTCTTTATAAACACAGCAACGCATAGTAGATGTTTTACCGGGCACAATCTTCTGCGGAATGTCAAGAAGATTCTGAAGAAGTGTGTCATTCCAGGCTTCACGGGCTACCTGACGCAAAACCTTATATTTAAGATACTGAACCTTGGTGTCAAATTTTTTCATTATATAC
>JAZOWG010000084.1:0-4798 GCA_045659105.1 Acutalibacteraceae bacterium
GAGGATGCCGTTTTCGGATTCAGCGGAAATCTTTGAGCCGATTTCGATGTCGTATTCACAGTCGGAAACTGCCAGCTCTACCTGCTCGAGAGCAATTTCAAGTCCTGTTTCCTTGTCAGTATAAATGAAGTTGATATAACAGTCTGCTCCGTCAACGGTTTTAACATCGGGAAGGGTAATGTCAACTGTCTTCATTGCTTCAATATCCAGCTTAATTTCACCTGAAGCGGTGCTTATGCCGTTTACCTGATAATCGTATTTTGTTGCGATATAAGAGGAGTTGCGGAAGCGGTTTGTGTTTGTAAAGGTAAATACACCGTCACCCTTGAATTCTGCACGGATGGGTCTGTAAACCACCTTCATACACTTAGCGCCCGTGTGAAGTCTTCTGTCAGCATACATAAGACCGTCAACGCAGAAGTGACCGTCGTGCTGTTTTTCACCGTGGTCGCCGCCGTAGGTGTACATATACTTATATTTCTTGTCGTCGGGGCCGTGGTAAACAGCGTGGTCTGCCCATTCCCAGATGCAGCCGCCCATTGAATTGTCCCACTTGTAGAAGAGGTCCCAGTATTCCTCGAGATTTCCGGGGCCCACACCCATAGCGTGAGCATATTCGCAGAGGTAGAAGGGATACTTTGAGTATTCGCGGCAGAGATATTTTTTGTCGTCGTATTCACGGATTCTCTTGCCCTTTATCATAGCCTCAATTTCTTCTGTGGAGGTATACATTTCGGAAATTACGTCGTAATGGAAGCGCTTGTTTCTTACAACACCCTCATAATGTACGGGGATGGGAGTGCCGGTGGACTTTAAGAACTTATAGCATCTGTCCTGACACTTGTATCCGCCTGCCTCGTTGCCTAAGGACCACATAATGATTGAGGGATGGTTTCTGTCTCGGAAATACATTCTCTTTACACGGTCAACGTAATGCTTTGCCCACTTGAGGTCGTGGCTTATTGCATCCATATTGTCGAACATTTCACCGCAGCCGTGGGTTTCGATGTCGGCTTCGTCAATAACGTAAAGACCGTTTATGTCGCAGAGAGTTATGAAATAGGGGTCGGGGGGATAGTGTGAGGTTCTGACACCGTTTACGTTTAATTCCTTCATAAGGCAGATGTCTCTTTCCATATCCTCGAGAGACATAGAATAACCCTTGTGAAGGTCTGTGTCGTGGTGGTTTACGCCCTTGACCTTGATGGGCTTATCGTTTACATAGAAAACTCCGTTTCTGATTTCAATAGTCTTAAAGCCTATGAACTGTCTTACGCTCATTTTCTCCTTACCGTCTGCAATTACGGTAAGATAAAGCGCGTAGCAAACGGGGATTTCTGCGTTCCATTCGGTAACATCAAGACTCTCGAAGGTGATTTCAGCTTCGCCCTGCACCTCTTTTTCGGCAATAAGCTTCTTTTCCTTGTCGAAAATGCGTGCAAGCACCTTGCAGTCCTTATTTTCACTAAGAGCTGTTTTTACGGTGAGCTTGTAACCGTTTTCTTTCTTTTCGGTAACTGCCTCATAGTCATAAAGGTAATTTTCGGGGTAATTATAAAGGAGAACGTCACGGAAAATGCCGTTTTCACGGAACATATCCTGACACTCTAAGAAGGTGCCGTTGCACCACTTGAATACTACTGCAACGATTTCGTTGGCACCCTCAGTAAGAAGGGCGGTAATGTCGAATTCTGCGGTGTTGTGGCTGCCCTCTGAGTAGCCGACAAACTTGCCGTTTACGTAAAGGGAGAGGTTATTTGAAACACCGAGGAAGGAGATGATATGCTTTGCGGAAAGCTTTTCGATGTTTACTGTCTTTCTGTATACGCCTACGGGCATATCCTCGGGAATTAAGGGTGCAATAGTCTTGATTTCGTAGGGGCAGTTAAGATAAACGGGTTCCTGATAGCCGGTTCTCTGCCAGTCGCAGGGGATATTTACAGTATCAAATCTTGTTTTGACCGTATCGAGGCGGTCGGGAACATCGTTAATTGATTTATAGAACTTAAAATTCCACTCACCCGAGAGAACCGTCACCATATCCGAGGAGTAACGCTCCTTGCTGAAGCAGGTTTTTTCGAGCTTTTCGAATGATGAATATGCTACGGCATAGGCACGGGGGGAGAGCTTGTTTTTTTCAAAAACTGAGAAATTGTTGTGAATGTTTTTAATAATCTGATATTTCACGGGTTACATCCTTTCCGTTATATATTTATTTATAATTTATCATAAATATTTATATATAACAAGTCTTTTTTAATAAATATTTTGTTTGACAAAAGGGTGTTTTTGTATAATAATTATAATGTATATTTGCATCGGAGGATAATATGAAAATTTTACGTGTTTTGATTTCAATTTTGTTGCCCGTTTTAATTGCCCTTTGCCTTGTCTGCTGCGGCGGGAATGACGGTGAAAATGAAACTACGACGGACTATAATTATATTCCGCAGGGCTCAGAGGGTACAACGCAGGCTCCCGGAAATGCCCCCTCGGATAAAATCAGCGTCGATAAATCCTGGCAGAGGAATTTTTCTGCCGAGTATGAATACTACAATCCCGAGCAGAGCCTTGCAACTATGAAGATTAAGGAAAAGAAATCTCAGAACGCATTCACGGTGGAATACGTGGATACGAATTCAATTCTTTATTATAAGGCTGACGGGAACAATACCGACTATTACGTGCTTATTGACGGCGAGACCGAGCAGGCTCATTCCGTGCTTGAAGATAAGCCCTTTTCTTCACTTTCAAGTATGTTTATGAAGCTTACTGAGGTTGATAAGAACTTACCCTCGCAGAGCAACGTGCTTTATATGTATGATGAAGAGGTAGCCGGCAGACCCTGTCACAAGTATATTCAGCGTGCGTATTCGGACGGAAAGCTCACACAGTCCGTTTACGTATGGATTGACAAGGAATACGGCTTTGCCGCAAAGTGCGAGGCTTATGATGATGATAATATTATGACCGTTATGTGGCGGCTTACAGCCTTTGAGACGGGAAGCCTTAGCGATTCCGACGTATTCATTGACCTTTCCGAGTATACCTTCGCAGAAGACGGGGGAGTGACTGTGGGATGAACGTCTACGATTTTGACAACACAATTTACAGAGGAGAAAGCGTTCTGCACTTTTTCTTCTTCTACATTAAAAGAGACCCCTATCTTCTTAAGTACATTCCCAAGGTTTTCTATGCGCTTTTTAAGTATAAGCGGGGTATGGTGACCGTTGAGCAGGCTCTCGAGGATTACGCTCCCTTTGTTGAGGAATATTTCAGAAGCATTAAGGACATAAGAGCGGATTCCGTTGTTTTCTGGGACAGCCACGAAAAGAACATCAAGCCCTTTTACAAGGAAATTCAGAGAGATGATGACGTTATTGTTACTGCGTCTCCCGAATGTACAATGGATGAAATCTGTAAGCGCCTCGGAATAAAGCATTGTGTGGGAAGCATTATTAACGAAAAGACGGGTAAAATAGAGCGTCTTTGTATGCGTTCGCGTAAAATTCCTGCCTTTCTTGAAGCCTTCCCCGAGGCTGAAATTGAGAATTTTTATACCGATTCACCCAAAAACGATGCTCCCCTTATAGAGCTGGCAAAAAATGCATATCATGTAAAAGGGGATAATCTTATAAAAATCAAATAACAAAGAGGGAAATATTGTGGAAAGCTTTACGCCTGTTCCGTTTACGGACGTTAAAATTGAAGACGGTTTCTGGAAAAACCGCATTGATATAAATGAAAATGTAACCATATATTCCGTCCGTGACCGCTTCAGGGATACGGGCAGATTTGAGGCATTCAAATTCAACTGGAAAGAGGGAAGTGACATCCCGAAGCCTCATATCTTCTGGGATTCAGACGTCGCAAAGTGGATTGAAAGTGTGGCATATATTCTGGCAAAAAAGGATGATAAGGAGCTTCGTGAAAACGTCGAAGAGGTAATTTCTCTTATGGAGAAGAATCAGTGTGAGGACGGCTATTTCAACATAGCCCACACGGTAGTTTTTCCCGAAAACCGCTTTAAGATAAGGGATAATCACGAGCTTTACTGCCTCGGTCACTTCATTGAGGCGGCAGTTGCCTGGAAAATACATACGGGCTCGGACAGACTTATAAAGATTGTTGACAAGTACATTGACCTGGTAATAAAGGTATTTTGTGAGGAGAAAAGTGCCGTATTCGTAACTCCCGGGCACGAGGAAATTGAGTTAGCTCTAATTAAGCTTTACAGACTGACGGGTGTTAAGAAATATCTCGATTTATGTTGCTTTTTTATTGATGAAAGAGGATTTCATCCCGACGAGCACGATACCCGTTGGAATAAAAATTCATACAATCAGAGCCATCTGCCCGTACGTCAGCAAAGAGAGGCTATGGGACATTGCGTAAGAGCCTGTTATCTCTATTCTGCAATGGCAGACCTTTATAAGGAAACGGGAGATGAAGAGCTTCTTACTGCCTGCAAGGCAATATTTAAGGATATTGTCGGCAGAAAAATGTATATTTCCGGCGGTATCGGCTCCAGCCATCACGGTGAGGCGTTTACGGTACCCTTCGATTTACAGCCCGACACCGCTTATACCGAAACCTGCGCTGCAATATCCCTTATGATGTTTGCCGACCGCATGAAGGATATTGAGCTTGACAGCATCTATGCGGATACTGTTGAAAGGGAGATTTATAACGGCTTTATTGCAGGACTTTCGCTTGACGGAAGAGCCTTTTTCTATGAAAATCCCCTTGAAATTAACCTCTCTGACAGAGGAAGACACACTTCAATTGCAAACGAGCC
>JAZOWG010000085.1:0-3931 GCA_045659105.1 Acutalibacteraceae bacterium
AATGAGAGACGTTATAAATAAAAACGTTACGGAGGAGGAGCTTCTTGAAACCGCAAGAATCGCCTTCAATAACGGCTACAGCGCAGTAAAGCTTTACTTTATGCTGGGTCTTCCTACGGAAACTCTTGAGGATGTTGAGGGGATCGGTTTTCTTGCTAAGAAGGTTGTTGACGAATTCTATATGAATCCCGACAAGCCCAAGGGTAAGGGCTGTACCGTAGGAATCAGTGCGTCCTCCTTTGTTCCCAAGCCCTTTACTCCCTTCCAGTGGGAGCCTCAGAGCACTCCCGAGGAGCTGGAAACAAAGCAGGAGCATCTTAAAAACAATCTTCCCTCAAAGAAGATAAGTGTCAGCTTCCATCACATACCTACGTCCTTCCTTGAGGGTGTATTTGCCCGCGGTGACAGAAGACTCGGCGCAGTTATTGAAAAAGCCTGGGAAAAGGGCTGTAAGTTTGACGGCTGGAGTGAAAAATTCCTCTTTGAAACCTGGATGGAAAGCTTTAAGGAGCTTCAGGTAAGTCCCGAATTCTATGCTAACAGAAGAAGAGATTACGAAGAAATTCTTCCCTGGGATCACCTTGATTTCGGTGTCAGCAAGGCATTCCTTATAAAGGAAAGCAAAAAATCCTATGAAGCCGAAACTACACCTCATTGCAGAATCAAGTGTGCAGGCTGCAGTGCAAATAAGCTTAACGGAGGAAAGTGCGATGTATGATTTAAGACTGTTTCTGTCAAAAAAGGGCAGAATAAAATTCGTTTCGCATCTTGATATGTTCCGCATGATGCAGAGAACCGTAAGACGTGCGGATATTCCTCTGTGGTATACCGAGGGCTTCAATCCCCATCCTTACATATCGTTTTTGCTGGCTCTCTCCCTCGGTGTTGAAAGCGAGGGCGAGCCCGTGGATATCAGAATCGTAGGGGATATGTCCCCTGAAGAAGTTAAGGAAAGACTCAATAAGTGTCTTCCCGAGGGCTTAAAGGTTGAAGCTGCCGCAGTTCCCTTTAATAAGAGCGGTGAAATTACCTACGGTGAATACTACTGCCTTTTTGACAAGACGGAGGTTTCCGAAGCAGAGCTTTACAAAGCTCTTACAAGCGGTGAGCTTTCCTGTGAAAAAAGCGGAAAGCAGGGTAAGAAAAAGGTTATTAAAACTGTAAATGTATCAGAGCATATAAAGAGCTTTTCTCTGTCGGATGCAGGGGATGATATAAGGCTTGACGTTGTACTTCCTGCGGGAAGCACTTTCAACCTTAACCCCATTCAGCTTTCAACGGCAATTTCCTCTTACCTCGGCAAGGAGGTCATTCCCGTAAAGGTTATGAGAACAACTCTTCTTACTGCAGATATGAAGAAATTCTGCTGAAGCATAATATTTCACAACAACTTATGGGTTAGGGGTGGTGATTTGTTTGAGAGCTGTTAAAAAAGCCATAGTTTTTGCAGGGGGCGGTTCAAAGGGTGCCTATCAGTTAGGTGCATGGAAGGCGCTCGAGGAGCTTGGTGAGCATTTTGATATTGCGACGGGAACCTCAATCGGATCAATAAATGCAGGCTTTTACGTGCAGAAGGACCTTGAGGCTGCCGAAAAAATGTGGAAGGAAATAACCGCCGGGGACATTATGGCAAACGGTATCAGCTTCGACGTTTCCTTTGACGGAATAATTTCGCAGAAGGATAATATTATTCCTTTTATCAAAAATTATATCAATACGAAAAGTGCGGATAATACACCCTTCTTAAATATGGTAAGAAGATACTTCTCCGAGGAGAAATTCTTCGGTTCGGAAATTGATTATGCACTTATGACGGTGAATTTCAAGGGCTTCGGTCAGAATGATCTGATACCCGTTGAAATTACAAAGGCTCAGATGTCAAGGGAGCCGGAAAATGCGTGGAAATGGATTGCCGCATCCGCATCCTGTTATCCCGTTTTTCCCTCAATGGAAATTGACGGGGAGCAGTATATTGACGGCGGATTTTATGACAATATCCCTATTGCCGCCGCAATAAAGCTGGGTGCCGGGAAAATTGTGGCAATAGACCTTAATACCGAAAACAACCACGAGGGATATTTAAGACATCCTTCCGTCACCTACATAAAGCCCTCGAAGGACCTGGGTAATTTTATGAACTTTGAAAGGAATGTTCTTGACCGTTCAATAAGGCTTGGGTACAATGATACTATGAAGGCATACGGGAGGTACCTCGGTATAAAATACACCTTCCTTTCAGACGATACCGGAAACAGATTTGTTGACGAGGCAGCAGCCTGCTTCAATGATATTTTAAGCCTTATGGAGGCAGAATTTGATTTTTCCCATAAGGTGCGCTATTCCCGTGTGAATAAGCTTGAGGGCTGTACCGCAATTCTCGGCGAATACTGCAAGAAGTACCATCCCTCGGAAAAGGATATTTTTATTGCAGGCCTTGAGCTGCTTATGAGAAGCATAGAGTATGACGACGAAAAAGAGTATAATATAAGTGAGCTTCTTTACTCACTTAAAACCGAGTGTGACAGAATTTATCCTCTTCTTGAATTCGGTCCCGACAGCGCTTTCCCGAAGGTCCGTGAGTTCATAAAGGCGCATACAAAAAAACACAGACTGCCCGAAATGAAGAAGCATGATGAGGACAGAACAATGCTTATTTTAACAAGTGTGATAAGAGCTTTGCAAAAAGCTTCATTAAGATAATCGGAGGTATAATTATGATTTGTAAATATTGCGGATTTGATATTCCTGAAAATGACCGTTTTTGCAGTAACTGCGGAGCCGAGGTAAAGGCGGAAGTACCCGTAAATGAAGTGCCCGTGAACGATGTTCAGCAGAATTTTAACGAAGAATTTTCTCAGAATAATGCCGCTTACGGTAATTATTCTGCCCCTCAGGGAGCATATTACGCCAATCAGCCCGGAAACGGCTTCTATGCAGGAAATCCTGCTCAGCCTCCTCAGGGCTACTGGGCACCGCCCGTAAACGACAAGGCACCTGCTCTTAAGGATTATCTCAAGTGGATGCTTTTATATCCTCTGCTGAACTTTATCCCCGGTATCGGCTTTATAATCTACATTGCATTCTGCATAAAATTTGCAATTGACGATACCTTTAAGGCAAGAGCGAATTTCTTCAAGGCAACGCTTGTCGCTCAGATTATAGGTATTGTAATTGCCGTGCTTATTTTTGTCGTTATGTTTACAATCATGGGTGCTGCTGCAGCGGCAGGCTTTTCCTTCCTCGAGGAAATGGATCCTTCATTCTTTATGGATGAGCATTACTATATGCAGGATTTTATGTCCGTAATTTTTGCTAAATGATTATTTTTGCCCGAGTAACATCGGGCAATTATTTTTTGTTGACAATACGATTTTTCTGTTATATAATATGAACAAATGTTCGGAGGTGAAAGCTATGACTTCCAAGGTTATGAGTATGGGAATATTCGGTATGCGCTCCTTTATGGTGGAGGTGGAGGCTGATATATCGGGCGGTAAATTCCGTTTTGATATGGTAGGTCTTCCCGATACTGCTGTATCAGAGGCAAAGGAGAGAGTTCAGTCTGCTGTTAAAAACTGCGGATGCTCTTTTCCCTTTAATCACATAACCGTAAACCTTGCACCTGCCGACGTAAGAAAAGAGGGAAGTGTGTACGACCTTCCCATATTTATTGCGGTGATGATAGCTGCCCGTCAGCTTACCGATAATTTCAAGGACGCGGCGTTTTTAGGGGAATTGTCTCTTTCGGGAGACGTACGTGCCGTAAACGGTGTTCTTCCTATGGTGATTGAGGCAAGAACCGCAGGAATAAAGAGAGTTTTTGTGCCCTTTGAAAATGCAGGCGAGGCTGTGGTTGTTGAGGGAATTGACGTTTACCCCGTAAAAAACGTAAGGCAGCTTCTCTCCTTCTTTGACGGTAACACAGAGGCAC
>JAZOWG010000086.1:0-5656 GCA_045659105.1 Acutalibacteraceae bacterium
TTCAACGGAAACTCTGACACAAAGGAGATTTACGTTGATTTTGTAAGAGATAAAAAGGGAGATAATCCTGACGAAGAAAAACCGATCATTTCGGTAGGTGATTTTACTATCGTCAGCGACGAGTACGTTGAATTTATACATATCGGTAAAGACGTTCGGTACATTTCCGAATCGTCTTTCTATTACTGTAAGCAGCTGAAGGCCGTTTTTGTGGACGAAGAAAACCCTTATTATTGCTCTGTTGACGGAGTTCTCTATACTAAAGATATGAAAACGCTGGTGCTTCACCCGATACTCAACGGTCAATGGAGGGTTGCCGAGGGAATTGCAGATACAGCAGATACATACGTTGTTCCCGAAGGTGTTGAAAATCTCGGAAGCTTCTCATTCTACAAAAACTCAGATCTTGTACACCTTACACTTCCCTCTACACTAAAAACAATCGGTGATATGACATTTTTTAACTGTTATGCCATGTGGACGGTATGGCTGCCCGAAGGACTTGAATCTATCGGTGCTGATGCATTCAGCTATTGCGGAAGTATGAGTCCCGTGCTTTACATTCCTTCAACAGTAAAATCTATAGACGACTATGCATTTTTCTCTTGTTCAGGTATAAAAGCCGTATATATGGGCGTTGCGAATGAAGATTCCTTCACGGCAGGCGAAAGCTGGCTGCCGAAGAACGAAAGCAAGGTTCTTTTCAACGTTGCAACTGAACCCGTATACGGCAAAACACTTGAAGATGCTCAAGCAGAAAAAATCCGTTTGGACAATGAAGCGGCAAAGGAGGGGTAAAATATGAGTAAGAACACAAACGAACAAAAGGTTTCTTTTGCGCAGAAGGCAGGAAGCTTATTCTCCGAATTCAAGAATCATTGGAATACCCCTGCAGAAGGCAAATATGTTCCCTACAAGGAATATCTTTCCATTTTCCTTGCAGTAGGCGGTAACTATTCCGCTCAGCACCTGTTAGGTATGCTGTCATTCGGCACGGGCTGTTACCTTGTTGCATACTATTATGAGATTCCGATACTTACCTTCTCAGCCATCAATGCATTTTTCCTTGTATCGGGATATCTCTGGAGTATTCTCAATATGGGAATCGATGCAAATCTCGGTATTCTTCCGAAAAAGACCGAGAAAAAATATTTTGCTCTTTATCTTTCCGTTGCGGCATTGGGACTTATAATGCTTATTCCCGATCTTACAAAGATAATCCCCTTCCCCGAGCAATTTGTGTATTATATGAATACAAAGTGGCAGGGACTTAATCTTTACAGTATTCTTAAAATCATCGGCATCCACCTTGTTGTTTCGGGCTGGGGCGGCTTCAGATGCATTATTATCAAGAAAAAGCTTATTCCGAAGCTGGGAAGATATAAAATATTTGCTTACTCAAACATAGTTCAATGTCTTATTCTTGTAATTCTAATCTGTGAGCTTCCTCTTTATGAAGAGCCTCTTATTGACAGAGTATGGAAGCTTTATGTTCTTTTCCAATTATTCGGAATGTTCGGATTTACAGGATCCCCTCAGCAGATTGCAGACAACATCAGTCCAAACGGCCACGAAAGAATGCTCATCCGTTGTTATCCCGTAAAGCTCAGTCATATACTGCGTTCAATTATGACAATGATTATCCCTACAGTTTCAGGTATGTTCTTTGTAAACGGTATCAGAGACCGCGGTACCTTCCAGTATATTATTCCAATAGCTCTCGGCGTAAGTGTTATTATGATGTATGCAGGACTCGGTAAAATACAAGAAAGAATTCCGGCACCTCCCCTCGAAAAGAAAAAATACTATTCATTCTGGGATTGCATAGACGGTATTATGAAGAACAAGTATCTGTGGATTAAGCAGGCTTCCGCTCTTCTCGACTCTCTCGGCAACGGTATGATTGGCATCGGACAGATAATGCTTATTTACACCTGGAGAGAAACGGGCTTTTTCTTTGCCGTTGCAGAAAATGCAATCGCATTTGTCGGAAATCCCGGTGCATTCCTTGCCCCCTGGATAAGAAAACGCTTCCAGTTCAAGACACTGTACGTTTTCAAGCAGATTATAATGTTTGCATCAAGCGGCGTCTTTATTCTCGCTTTCCTTTTCCTCGGCGACTCACCTATGCTCTGCGGTCTTGTTCTCTTTATCGGTATTTGTCTTCGTGACGCCCTGAAATCAGCCATTGAGCTTGCCTCTCAGGATATGGACATCAGAATCAGTGACTATCAGATGTATATTTCAGGTGAACGCTTTGAGGCATATCAGGGTGTTGTCGGCTGGTTTACAGGTCCCATCTCCGCACTTATAAGCCTTATTATTCCCCTTATGTTCTACAGAGTGGGCTTTACCTCCGACTGGGACGTTCTCTTTATTCCTGACGTCAGAGTAAAGTGTATGCTTATAGGTCTTGCATTTGATATGGCAGGTTATCTTCTTATGTCTCTTCCCTACATCTTCTTCTGGGATTACACAGACGAAAAGCACGCAAAGATTATGGAAGAGCTGCAACGCCGTGCAGAGGCGCTTGCAGAAGAAGAAAATGCTGAGATTCCCGATAACAACATTCCGCAACCTGCAGTAATCGCAAAAGAATAAAATACACAAAAAAAACGGAGCATCCTTTTCGGTGCTCCGTTAAACATTTATTTTATAATTGCTTCAAAGATCTCCTTTGCAAAAAGCTCGTGCATTTCCTTAACTGGATGATTTATGCGGTTCGCAAGAAGCATAGTGATATCTTCAGTCTCACTTATTTTTTTCCATTTACTGTAGCAGTCACAGACCTTGATATTCATACTTTCTGCAAGTTTTACAGCAGAATCCATATAGGAATCCATCCTGCCGGAATTCTGCATTTTTGCGGTAATTTCAGCGTATCCTTTCAACTCTTCTAATGTGTCATCCGCAACGTAAGTATTGAGCATATTAGGAGTGAGAAATACCGTTTCAATCTCTCTTTTGTTGCACTCTGAAAATATCGTCTCAAGAGAAGAAATATAATCTTCAAGTGTTCCGTTTACGTCATTGAGACCAAAGCAGACAATAACAAGGTCAGGATGGTGAGAGAAAACATCTCTCTCCATTCTGCTGAGGGAGCCCTTGGCGGTAATTCCACCTATTCCCGAATTAATAACGTTCACAGGCATATAATTTCTGACTTCATTAATCTTCTGCCTGAGTCTGTTCCAGTAAACGGTTTCGTAATTAATTTCACCATCGCCCACAGCACCGTGTGTAACACTGTCACCGAAAGCAACAATAGTAATTGCACCGTGCTGACAAAGCCCTTCGTAATCAAGCTTGATTTTATCCTTAATTCTCAAAAAAATCACCCAAATCAATTATAACGGAAAAACTAAAAATTGCAACAAAAAAGAGAGACGACTTGAATGTCATCTCTCCTATGGCGCGCTTCAAGGGACGGCGGAATTATATTCCGCATGGCTTGAAGCACAGCTTCTGCGCCGCTTTTGGCTAAAAACAGTCCACTGGAGTGTTTTCTTTACGTCAAAACCCTCTCAGGGTTCGAGTCCCTGTCAAATTTTCTTCTGTAAACAAAAAAAGAGAGACGACTTGAATGTCATCTCTCCTGTGGCGCGCTTCAAGGGACTCGAACCCCTGGCCTACTGCTTAGAAGGCAGTTGCTCTATCCAGCTGAGCTAGAAGCGCATATTATGCATCGAAGCTGTCCGCTCCCGAGTGCATAAGGTATTATAATAGAAACAAGTTGATTTGTCAATATGTATTTATAAATATTTTAATAAAATATTACATTATATACTGAAATTCAACAAGCTCGTCTTCCTGCCCGATACGGGTAAAACCCACGTTCTGAAAAAGCTTCAAAGATGCGGTATTTTTCTCATCAATTGATACCTGAATTTCATTGAAGCTGAGTCCGGTTTTACCTGCAATAACACCTTGTACGGCATCCGTACCTATTTTCTTTTTCTGATACTCAGGGAATATAACAAGAGCAAGATACATAATTCCGTCATACACTTCACATTGCACTGTGCCGACCAATACACCCTCATTATAAACCTTATAGAAATAAACGTTTTCAGTTTCTGTTACATAACTCCAGAATTTTTCTTTATTGATTTCAACAAAGCGTTCAACGGAGGGTTTATTGTAGTTTTCTTTTATAATTTCAAGTTCCCTGTCTTCAACAGCTTCGAGCAAAGCAAAACTAAGATTATTCATATCATCCATTAATAAGCTTTCCTGCCCACATAAAAAGAAATTCGGACATTTCCTTAAACTGTATCATTCCGCCCTTTTTCATAGAAGAATACGCTTCAATAATATAACGCTCATCTTTATCGGCAGCACTAATAAGCTCTGTCTGTTTTTTTATGTATCTGCCGGTTTTTCTGAACACATTTGCCTGCACAGCAAAAGAGGCTGCCTTATAAAGTCCGGCAAGAATTTCTTCACTTTTTTCATAAAGCATATTATGCACTGTGCCGTGATAAATATTGCATGCGCCAATCTTAATTGCCCTGTCAACAGAAGCATCATCAAGCAAAGGAAGCAAATCGCAAAGACTTCCCTTTATCGGCATCGTATCAAAATAAAACTGAAAAAGATCGGAAGACTCCCAGTTCATTATTTCCTTTTTACCCGAAAGAAAACCGCAAATGAGCTCTCTGTAAGGTAAAGTATTAAGCATATTATTATAGATTTCAATATCGGAAGGAGCTAATTCATCAAGAATAACGACTATGTCAATATCACTTGTATCAGTTGCCTCTCCCCTGCCGTAGCTTCCCTGAAGTCCGAAAAACCATACACGCTCTCCGAAGCTTTCATTCAATGCAAAAGAGAATTCCTCGATAAAAGAAGTTATATTTATCAAAATACTCATTCCTTCCATAATCAGATTTCTACTTATTCACTCTTACTTCTTACTTTTTACCTTACAAAAATTCCGGATATTTTTAGTGAATAATGAAGAGTGAAGTTCGGCTGACGCCGATGCGAAGTTATGGCTTTCGCCATAGTGAAGTTTTGCAGCAACACGGCAAAGTGAAGTTAAGTTTGCCTGTAAAACACTTGCGAAGCAAACTTCACTACGCAGTAACTTCACTGCCACAAGCAACTTCACTTGCCTGAAAGGGCAAACTTAGTTCAAAAAAAGACCTTGTCAATTGACAAGGTCTTTTTTGTGGAGCGGGTGATGGGAGTCGAACCCACACGACCAGCTTGGAAGGCTGGGATTCTACCGCTGAACTACACCCGCACAACGGAGATTATTATAGCATCTAATCTCCGTGATGTCAATAGTTTTTTATAATTTTTTTAGCTGTGAGTTACAACAATTTTTCCGTCAAAAACTGACACTCTTATTTCGTTGATAATCTTGTCATATCCTGAGACAAGAATATTTGCAATGGGATCCTCGACAGCCTTTCTGATTGTATGTCTTATATCTCTTGCGCCTCTTACACCGCCGTCAGCCTCAGCTGCTACACAGGAAGGTACATCCTCATCAATAACAAGTCGGATACCCTTATCTCTGAGAGACGGAATGAATTCATCAATAAGAAGCTTTGCAATTTTCTCATAGTCCTCTTTTGTAAGCTGATTGAAAACGATTATTTCATCAACTCTGCCAAGGAATTCGGGACGAAGGAACTGTCTTAAT
>JAZOWG010000087.1:0-8313 GCA_045659105.1 Acutalibacteraceae bacterium
GAGAGGTATAACTTCAGTAAATTTATTTCCTACCCGCGGGACGCCAAGGTTGTTGTCCCCTACAGGCTTTAATTTTTACAACTGCCTCACAAGTTTATAACTTCTGTAGATTTACTGTCTACCCTCGGGTCGTCGGGGACGCCCACCCCTACAATGATAAATTATGATTTATTTGCAAAAAAAATCGGCATAGGAGAGTTGACCCCTATGCCGTTAAAATTTGTTATGCTGTTTTTTTATCCTGAATTATTTATTGCATAAATCATATTTAGAGTCAGCAGTTTTTTCCGAGAACACAAAAATTTATTTTTTTCGCTTGTAGGGGACGACAACCTTGGCGTCCCGCCCTGATGAAATGATGATTTTTGCATTAATTTCTGTAGTAGATAAAAATGTGCCTCCGAGAGGTATAACTTCAGTAAATTTATTTCCTACCCGCGGGACGCCAAGGTTGTCGTCCCCTACAGGCTTTAATTTTTACAACTGCCTCACAAGTTTATAACTTCTGTAGATTTACTGTCTACCCTCGGGTCGTCGGGGACGCCGACCCCTACAATGATAAATTATGATTTATTTGCAAAAAAAATCGGCATAGGAGAGTTGACCCCTATGCCGTTAAAATTTGTTATGCTGTTTTAAGTGCCTTCTGCTTCTTTCCTGCAATAATCTGTAGTGCAATTACTGCCGCTACGAGAGCAACACCGATTATATCGGTAATTGTCTCGGGAACAATCAGAAGCATACCGCCTGCAAGAATCATAACTCTCTGCCACCAGGGAAGCTTTACCGAGTGGTAGCCCTCCATACCCGAGGCGACCGCATAAATGCCGATAAACGAGGTGATGACGATTGAGATGATGTCAAGCACACCTGCATCAATAAAGAGCATTTTTGGGTTATATGCGAACATATAGGGGATAATGAAGGCGGCGATTGCAAGACGCGTTGCCGTAACGCCCGTCTTCAGCGGATTTGACTTTGCAATAGCAGAGCCCGCATATGCTGCAAGTGCTACGGGGGGAGTGATGTCCGCAACAATACCGAAGTAGAAAACAAACATATGAGCGGCAAGTGCGGGAATACCCATCTTTATAAGAATGGGAGCCGTAATGGTTGCCATAATAACGTAGTTTGCTGTTGTGGGAACACCCATACCGAGAACGATACAGCAAAGCATTGTAAGGAAGAGAGCTAAGAACATACTGTCCTGAGCAATGGGCACAAGAGTGTTGAGAAGCAGCTGACCGAGAGCTGTCATTGTAACAACACCTGCAATAAGACCTGCCATACCGCAGGCAGCAGCAACGCCTATGGTGTTCTTTGCGCCGTTGTGAAGGGAATCAATAACAACCGTGGGAGACAGGGGAGCATCCTTCTTTGAAATAAAGGAAACTGCGAAGCAGGTAACGATACCGCAGAAAACTGCCTTTGTCATCATTGAAGCGCCGAAGGGGAGCCACATACCGAGAGTTACCGCAACGGGAATAAGGGGCAGGAAGAGCTTGGGAATATCCTTTGCGTCTGCGGTTTTGTGAATCAGCTTGTCTACAATACTTACGGGGAAAAGGCTTACTATAAGTGAAGCCAGAATTGCGAAGCAGGCAGAAACACCTGCGCTGAAGTAATTCATACAGATAACAAGAATTACTATGGGTAAAAGAAGATAGCCGTTCTTTGCTATAAGCTTGAAGAAGTTAGGAATTGCATCCTTGGGAAGTCCCTTGAGTCCTAATTTCTTTGCCTCAAAGTGAATCATAAGGAAGATTCCCGTGAAGTAAAGAGCCGCAGGAAGAATTGCCGTTATTGCAATCGTTGAATAGGGAACACCCGTGATTTCAGCCATAAGGAAGGCTGCAGCACCCATAATGGGGGGCATTATCTGTCCGCCCGTTGAAGCCGCCGCCTCAACGGCTGCCGCAAAGTGGGGCTGATAGCCCGTCTTTTTCATAAGAGGGATTGTGATTGAGCCTGAGCCTACCGTGTTTGCAACGGAGGAGCCTGAATACATACCCTCGAGTGCGCTTGAAATAACAGCAACCTTTGCAGGTCCGCCGACACTTCCGCCTGCAATTGAGTTTGCAAGGTCAACAAAGAAGGTGCCGATGCCTGTTTTTTCAAGAAGAGCGCCGAGAATAATAAAGAGAACGATAAATGTTGTGCATACGTAAACGGGAGTTGAGAAAAGTCCGTTAGCTACGTCATAGAAAAGACCGTATGCAAGATTTCTCAATGCCTTATCGGGATTTTCCGTGAAAGCCTTTATTGCCGCATAAGCTATAAACGCGCCTGCAACGAAAATAATGGGAAGACCGACTGCACGCCTTACAAGCTCCACAAGCAGTATTATCGCAAGGAATGCAATAACAATCTGTAAGGTGCCGATTCGTCTTGACATCATTACGATTTCTTCCTGGCATATTGCATAGTAAAGGAAGCACGAGGCACCTGCAAGTCCTAAGAAAATATCGTAAACGGGTACGTAGTTAATGCGCTTGGTCTGCTTTTTATAGGCAGGGAAAATAATGTAGCCTATAAAAAGGATAAATGCCATAAAGGTTGTCAGCTTTGTGTATTTGGTGGCATTGGGAAAAATCAGCGCCATTGAAATCATATAAACGCTGAATGAACAGAGAAGTCCCGTGATAACGTGCTTCCTCCAACCGGTGAAAATACGGGTGTTGCTTTCACGGTCGAATTCCTGCATTATCTTGTCCGCATCAACGACTTCTTCGGTTTCGGTGAGCTTTGCGGTGTTTTCATCCATAAGATTTTTCCCCTTTCTTGATTTTTTGAAATAAAAGCGCCGCAATTGTAAAAACTGCGGCACCTTGATATTACCGTTGTTTAAGTGAAATTAAGCAGCAGCTGTTGTGTCTTCAGCAGCCTCAGCTGTTGTATCTTCAACTGCCTCTGTGGTCTCGTCGGCAGCAGCCTCTGTTGTTTCTTCAACGTCAGCCTCAATGATGCCCTTTTCTACATAGTACTTGAGAGCACCGGGATGAAGGGGAACGTCACCGATACCGTTAACGGTTGTGTTGATGTCCATCTGAGCAGCCTTAGCGTGACATGTAGCTACGTCCTCAACCTCCCAGAGGTTCTTTGTGATTTCGTAAGCCTGAGCCTCGCTCATTTCGTTTGTTACAACGTAAGTAGCCATGATTGCAACTGTGTTTACGGGCTCTGTGATGAAGCCGTAGTCAGCGCTTGTCATTTCATACTTGGTGTAGAAGGGGAAGTCGTTCATAAGCTTAGCGATAACGTCTTCACCGAGGTCAACAGCAACAACGTTTGTAGCAGTTGCAAGCTCTGTGATAGCTGTTGTGGGAGTACCTGCTGTGATGAAAGCAGCGTCAATAGCACCGTCCTTGAGAGCAGTAGCGCTGTCACCGAAGGAAGCAAATGTAGCCTTGATGTCCTTTTCGTAGTCGATGCCTGCAGCAGCAAGAATCTGAGTAGCGTTGTAGAATACGCCTGAGCCTGCGTCACCGATAGCAACGTTCTTGCCCTTAAGGTCAGCTACTGTCTTGATGCCTGAAGCCTCAGTTGCGATAAGCTGGCAAACCTCAGGGTAGATGCAAGCGATAGCGGAGAAGGACTTAATGGGAGCAGCGAAGCCGTTTGTTCCGTTGTAAGCATAGTTCATAACGTCGTTCTGAACTGTAGCCATGTGGTAGTCGCCGTCGTCAATGCCTTCGATGTTAGCCTGTGAGCCGCCTGTGGAAACTACTTCAAATGTGTAAGCATCTGTAGTAATAGCCTGAGTGGAAGCACCTGCGAATGCATAGTATGTGCCTGTTGTACCGCCGGTACCAACCTTGATTGTTTCAAATGTCTTGTCACCGTAAACTACGTCTACGGGAGCAGCTGTTGTCTCTTCACCGTTTGCTGCGGTTGTTTCTTCTGTGGTGCCGCCGCAGGATGCGAAGCATACTACACAGAATGTGAGTGCGAGAAGAATAGCAATAAGTTTCTTCATTTTGGTTACCTCTTTCTTTTGTTTTGTTTTTTGCACTAAATTATTAGTCCTGCTTATATTACCACAAAAGATAGTGTATGTAAAATATAAATATTATATAGTTGACATAAATAAAATTTATAATTATCGGAAAAGTATAAATTTTTTTACATATTATGTGCACTATGCCCGACGATTTTTCTTGTAATTTTCCTTTCCGGCATATATAATGGATATATACAGATTCACGGAAGGAAGTGACGCTTATGCTTGACGGTATGGATTACGTATATGAGGTTTACCTTGAAAAAAGCTTCTCGGGTGCGGCAAAAAAGCTCTTTGTTTCTCAGCCTGCTCTCTCAGCCGCAGTTAAAAAGGTTGAAAAGCAGTTAGGTATTACGATTTTTGACAGAAGCACTAACCCTATTTCCCTTACTCAGGCAGGGCGCGTGTGTATAGAGTCCATCGAGCAGATGAAGGCACTGCAGCACAATATGCTCAATCAGCTCAATGACCTTTCCGATATGAAAAGCGGAAGCGTTATTGTCAGCGCCGAAAACTTCATTTCTTCATTCATTCTTCCCGATATTATAATTGAATTTATGAATACCTACAGCGGTATCACCGTGGAGCTTGTGGAATCCCACTCACACGACCTTAAGAATCAGCTTCTGGAGGAAAAGGTGGATATCCTCGTGGCTCACGACTTTGACCCCGAGCTTTTCACATCCTTCCCCCTTGCGGATGAAACCCTTCTGCTTGCCGTTCCTGCGGCATTCTCCGTAAATGAGAAATTTACAGATAAGAGCCTAACGGATGAGGACGTGAAGAACAAGAAATATCTCCAAAAGGGCTGTCCTACGGTTGATCTGCAGGAATTCTCGGACGAGGATTTCTTAGTGCTTAAAAAGGGCAATGATATGTTTACCCGCACAATGCAGCTCTGCGAAAATGCAGGCTTCCAGCCTCGGGTAAAAATCTATCCCGACCAGCTTCTTACCGCCTACAATATGGCAAGGGCGGGACTGGGCATCACAATTGTTACAGACAATCTTTTAAGAGCTGAGCGCGGTGCCTCAAAATGTGTCTTCTACAAGCTTTCGGGTGACAACACAAGAAGAAAGCTTGCTATGGGTTATAAAAAGAAGAGATATCCTTCAAGGGCTATGGAGGCCTTTGTTCAGTGCGCAAAACAAGTATATGACAGAAAGTGAGTTTTTCCTATGAAAAAGAAAAGACATTGGCTGAAGGGCGACTGCCATCTGCACACCTTAAATTCTGACGGAAAGTGTACTCCCGAAGAGCTTTACGATATGCTTTACGAGTACGGCTTTGATTTTGCATTTATTACCGACCACAATGTAAACACACCCGGCAGAAAGGCTTTTTCACACCGCGGTGTTGCAATTTTCCCCGGAATGGAAATTTCGGGCAACCTCGGTCACGTGAATATCTGGGGTGAAAACCTTCCCTTTGAAAGAATACAGCGCCCCGATACCCCCGAGGCTTACTACACCCTTATTGAAAAGGCAAGGGAGGCAGGCTGTCACGTCAGCGTAAACCACCCCTTTGACAGAAAGCTTTCCTGGAAAATTGACCGTGATAATTTCAGGATGGATTCCGTTGAGGTGTGGAATTCTCCAATGCATACGGATAATATCTACTGTCAGCAGTGGTGGGCAGGAAAGCTTATGAAGGGTGAATTCATTCCTGCTGTCGGCGGCAGTGACTATCACGAGGACTATGTTGTAACCCGTCTTTTAGGTGTTCCCACAACCTATGTATGCGCAGAATCAGCTTCAATTGAGGATGTTATTGCGGCTATAAAGAAGGGACATATCTTTGTTACTAATTCCCCCAAGGCACCGAAAATCTTCCTGACATCAGGGGATGCCATTCCCGGTGATAAGGTGAAATTCTCTGAGGGTATTTCTGTTGAGCTTAACATTGAAACGCTCAAAAAAGGACAGACTGCCCGTATTTACCATAACGAGACCGTGATTTTCGAATTCACCGCAAAAAAGAATGAGAAGAACTTCTCCGCCTCAGTCACGGTGCCCTCTGAGGGCTTTGTAAGAGCAGACGTCAAGTTTACCTATAACGCTTTCGTAAAGGCAGGCTACGTACAGCTTGCAGGCAAGGGCTTCGGTATGCACGACAAGGGCGAGCCCGTCCCCGATATGCTCTACTCCTTCACCAATCCTATTTTCTTCGTAAACGAAGCATAAATCACCGTCTTTAACGCACGGTAGGCGTTGTGGGCGTAAGGACACAACGCCAGTTTTATTCGCCTTTCGGCGAGTTGCATTGCTTTGCAGTTTTATTGTGCTTCGCACAGTTTTATTCGCTTTGCGAGTTTCCGGGCGAATAAAATAACACTGAAACCGTAGGTTTCAATAAAACTTTCACGCAAGTGAAAATAACACTCTGCCGTAAGGCAGAATAACACTTGAAAAAACTTTCTGAAAATCGGGGTAATTTTTTGTGCATAAAAAATCCGCAGTACAGAGATTGTACTGCGGAAAATTTTTATTTGTGAATTAAAGTCCGATAAGGTCGAAAAGCATATTGAAGTATGACTTGAGCATATCGATAATAGCCTTTGCGAAGTTTACGGGGTAGTTCATAATTGTATCTGTAATGGACTGACCGAGCTCGGAATCCTCTGTCTTGCCGCCCTCGTCCTTCTTGATTGCATAAGTGTCGATAAGCTCGATTTCCTGAGTTTCGTCGTCAACGATGTATGCCTTGTAAATGAGTCTGCCGCCGTCAATTTCCGTTACTGCAAAGCAGCCGCCCCAATCGCTTGTTGAAAGAGCCTTGTCTGCTACATCGAGAATGGGCTTCATAGCATCCTCGTTTACGGAATATCTCTTTGTGCCTGCAGTGGAGGGAAGTACGTGTACTGTGCCTTCGGGATTTACTGCGAATGTGATTTCTTCGCCGTTAACCATTTCCGTTACATATTCTGTGCCTTCAACAGCCGCATCATTGTAAACCTGAGTTGTTCTGAGGTACATGTGGTCGTGACCTGCATAAACCATATCGATATCAAGCTGGTCGATAATGGGAAGAAGCACGTTTCTCATAATAACTGTGTCGGGCTTATTGATATTCTTGCCTGCGGAATAAAGAGCACGGTGCATGAATATAAATTTCCAGGTAGCATCACTGCTCTTCATATCGTTGATGAGCCAGTTTCTCTGAGCCTGAGTCATGGGATACATATCGTTTGAGTTAAGAACCGCAATGTGAGCATTGCCGTAGTCAAATGAATAGTAAACACCTTCAACGGACTGATTGTCGCTTTCGTCAAGAGCAAAAATGTTCTGGAAAACGTTTGTGTTGAACTTGTCTGTGATACTGCCGTCGTGGTTACCTGCAGCGGGAACAAGTGTGTAATGGTCGTTTGCAAAAGCAAAGTTCTTAAAGTACCAGTCCCATTCATCGTTGGTGTTGTCGTTTACGAAGTCGCCGAAGTTAGCAATGAAATCTGCTTCGGGAGCAACGGAAAGAGCACCCTTGAGTGTGAGAGCTGCGTGTGCGAAATTTTCGTCACTGCTTGCCTGAACGTCTGTGATAGAAATAAAGCTGAAGGCGTTATCGCCGTCATCTGTTGTAACGGTACAGGGGTCGCTCCAGAGATTCTTAGCCTTGTCGCCGACTCTGTAGGTGTAGGATGTGCCTGCTTCAAGGGTGTTTACAAAAACCTTGTGTGAATACTGGTCTCTGAATTTCTTTGTTGTGCCTGTGTAATTCATAGCGTCTGTGAAGTCGCCGTCAAAGTCTTCTGTCTTTATAATCTGAAGGTCGGATGCTCCGTCCTCATAGGTGTACCAGGAAAAGCCTCTGCCGGACGTGCCGTCCTGAACCATTGTGCAGGCAATTCTCTTTACCTCATCAGCGGATGCGCCGAATGCGAAGGTGCCGAAAAGCATCATAACCGCAAGAACAACGGAAAGAGTCTTTTTTATTGTGTTATTCATAGTAAATTCCCTCCGGAAAAATTAATCGTATAAAGTATACCATCTGTGCGTAAAAATGTCAATTTTTAATTTACTAAAAATATGGCAACGTGTCTTTTGTGCATATTGTATAAAATTCTGAAAAAACTTGTAACAGCCCTTCTAACAAAATAGTCAAATTTTTTCTTGAAATTGACTTTGACTTTTGATAAAATTGTATTCGGAGGTGTTTAACTTGAACATCGCAAACGAAAAAACCTCTGATATTCCCGTTTACCTTTTCAAGCAGGGAAGAAACTGCAGGGCATACGAGTTTTTCGGCTCACATATCACGGGAGACATTACAGTCTTCAGGGTGTGGGCACCTAAGGCGGTTTCTGTAAGCGTTGTCGG
>JAZOWG010000088.1:0-4101 GCA_045659105.1 Acutalibacteraceae bacterium
TCAGGGTAAGGAGGCACAGACCGGCTATATGTACGAGCCCTGGCACATCAGATACGTAGGTGTTGACACCGCAACCGCAATCTATAACAGCGGTCTTTGTCTTGAAGAGTATTTCGGCATAACCTCCGCTTATGCAGTAAGCGCTGAGGAAGAAACCACAGAAGAAATCACAACTGCAGAAGCAACAACACTCGAGGCAACCACACTTGAAGAAACCACACTTGAAGAAACCACCGCTGCAGTTACGGAAGAAACAACAGCAGAAATAGCAGGTTAATATTACCAAAAACGGGAGTATGTAGCAATACATAACCCGTTATTTGATTTTGAGGCGAAAATATGAAATCCCGTATAAAAGATTTTACTCAAGGAAGAATATCAACACAGCTGATTGTATTTTCCGCACCCCTGTTTCTCTCAAACCTTATGCAGGTTGTTTACAATATGGCAGATATGTTTATTGTGGGACAGGTGCACGGCAAGGTCGGCATTTCAGCCGTTTCAGTCGGCGGCGACCTCTGTAATCTGCTGACATTTATTGCAATCGGCTTTTCGAATGCAGGGCAGGTCCTTGTGGCAAAATACATAGGTGCAGGACAGAAGGAGAAGCTCGGCAGATTTACGGGCACTATGTGCTCCTTCCTGCTTTCAAGTGCGCTTATTATCAGCATTATAAGCATTATTTTTCAGGATGCTCTTCTTAAATTTATGCAGACACCCGACATAGCATACAAGGATGCTGCAGAATACTCCCTTATATGTATGATAGGTCTCGTTTTCATTTACGGCTACAATATGGTAAGCGCCGTACTCAGAGGAATGGGAGACTCGAAGCATCCCTTCATTTTCGTAAGCCTTGCGGCTGTGATGAATATTGTACTTGATATTATTTTTGTAGTTGTCATCGGTATGGGGGCTAAGGGTGCCGCCCTTGCAACGGTTATAAGTCAGGGCACAAGCTTTCTTATGTGTGCAGGCTTTCTGTTTATTAAGAGAAGAGAATTCGAGCTTGAAGCAAGGCTTCGTGACTTCATTATCCCCGAAAAGGAAATGCTCGTGTCCCTCGTAAAGCTCGGTATTCCCATGGCTATCAAAATGGCTTCTGTACAGATTTCAAAGCTTTTCGTAAACTCGCAGATAAACGCTTACGGTGTCGAGGTCTCCGCCTTCTCAGGAATCGCAAACAAGATTTCATCAATCAGCAACCTCATTTCAGCCGCTATGAATACGGCAGGCTCAACTATGGTGGGACAGAATATCTCAGCAGGAAAAGAGGAACGGGTAAAGAAAATCCTCAAAACTCTTGCGGTCATTACCCTCAGTGTCTCCACCTTTATCAGTTTAATTTTCTTATTCTTCCAGAATGAAATTATCGGCTTCTTTGCGGACGGAGACGAGTCCGTTGTAGCCGTGGGCGAGCATTTCTTCTTTATTGCCGTGCTTTTATTCTATGCAAGTGCTATGCGTGCCATTATGAATGCACTTCTTAACGGAAGCGGAAACACAAGGGTCAATTTTGCAACGGCAATCTTCGACGGAATCATAATGCGCTTCGGCCTTGCAATTCTCTTCGGCATGGTAATGAATATGGAATATTACGGCTTCTGGCTGGGTGATGCTCTTGCAGGCTTTACCCCCTTCGTTATCGGTATCGTCTTCTACGCTACGGGCAGTTGGAAAAAGAATATGCCGTCAAAGCTTCCCTCAAAAGCATAAAATTTACGTTTCCACTTGATTTTCCCGTCAAAAAAGCATATAATGTAACGACATAAGCTTACGGGAGGAAAAATTATGGCGGAAATTATTGAATTTTTCAGCGGTTATTCAACAATCGTCCTTGTTATAAGAATCGTCCTTGCAGGTGTCTGCGGCGGTATAATCGGCGTAGAAAGAACCTTAAGACAGAAGGATGCAGGCTTCCGCACACATATTGTTGTTGCTATGGGCGCCGCCCTTATGATTATAATCTCAAAATACGGCTTCTTTGACCTTGTAGGTCTTGACGATACCTTAAGGATTGACGCTTCGAGAGTTGCTTCAAACATCATCACGGGTATCTCCTTCCTCGGTGCAGGTATGATTTTCGTAAAAGGCACCTCAATCAAGGGACTTACCACAGCGGCAGGTATCTGGGTAACGGCAGCCGTCGGTATGGCGATGGGCGCAGGTCTTTATGCTGTTTCTATAATCGCAGTAATTCTTCTGCTGCTTGTGCAGATTGTCTTCCACAAATTCCTTATTGGCTTCGACAAGGTGCTTGCAAACGATAACCTTGTTCCCTGCTTCGTTCAGGTTGACAACAACCCCGAGGCAATAAGAGAATTGAAGGCTTTCCTTAAAGAAAACAAGGTACAGATTTTCGACTCCGTAACGGAAGCCTCACAGGATAACAAAACCCTCACCCTTCACATTAACGTACAGTTTGAAAAGAACGTTGATATTGACGACGTTTTCGAAAGATACCTTAAAAAGGATTACGTCCATCAGGCATTCGCTATGTAAAATACTTTTCCCGGGATTCATCTCCCGGGCTTTTTTATTGTAAAAAATAAATAATCTGTGATTTTTTGTTTTTTCCCTTGCAAAAAACATCAGGATAGTGTATCATATGTATGATTGTTAAAAAATTAACGTTCTCATCAGAACAGAAAAAGTACATTATTTTATAAAGGAGAATTACTATGCAGAGATTTACATTACCCAGAGACATTTACCACGGCAAGGGCGCTCTTGAAGTGCTTAAAACCCTTCAGGGCAAAAAGGCTATCGTTTGCGTAGGCGGCGGCTCAATGAAGAAGTTCGGCTTCCTTGACAGAGCAATCGCTTATCTTGAAGAAGCAGGCATGGAGGTTAAGCTTTTCGAAGGCATCGAGCCCGACCCCTCAGTAACAACAGTTATGAAGGGCGCAGAGGTTATGGCAGAATTCCAGCCTGACTGGATTGTTGCCATCGGCGGCGGCTCACCCATTGATGCTGCAAAGGCAATGTGGATAAAGTACGAATATCCCGAAATCACCTTCCCCGAAATGTGCAAGGTTTTCGGCATTCCCGAGCTCAGACAGAAGGCTCATTTCTGTGCAGTTTCATCAACCTCAGGTACCGCAACAGAGGTTACGGCATTCTCTGTTATCACAGACTATGAAAAGGGCATCAAGTATCCCCTTGCAGACTTCCAGATTACTCCCGACGTAGCTATCGTTGACCCCGAGCTTGCTGAAACAATGCCCAAGAAGCTTGTAGCTCACACAGGTATGGATGCTCTCACACACGCAGTTGAGGCTTACGTTTCCACAGCAAACAGCGATTTCACAGATCCTCTTGCTCTTCACGCTATCAAGCTTATCAAGGAAAACCTTGTAGCCTCCTACAACGGCGATATGGCTGCACGTGCAGTTATGCACAATGCACAGTGCCTTGCAGGTGAGGCCTTCTCAAACGCTCTTCTCGGTATCGTACACTCAATGGCTCACAAGACAGGTGCGGCATTTGACGATTTCGGCGCTCATATCATCCACGGTGCCGCTAACGCTATGTACCTTCCCAAGGTTATCGCTTACAATGCGAAGAATGAGACAGCAGAAGCAAGATATGCAGAAATTGCTGACCACATCAAGCTCGGCGGTAACACAAACGCAGAAAAGACAGCTGCTCTTATCGCATTTGTAAGAGAGCTCAACGATGCTCTTAACATTCCTCAGTGCATCAAGAACTACGGCGCAGACAGCTACTTTGCAGAACAGGGCTTCGTTCCCGAAGAAGTATTCCTTGAGAGACTTCCCGAAATCGCAAAGAACGCAGTAGGCGACGCTTGCACAGGCTCCAATCCCAGAGCTATCGACCCCGCACAGATGGAAGCACCCCTCAAGTGCTGCTACTACGACACAGAAGTAAATTTCTAAAATAAGGCTGTTCCCACGGGCACCTGCACTTCCCTGCAGGTGCTCTTTTTTCGAGGATTCCCACAAAAACACCTTGTCCTGCCGCCGTGTTTTTATATCTTTTCATAAAATTGAACTTTTTTCTCAAAAACTCTTGATTTTTTCTGTGATATGGTATATACTAATCAAGCATTAGAGATATCGCGGGATAGAGCAGTTGGTA
>JAZOWG010000089.1:0-8670 GCA_045659105.1 Acutalibacteraceae bacterium
TCCGTATACCTCCGAGTGGTTTTTCAAAACAATGACAGTATACAGCACAAATCTGACAAAATCAAGAAATATTACACAACTTTTACTATTTTTTCGTCTTTTCTGCATTTTTTACAAAATTCCCCCTCCTGCATTCCGGCATGAATACCGATATATTTTCCCTAAAGGAATTTTACAAAAAAAGCATCACGTCCGGCACGTAAGCCGGAATAAAATATGTTTCCGAATTATTAAAAAATATTACAAAATTATTAACTAAATATTGTTAAAAAATACAATTATTAATCTGTTGACAACACAAATTTTGTAAACTAAAATATAAACATAATCAGTCGGTGTGTTCCGAATAAGGTTATAATTTTCTCGAAAGGATGTTTTTTCTTATGAAAAAGACAAACAAAATCATAGCTCTTATTCTTGCTATGGTACTTGCTTTCTCATCCGTACCGCTTATGGCTTCTGCCGCAGCAATCAAGGATGACGTAAACACAGTTGAAAAGCTCATTCAGGGCGAAAATCTCGGCAACCTTGTTGAATGGCTTCTCAAGAACATCAACAACAGAAAGGAAGAAATTCTCGGTTCCGTTCTTTCTCTTGTATTTTTGTTCGTTGAAGATGAAGCTCTTCAGGCAAAGGTCGGAGAAACAGACGTTCTCGCAGCAGACGACGAGGCTCTTGCAAAGATTCTCGTTGACTGGCTCAACGCAGACATTCTTCCCGGTTTACAGAATGACCTTGCATCCGACGATACAATGAAGACTGTTCTCAAAATAGTTTCCATTGATGTCGGCTCAGTTGATAAGATTATTTCTTCTCTTTATGCTCTTTCAACTAAGGTAGGTCTCGGTGACATTTCAAACCTTAAGGAAGATTCTCTTATTTTTGAGAAGAAGGGTATCAGACCTACTCTTGTTACAGTAAAGAACTCCGGTAACCTCGGTGCTCTCTATGCAGTTCTTGAATTCCTCAGTGACAACACCGAACTCTTCAAGAAGGTGCTTGCAGGTAAGGTTAACCTCGGTCTCCTTGCAGCCGTTAACGGTCTTATCAACGACCTTATCAAGGATTACATCTCCCCCGATGCTATCAAGGAAATGCTCTGCGATGCTATAGAGCTTGATTACGAAACATACAAGTCCTACACAGCTGACGAAATCGTTGCAGTTGCTTTCTTAAAGCTCCTTACAAACACAGAAACCGTATCCAAGGATGATGCAGGCAAGGTTATGAACCTCAGCATCTACGAATTCCTTGAGACATATGCCGGCGACATCTACGCAAACCTTCTCCTTGACCTTCTCAACAAGGATGCAAAGACTGCTCTCGCAGACCTCGCAGCTCAGGATACCACAGGCAAAATCGCTCAGGTTATCAACCTTGACTATGAGTTCAAGGCTGACACCTTCAATGCTTACCTCGGTGTCGGCAAGGGCAACATGATAGCACAGCTTAACAACCTTGTTATCACTGTTCTCGAAATCGTTATCAAGCCTGCTGAGCTTGCAAAGATCGGCCTCGAAAAGGGCGGCAACGAAAAGCTCAATGATAACCTTACAAAGACATTCCGTTACATTCTTCCTCTTATCAAGGACGTTCCCAATCTCGGCGTTGACCTCTCAGGCTTCACAGCTGATAAGGTAAAGAATATGTCCGCTGAAGAAATGGCAGTTGCAGTTCTCAAGCTCTTCTTCAAGGGTTGGTTCGCAAATGTTGATATGGCTGAATTAAACAAGGCTAAGACTCTTGAGCAGCTCGCAGTTCTTGCTGCAAAGTATGCAGCAAGCAACAAGGAATGGGTTCCTATGGACATCGCAGCTCTTGCAGATGCAAAGAACGTTGAAAAGATGGACGATGCAGCTTGCCTTGACCTCGTATTCGAAATCGGTATGGAAGTAGCTGCAAAGGCTCTCAACTACAACAAGGGCACAACACACTATGAGCTTCCCGCAGACACAAGCAAGTGGACAGGCGAAGATTATCTTGACGATATCGTAGACTGGGCTCTCAACTTTGTTGACGGTCTTCCCGCATCTGCTGACAAGCTTTCAACAGAAAGAGGAGTTATCGACGGTGAAGGCGGCTTCTTCAAGCTCAACGTTATCCTTGATTCTCTCTTCGATACATCCTTCATTTCAGGCTGCGGTAACGATACCTTCGCACTTGATTTTGAAACAATGCTTATGGATAAGTTCCTCGGCAATCTTCTTAACTTTGACGTTGAAGCTTCTGTAGCTATCCTTGCTGCTAATGAAGAGTCTTCTCTCTTCGGCAAGAAGATTAACGTAGCAGTTATTGACCTTGTTGACGACCTTCTTACAGGTCTCTTCGAAGAAGGCTATGAAATCCCCGCAGCATACAAGCTCGGTGACGTTGACTCAAACAGCACAGTTGACGCTACAGACGCAAGACTTGCACTCCGTGCAGCAGTTGGTCTTGATAAGCTCTCTGACGCTCAGGCAAAGGCAGCTGACGTTGACAAGAACGCTACAGTTGACGCTACAGACGCTCGTCTTATCCTCAGAGCTGCAGTTGGTCTTGATAAGCTCGCATAATTAAAAATTAAGATTCAATAATTTTCGGGACAGCAGATTCGGCACAGCCGTATAAGGCAGTATTCAAAAATGCACATAGCTGTGCCGAAACTAAGTTTGCCCCGACGGGCAAGTGAAGTTGCCCCAAGGCAGTGAAGTCACTTCGTAGTGAAGTTTGCTTCGCAAGTGTTTTTTTGCAAACTTAACTTCACTTTTTGCCGCAAAGGCAAAAACTTCACTGTAATTTATTACAACTTCACATCAAACCGCAGGTTTGAAGCTTCACAAAAAAGATACCACCCGAAAAAGAATTTTTTGTTCTTCTTCGGGTGGTTTTGTCTTATGTCTTAACAAGCAGGGAATTTGTACGGCAAATTCCACTCATTTTATCAAAATACTTCCTTGCGAGGTCTGTTCTTTTCTGCTGTCCTTTTTTTGCGCATTTTTTCATATTATTATTGATTATTATTATAAAAAACATTATTATGTAGTAAAGAACATTTTTCGGGGAGAGCATTATGATCCGTAAGGTTTACACTTCAATTGATGATTTCATTTTACAGAACCGTGAGCTTGAAACAGAGCTTCCCTATTCCGACAACACGGAGGTGCTGGGAAAGCCTCTCAGCATAGGAGCACACACGATTTCCAATCGTCTTGCCTGCCAGGCGATGGAGGGCTGTGACGGTAATGCGGACGGAACACCGGGCGAGCTGACTCTAAGAAGGTACGACCGTTTTGCAGAAGGCGGTGCAGGGCTTATATGGTATGAAGCCACGGCAGTTCTGCCCGAGGGAAAAGCAAATCCCCGTCAGCTTTGCATAAATGAAAACAATCTCGATGCATTCGCCCGTCAGGTTGAAAGAATAAAAGAAACGGCATTGAAGAAAAACGGATACGAGCCCGTTGTGATTATGCAGGCAACACATTCGGGCAGATATTCGAAGCCCGAGGGCACGCCCGCTCCCCTTATTGCATATAATAACCCGATTTTTGAAAAGGATAAGCCGATTTCCTCGGACAGAATTGTAACGGACGAATACCTTGACCGTGTAAAGGAAGCCCTGATAAACGCTTCACGCCTTGCCGAAAAAGCGGGCTTTGACGGTGTTGATATAAAAGCCTGTCACAGATATCTTAACTGTGAGCTTCTTTCCGCCTACGAAAGAGAAGGCAGATACGGCGGCTCCTTTGAAAACAGAACAAGACTTTTACGTGAGGGCATCCTCGGAGCTATGGAGGTTACGGGCAAGGATTTTATCGTTTCCACCCGTATGAACGTTTATGACGGCTTCCCTTACCCCTACGGCTTCGGCGTAAAAGAAGGCACGGATATTGACGTTGACCTGACAGAACCGAAAAAGCTCATTGAAACGCTTTATTCTTACGGTGTGAGACTTATAAACATCACTATGGGTAATCCTTATTTCAATCCCCACGTAAACCGCCCGTTCGCAAAAGGCGGCTACGTTCATCCCGAGCATCCGCTCCAAGGCGTTGCAAGAATGCTGAAGGGCATTTCCGAGATAAAATACGCAGTCCCGGATATGAAGATAATTTCTTCAGCACTTTCCTATCTCGGCGTTGCCGCACCCTTTGTGGCAGCAGCCTTTATTGAGCAGGGCGGATTTGACATAGCAGGCTTCGGCAGAACAATTTTTGCATACCCCGATTTTGCAAGGGACATTCTCGCAAACGGAGCTGCAGATAAAAATAAAATCTGTATATGCTGCGGAAAATGCACGGAAATTATGCGCACTCCCGGAGGTACACCCGGCTGTGTTATAAGAGACAAAGAGGTATATGCTCCCATATATAAAAAACAGTGCGGAGGTGCAGACAATGAATAAGGTTGCAGTAATTTCAGGCGTTTCCGCAGGAATCGGCCTTGCAACGGCAAAGCTTTTCACAGAAAACGGAATAACCGTTGTCGGCATGGGTACAAGAGAATTTGTAGAAAACGCTCCCGAAAAGAATTTCATTTACGTCCGGGGTAACGTTTCAAAAGGTGAAGACAGAAAAAGGCTGATTGATACAGCCCTCAGCGTTAAAGGCAGAATTGATGTGCTTGTAAACGTAGCAGGGGAAGCACCTGAGGTACGAGCGGACATCCCCGAAATGACCGAGGAAAGCTACGACAGAGTAATGGATATAAACACCAAGGCAATGCTTTTCCTGACTCAGGGTGTTGCAATTGAAATGATTAAAAATGAAGGGGACGAAAAGGGAGCAATTGTAAATATCTCCTCTCTTTCGGCATATACGAGCTCGGTAACAAGAGGTGAATACTGCATTTCAAAGGCAGGCGTTTCAATGATAACGAAGCTCTTTGCCGACAGACTCGCAGAATTCGGGATACCCGTAAACGAGGTACGTCCCGGCATTATTGCCACGGATATGACAAGCAAGGTAAAAGAAAAATACGATACACTTATTGAAAACGGACTTCTTCCCATAAAGAGATGGGGTACCCCCGAGGACGTTGCAAAGGCTGTTTTTGCACTTATAAACGGCTCTCTCCCCTACGTTACGGGACAGTCAATTGACGTTGACGGCGGTTTTCATATAAGAAGGTTATAATTTATGGATTATCTTTATTTTGACACTATCGTAATCGGCACGGGAGCGGCAGGCTATAATGCCGCAGGAGAAATAAAAAAGCTCTGTGACAAAAGCGTTTGTATTGTCACGGAAGGGGTAAACACGGGCACATCAAGAAACACGGGAAGTGACAAGCAGACATATTATAAGCTGTCCCTTTCGGGAGATACACCCGATTCCGTAAGAAAAATGGCAGAGGACCTGTTTTCGGGCGGCTCCGCAGACGGAGATAATGCCCTTATTGAAGCAGCTCTTTCGTCAAAATGCTTTTATAATCTCTGTTCTTTAGGTGTTCCCTTCCCCGTAAACCGTTACGGCGAATACGTGGGCTATAAAACTGATCACGACCCCTATATGAGAGCTACATCGGCAGGACCTCTGACCTCTAAATTTATGACGGAGGCTCTGGAAAAGCAGGCGGAGAATCTCGGGATTCCCGTTTTTGACGGGCTTCTTGCAGTGGAAATAATTACGGACAAAGATACAGTAAAAGGACTTCTGTGCCTTGATATTAGGAACGGTGAATACAGAGTATTCAGCTGCAATAACGTAATTCTTGCAACAGGCGGACCTGCAGGCATATACGAGAACACCGTTTATCCCGACGGTCATACCGGCAGTACGGGACTAGCCCTGAAGGCAGGCGCTGTTTTACAGAATATGACCGAATGGCAGTACGGTCTTGCAAGCGTAAATCCAAAATGGAACGTTTCGGGCACCTATATGCAGGTGCTTCCACGTTTTGTCTCCGTTGACGAAAACGGTACTGAGCGTGAATTTTTAACGGATTATTTCTCCGATATTTATGAAGCTCTTTCCTTTGTATTTTTGAAAGGCTATCAGTGGCCCTTTGATTCACGAAAAGCAGAAAACGGCTCCTCAAGAATTGACCTTGCGGTTTACAACGAGTGCGCAAATAAGGACAGAAGGGTTTACCTTGACTACACAAAAAACCCCTTCGGTCTTGGAAATATTGACTACAAAAAGCTGTCGGAAGAGGCATATACTTATCTTAAAAATGCGGATGCTCTTTTCGGCACGCCCATAGAAAGACTTAAGAAAATGAATCTTCCTGCCGCTCAATTATACCTCGGCAAGGGTGTGAATTTAGAAAAGGATAAGCTTGAAATTGCTCTTTCAGCACAGCACAACAACGGCGGAATTGCAGTTGATTTATGGTGGCAGACATCCGTTTCCGGACTTTTTGCCGTGGGTGAATGCGCAGGCACACACGGAGCTTCTCGTCCAGGAGGCTCGGCTCTTAACGCAGGACAGACGGGCTCTCTTCGTGCGGCACAGATCATTTCACAGAAAAAGGAAGAACAAACCGACGGTGAAAATTTCACGGTACTTGCAGAAAAGGTCCTTTCCTATCACTTACAGTTAAAGGAAAAAATCAAAGGTAACGAAAATACGGCTTTCATACTCCTTTCGGGAATAAGAAGCAATATGAGTGAATATGCCGCCGCCGTAAGAGATGTCAAGAGCATTAAGGAGCTTATTGAAAGAAGAAAAAGAGATATAGCTAACTTCCCGTTTCTTGTTAATGCAAGGGATACGAAAGGGCTTGTTGACACGTATAAATATTACGATGCACTTCTTACCTCAAGTGCAGTTCTTATTGCAATTGAAAACTATTGGACAGAAACCGTTTTCACAAGAGGAAGTGCCGTATACATAAATACAGAAACAGGAAAAGATTCTGTAAACCCAAAGGACAAAATTCAGAGCATTATCTTAAGGGACGGTGAATTTACCGTATCGTGGCGCCCCGTCCGCCCCATCCCTGAAAACGACGGATTTTTCGAAAACGTGTGGCGTACGTACAGAGAGAATAAAAATATATATTAAGGTGACAATATGCATCATCTCGGACTTGTATCAATTTCATTCAGAGGACTTTCTCCCGAAAAAATCATAGAAGAAGCAAAAAACGCAGGGCTTTCCTGTATTGAATGGGGAAGCGACGTCCACGCCCCCTGCGACAGCACGGAAAGCTTAAAAAAAATTGCCGATTTACAGAAAAAAGCAGGGCTTTTCTGCTGTTCATACGGCACCTATTTCCGATTAGGGCTTACGGCTATAGATGAATTACAGAAATACATTGATGCCGCAAAAATACTGGGCACAGATATTTTAAGACTGTGGTGCGGAACAAAAAGCTCACTTGAATACACACAAGAAGAGGAAAACGCACTTTTTTCAATCTGCCGTGAAGCGGCTTTAATTGCCGAGAAAAACGGTGTCACTCTTTGTATGGAATGTCACAACGGAACCTATACAGACACCAAAGAGGGAGCAATAAAGCTTATGAAAGCCGTAAGCTCCCCTGCCTTCAGAATGTACTGGCAGCCAAATCAATTCACTTCAGCTGAAGAAAATAAGCAGTATGCACGGCTTCTCGCCCCCTTCACAAGGCATATCCACGTTTTCAACTGGACAGAGAAAGAGAGATTTCCTCTCGGGGACGCCGTTTCATTATGGGAAGAGTATCTGTCATATTTTTCCGACAACACTCTGCTTCTTGAGTTTATGCCCGATGACGACATAAACTCCCTTAAAACGGAAGCTGAAGCCCTGAGGAGGCTCATAAAATGAACGCTGTTTTCTTATGCAACGATAAAAATAACCCCTTAAGAATTTACGATAAAGAAACACGAAGCAGCCTCAATACCCTTACGGGAATCACGGATGAGGTATACTCCCGTGAAGAGGTGCTTGAAAACAAAGAGCTGTTTTCAGATACACGGTATATTTTTTCCACCTGGGGGATGCCTGTTTTTACAGAGGAGGAAATAAAGGAGATTTTCCCTTCCCTCAGATGTGTGTTTTACGGTGCCGGGACGGTTCAGTTCTTTGCCCGACCCTTTCTTAACTGCGGTGTAAAGATATTCTCCTCCTGGGCGGCAAATGCCGTACCCGTTGCGGAATACACCGTGGCACAGATTATTCTTGCCAACAAGGGCTTTTTCGCTTCATCCCGTTATCAGAGTACGGGAAAACTGAAAAAAGCTTCGGAATTAAAGGAGTGTTATCCCGGCACCTTCGGTGAAGCCGTGGGAATTATAGGGGCAGGTATGATAGGCTCCCTTGTGGCTGAAATGCTTAAAGCCTACAGAATATCTGTAAAGGTATTTGACCCGTTTTTAAGTGACGAAAGCGCAAAGCGGCTCGGTGTCACAAAATGCTCCCTTGAAGAGCTTTTCAGCACCTGCTTCGTTGTTTCAAACCACCTTGCAAACAATGAGCAGACTAAGGGGATGCTGAAAAAAGAACATTTTTCCTCTATGAGGAAATACGCAACCTTTATAAATACGGGCAGAGGCGCTCAGGTTGTTGAAGAAGACCTTTGTGCAGTCCTTTCCGAAAGAGAGGACCTGACGGCAATTCTTGACGTAACGCACCCCGAGCCCCCCGAAGAGGGACATCCCTTCTACACGCTGCCCAATTGTATTCTCACTCCCCACATAGCGGGAAGCTACGGGGATGAGGTAAAAAGAATGGGCGAATATCAGCTGACACAGCTCGAAAAATACCT
>JAZOWG010000090.1:0-9791 GCA_045659105.1 Acutalibacteraceae bacterium
AGACGAAGGTTTTCTTCCTTCATACCGAGGCTGTAAAGCCAGTCACGGCAGTATGCTCTCCAGTAGTTGAACCATTCAAGGTCTGTGCCGGGCTTGCAGAAGAATTCAAGCTCCATCTGTTCAAACTCACGTACACGGAAAATGAAGTTACCGGGAGTGATTTCGTTACGGAAGGATTTACCAATCTGTGCAACGCCGAAGGGAACCTTTCTTCTTGTGGTTCTCTGAATGTTAGCGAAGTTTACGAAAATACCCTGTGCGGTTTCGGGACGAAGGTAAATTTCGTTCTTTGAGTCTTCTGTTACACCCTGGAAGGTCTTGAACATAAGGTTGAACTGTCTGATGTCTGTGAAATTGTGCTTTCCGCAGTCAGGACAGGGAATGTTCTTTTCCTTGATGTAATCTGTCATCTGCTGGTTTGTCCAGCCTGCAACGTTTGTGCCGTCGAAGTCTTCAATAAGGTTATCGGCTCTGTGTCTTGTCTTACATTCCTTACAGTCCATAAGAGGGTCTGAGAAGCCGCCGAGATGACCTGAAGCCACCCATGTCTGGGGATTCATAAGAATTGCTGAGTCAAGACCTACATTGTAGGGATTTTCCTGAACGAATTTTTTAAGCCATGCCTTTTTGATGTTATTTTTAAGCTCAACACCGAGGGGGCCGTAGTCCCAGGTGTTTGAAAGACCGCCGTAGATTTCACTTCCTGCAAAAACGAAGCCTCTGCCCTTACAGAGGGTAACAATTTTTTCCATTGTCTTATCTCTATTATTCATAAACAAGCCTCCTTGTATTTACAAAAAAATATTTTAACAAATAATTTCGGGTAAGTCAATAATTTCAATGATTATTGACTTACCGCTTGTCGAAAAAGTATTTTTCGACAAGCGGACAGACTTTGAAAAATGTGCAGGATTTCGTTTTCTTTGCCCCGAAGCCGTACAAAGGTACTGCGAGAGGGCGAAAAAACGGAAAATGTATGACTTTACTCCGCGCAAACATCGTGTGTGCGGAGTAAATTTTATGATATTACACTGTTGTTATTGCTGAATTTAATATTCGTATGCCGTCATACATGGTCATGTGCTTTTTTCGGCAGTCTGTGGTCAATATTATTGACTTGTTAACAACAGAGATATATAATTGTTATGAGGTGTAATATATGGATATTTTAACTGAAATAAAGCTTTCTGCCAAAAAAACGGCAGAAGAGATAATTGAAACAGGAAAACTCTCGAAAGGAAGCATACTTGTTGTGGGTTGCTCCACAAGCGAGGTTATGGGCTCAAAAATCGGCACGGACTCGAACTTCGAAACTGCAACAGCTATATATGAAGGTATTGCTTCTGTGTGTGACGAAAAAGGGATTTTTATTGCCGCACAGTGCTGTGAGCACTTGAACCGTGCAATCATAATTGAAAAAGAGGCTATAGGTAACGCTCCTTACTGCAACGTTGTTCCTCAGCCCAAGGCAGGGGGCTCCTTTGCAACAAATGCCTACAAGCATTTTAAAAATCCCGTTGCTGTGGAGCACATAAGGGCGGATGCAGGTATTGATATCGGCTTTACTCTTATAGGTATGCACCTTAAGGAGGTTGCCGTACCTGTAAGACTTATTAACAATAAAATCGGTGAAGCCTTGGTCATTGCCGCAAGAACAAGGGCAAAATTTATCGGCGGAGAGCGAGCTGTTTACGACCCTGAAATGCTTTGAGGAGGAAATTTTATGGAAATAAAGCACTCAAGAGAAAGAGAAATGACAGTCCTTAAAGAGACTGTACCCTCTATGGCTTTTGATCCCGGGAAGGAAAGCCTTGCTGATTGGCAGGAAAAAGCTTCCGTGAAGCTTCGTGAGCTTCTTTGTCTGCCGAGAACGGAATGTGAAAGGGAATTCAGTATTGAATTTACTGAAAAGCACGAAAAATTTACGGAAATGCGCTTTACCTTTCAGAGTGAAGAGGGGGAATATGCTCCCTGCCATATCTGGATTCCCGAAACCGAAGAAAACGAAAAGCCTCCCGTTATGATCTGCCTTCAGGGGCACTCTACGGGTATGCACATTTCAATGGGCAGAGCGAAATTTGAGGGTGACGAGGAAACCGCAAATGACGGTGACCGTGATTTTATGAAGCATTGTATTGACAGGGGAATGGCGGCAGTCTGCCTTGAACAGAGATGCTTCGGAGAAAGAGGCGGTAACCCTAACCCCGACTGCTATTTCTCCGCAATGACAGCTCTTCTTTCAGGCAGAACTCTTCTCGGAGGAAGAGTGTGGGACGTTATGAAGCTTATTGATGTGCTTGAGGAGAATTTTTCTGACCGTGTTGATACGGATAAGGTTTACTGTATGGGTAATTCGGGCGGCGGTACCGCAACGTTTTACTCGACGGCTCTTGATAAGAGAATAAAAGCCGCAATACCCTCCTGCGCCTTTGCGACCTTCTCGGGCTCTATCGGTGCTATGTATCATTGTGCCTGTAACTACGTGCCCGGCATATCAAAATATTTCGATATGGCTGAAATTGCAGGGCTTATAGCTCCACGTCCCCTTGTAATCGTTTCGGGAAAGGAAGATAAAATCTTTCCCCTGCCCACTGCGGAGCACGAATTTACAAGGCTTAAAGAGATTTACTACAAAAACAGCGATTGCCCCGACAGCTGTATTCACGTAAAGGGTGACGGCGGACACAGATTCTATGCTGAGCAGGCCTACGAGGAATTCGGAAAAATAGTAAAATAACTTTCTGTTGCAAAAAACTGATTTAAATGATATTATGAACATAATATGAATATTTCGAGAAAGGAAATTATTATGAAAAAGATAATAGCTCTTATTTTGAGCCTTGTTCTTGCATTCTCTGTTGCAGTGCCTGCATTCGCATCCTACGAAACTCCCTTCGAGGACAGCAAATTCTTCGAATATGAGGATTATTCAATTCATTACAGAGTTTTTGAAGCAAAAAATCCCGTTGGTCAGATTTTTATGATACACGGCTTTGCTCTGTCTTCCTATTGCTGGGTAGAGCTTGCAACCCGTCTTGTTGCTGAGGGATATACCTGCGTTATGGCAGACCTTCCCGATTTCGGTTACTCAACAAGAGAAACCGCAGGTATGGAAAAGCTTCCCCGTGAGGACATTATGCACGCACTTATGACCGAGCTTTCAGCTGAGCCCTGGTACCTTGCAGGTCACTCAATGGGTGGTTACGTAGCTCAGGCACTTGCTGCTAAGTATCCCGAAAGCGTCAAGAATCTTCTTCTTTACGGCACGGGCGGAAACGACAATGCCCCCGAAATGTCACAGATGATGGGTAACGATATGTTTGTAGCTCTTATGGGACCCATTATGCAGCTTATGACAAGATTTGATTTCCTTGTAAAGCTCTTCCTTCAGATGGGACTTAATGATAAGGAATACGCTGCAAGCTATGACCTTTCCAAGATTACCGAGCCTATAAGAATCGACGGAACGGGCAAGGGTGCCTGCTACAGCTTCTCAATGCTTACTCCCACAGATTATGATGCTATAAAGAACGGTAAGCCCGTGCTTTTCGTAAACGGCAGTGCAGACTCTGTTATTCCCGATGCTTCCAAGAACTCCATTCGTGAGGTTCTTCCCGAAGGCAGTGTTGACTATGTTGTTGAAAACGGCGGACATATGTTCATTGAAAATATGGCTGATGAAACAGCAAATGTAACTCTCGAATTCCTTGCCGCCAATCCGTAAGTGTGAAATCCGGAGTTCAGATACGTTTGCTGATATATAAGAAAATTTTCTCCCTTGCATTTTTGCAGGGGAGAATTTATAATTTATGTAAGAAAATAATGTAAAGGACCAATTTATATGACAGTTACTGAAAGATTTCTGAAATACGTGGCATTTCCTACCTCTTCCGATGAATTTTCGGAGACGGTACCCTCAACCGCAAAGCAGAGAGTGCTTGGTGAATACATTGCGGAAGAATTAAAGGAAATGGGTATGGAGGACGTTGTCCTCGATGAAAACGGCTACGTTTATGCCCGTCTTCAGGGTAATATTGACGGTGCAATCGGCTTTGTAGCCCATATGGATACCTCCCCCGATGCACCCGACGCTCCCGTTAATACGAGAATTATAGAATATACTGGCGGAGATATCGAGCTTTCCGACGGTATTTTTACAACGGTCAAGGAATACCCCTTTATTGAAGGCTACAAGGGACAGCACCTTATTGTCACCGACGGAAAAACACTTCTCGGTGCAGACGATAAGGCAGGTGTTGCCGAAATCGTTTCAATGTGCGAATATTTTATTAATAATCCCGATGTGCCCCATAAGACAATTGCGGTATGCTTTACTCCCGATGAGGAAATCGGCAGAGGAGCAGATTACTTTGACTATTCCCGTTTTGCCGCAAAGGAGGCTTATACCGTTGACGGCGGAGCTCTCGGTGAAATTGAATATGAAAACTTCAATGCCGCAAGTGCAAGAGTTACCGTAAAGGGAGTTATTATTCATCCCGGTTCCGCTAAGAATAAGATGAAAAATGCGGTGCTTTATGTTAACGAATTCATTTCAATGATGCCGAAAAACGAAATTCCCGCAGCAACTGAGGGCTACGAGGGCTTTTATCATATTCACGACATAAAGGCTGATGAAACCTCGGGCGAAATCCGTATGATTATAAGAGATCACGACAAGGAGAAGTTCGAAAACAAAAAGACATTCCTCGAAAATCTTGTTTCTTATCTCAATTCCGTACACGGTGAAGGTACATTTTCCGTCGAAATCAAGGACAGCTATTATAATATGAAGGAAAAGATTCTTCCCTTTATGTACCTTATTGAAAATGCCGAAAAAGCCTTTGTTGCCGAGGGCGTGACTCCCCGTGCGGTGCCCATAAGAGGCGGCACGGACGGTGCAAGACTTTCCTATGAAGGACTGCCTTGTCCGAATCTTTCCACAGGCGGAGAAAATTTCCACAGCGTAAGAGAATTTATTTCCGTTGAAAGCCTCGAAAAAATGACGAGGGTGCTTATTACCCTCGCCGCTTACTGATGTTAAAATCCTTTATAAAACCGATTATCTGTCCCGAAATCACTACACTCAGAAGTGAATAAACGATTTTCCCGAACGGAATGTAGGTAAGGGACAGTAAAAGCACCGTGATATCCGAAATGAAATAAACCCATTGGATTTTTAATTTTGATATACGGCTTATACTCATAGCAAGGGCGTCGTCTCCGCAAGGGGCGCCGCCCGTTCTTACTGCAAGTCCCACACCGATGCCTACAAAAACCGCACCGGCAACAGAAGCAATAAGAGGATGCTCTGCTATTTCGGGATATATCCTCGGAAAACACTCGAAAACAGCGTATGCCAGGCTGAAGGCAGAGGTTGACACGGCGGAATATACCAGAAACGTTGCACCGAGAGTCCTGAAGCCTATGCCGTAGCAAACAAGGTTCAGCACAAGCTCACTGACGGCAGGGGAGATGCCGAGGTGGTGTTCAAGAAGCAGAATAAGACCGAGAGTTCCTCCCTCGGTAATATCTGCAGCGGAATGTATGTTATACATACCGAAGGCAAGAATAATACCGCCGACGGCACATATTATGCAGTTTTTCGGTTTTATACTTTTAAGAAAATTTTTAAGCATCGGAACAAAAGCATCCTTTTTATGATGGATGTATTATACATCTTTTTTCAAAAAACTGCAACTTTTAACAAAAGATTAATATTTAAAAAGAGAAAATTACTTGCTTTTAAATATTTTATAGTGTAAAATAATCTCAATAGTACGCTCTTATCTATCCCCAAGTAAAGGAGAGTTATTTTATGAAAGCTACAAAAAGAGTATTTGCAGTGCTTCTTGCGGTTGTAATGCTTCTGACTGCAGTTCCCCTTGCTTCTGCTAAACAGGAAAGCAGTATTGATGCCTATAAAAGGGAAATGCTTGAGTACGGCTTCCCGGTTATCTCAACAGAAGAGTTCGGAGCTTTTTTAAGAATCCTTCAGACCTTCCGTTATCTTCTTACCGGCATTGAGCCCAACACAGAGAGAATTGAGGTTACTTATGACGAAACCATACGTAACATAACCTCTCAGATGTGTTCTGAAAGCGGACTTGATTTTAATCTTATAGCAGCAAATCTGCCTAACCTTAATCTCATATCCAATTTCTTCAAGACCAAGTACAATATCGATACAACACTGTTCCGTGAGGAAAGATATGCCAAGGAAGCTGAATATGCGGCTCAGGGTAACGACCTTATGGCAACCGTATGTCACACAATCGGCGCATTTATGAGCATTATCGAGAAGATGTATGTTTATACCGTTGCTACCGATGATAAGGACGTTTATGAGTTAGTGCTCTACCTTAAATTTGAGGATGGTACCGAGGAAACTCACTATCCCGGTGTTTATATCAATATGAAGACCGGTGAATGCTACGGAAAGAACGGCACAGGCGTGTTCGGTATCGGTCATAACTTCAATTTCTATGAAATGACAATATACTCAACCGTTGACTGCTGGATGAGAAACTACGGCTTCTGTCTTTTCTATGATGTTGCGGCAAATCTTCTTCCCACAAACTTTACGTACATCACAAGACGCTTCAAGTTCTCATACGACGGACTTGACTGGATGATTCAGATGTGGAAGGGCAATTACTTCATTTCAAACGGCGGTGAGGTTGGTCTTTACTGGCGTGAAAAGGGACAGCTCGGTTCATTCTACAACTGTGCTACCGAAGAAATTCCCATGTCTCTTCAGGTTTCAATCGGTGATAAGATTCTTGTAAACCGTAAGCTTCAGGATCATTGGTGGATATGCGGCTTCAATATAGGCGAGAAGCTTTATCTCCCCACAGCGCTTACACTGAGATCAACAATTGTAATGCCCGATAAGGAAATGCTTGATGCATTTACGGCAGCTATTGATGCTAACGTAATGAAAGACGTAAGCTACACAGTTGACGGTCTCAATGTTAACATTGTATGGTAAATATTTTCTCCCGTACTCTTTTCCGGGTACGGGGGATTTTTTTGTCAGAAAATAATATGAGGATATCTGCCATTAAATGGTAAAATATACATGGCTGTGTATATCAGATGCGTAAAGCTTAGCTGCTTTACGATGTTGATAACTTCAGTTAAATGTTAATTAAAACGGCAAAATTGTTGATAACTCGGTTGAAACTGTTGAAATCTTATTATATGAAAAAATGATTTATTTTCTTGGTGTAAAGAAACTGACTTTACTTTGACAAAGTTATCAACATTTTCCGTGTTTTCAGGTTTTTTTATTCATAAAAGAAATTTATGATAATTTGTGAAAAAAGAGTTTCCCTGATTGGCAAAAAGTGGTAGAATACTATTGATGAAAGGCGGGATGATATGGAAACCGTTGTTAAGGCTTATGCCAAAATAAATCTTACTCTTGACCTGACAGCTGTGCTTCCCAATAAATATCACGGAATTTTTACGGTAATGCAGTCGGTCGGTCTTTATGATAATGTTACAATAAAAACGGGCAAGGAGGGGCTCACTCTTTCCTGCTCCGAAAAATATATTCCCTGCGATGACAGAAATACCGCATTTAAGGCGGCAAGACTCTTTTATGAAAAAGCAGGAATAACACCGGAATGTGAAATAAGCATAAAAAAGGTCATTCCCTCGGGGGCAGGGCTTGCAGGGGGCAGTGCCGATGCTGCCGCTGTGCTTAAAGGTCTTAATAATATTTATCCCGGTGCATTGCCGTATAAGGATATTATGGAGATTGCTCTTTCGGTCGGTGCAGACGTGCCCTTCTGCTATGTCGGCGGTACAAGACTCTGTCAGAATATCGGTGAAATTCTCTCCTTCCTTCCGCCGCTGTCAGCACACGTGCTTATTGTAAAGCCTTATGAAAGAGTGTCCACTAAGGATGCTTATGCACGCTTTGACTCAGCGGAAAATATTACTCATCCCGATAATGACAGCTTTCTTTTCTATGCCGCTAAAGGAGACTACAGAGAAGCGGTGAAGTTTGCCTCTAATATGTTCGAAACCCTTTCCGACGTAAAATCCGGCAAGGAAATCAAGGATACAATGTATGAAAACGGAGCCTGGTTTTCCTCTATGTCAGGCTCGGGCTCTGCTTATTTCGGACTTTTTGATTCCGAGGATGCCGCAAGAAAATGTGCGGGTATTTTACGAAGCAAGGCAGAAAGCGTATTTGTCTGCAGGACGAAAACAAAAGGCGTTGAATAAATTTTTTAATATTTCCAAGACTTTCCTTTGAAAGGAAGGTCTTTTTTTATGAGAACATACAAGAATGAAAAAATCAGAATACTTTTGCTACTCTTCTGTGTACTGCTGTCTTTTATGATGATTTTTGTTTCCGAGGGCTTTAAGGCGGCGCACACCGTAAGGGAAGAATGTCTTCGCCTTCACGTGCTTGCCGACACCGACAGTGAAGCCGATCAGACCGTAAAGCTCAAGGTGCGTGATGCGATTTTAAAGGAAACGGGGAATATGTTTATTTCCTGTGCTTCTGCCTCTGAGGCTGTAAGTCAGGTGTACGAAAAGAAGGAAGAAATAAAGGGAATAGCCGAAAATGTGCTCAGGGAAAACGGCTTCGACTACGGGGCAGAGGTGTTTATTGAGCAGGAGTATTTCGGTACAAGACAGTATGAAAACGTCAGTCTTCCTGCAGGGAATTATACAGCACTTAAGGTGATTTTGGGGAAGGGTGCAGGTCATAACTGGTGGTGTGTGATGTTTCCGCCCTTATGTCTGCCTGCCGTTACCGAAAAAACAGATGACAGCGTTTACGGTGTTTTCGGGGAAGACGGGGGAGACCTTGTGACGGGAAAAAGCGGATATAAGGTGAAATTCAGAATAGTGGAAATTGTGGAAAATATCATAGAAGCGCTTAAATCATAAACGGGGGACAAACAGCATATATTTTTTTCATAGAACGGAAAAAGGAGACGGTCATGAAAATAGTTATGATGAAAAAAAAGAAAGCTCCGTCGGAAAAGGATATGTTTACCGTGCTTTCTCTTGTGCAGTCGGTGTTGGTTGTTGTGATCATTCTTGCTCTTTTTGCTTTTTCACGGGTGAATTCCGATGCGCTTTCCGATATTGGTAATAATCTGTCCGTTATATTTGCAGAGGATATGGATATCGGCGGATATTTTACACCGTCGGAGGAAAAAACCACACAAGCTGAAGCTGACGTAACTGAAGCGCTGACCGAGGAGGCTTATGCGAAGGCAGAGCCCGAAGCGGCGGAAATTGAGCTGACCATTTCGCCGGATACCGCAGTTATGCCTGTAATAGGCACGGTTACGTCCGACTACGGAGCAAGAGAGCATCCCGTATATTCGGGAGAAAGCTTTCATTCGGGCAGGGATATTGCGGCAGATGAGGGCGCACCCGTTTATGCTGTGCTTGACGGAACGGTAACTGATGCGGGGATCGCGGAAATGGCAGGAAGGTACGTGAAAATTCAGCACTCTGACGGTACGGAAACACTTTACTGTCATTGCAGTAAGCTGATGGCAGAAGAGGGAGATACGGTGAAAAAGGGAGATGTTATTGCTCTTGTGGGGCAGACAGGGCTTGCAACGGGTCCGCATCTTCATTTTGAATATCATAAAAACGGAAAAGCGACCGACCCCGATGAAATTCTTGAGGGTGCCGTAAATGCACGTTAGAATCGGCAGTATTTCCGTTTATATATCCTTTTTCTTTGCAGTATTTCTTGCTGTTGCCGCAAATGTCGCAGGCGGAAGAAGTCTTTTGCTGTCTATCCTTTTTTC
>JAZOWG010000091.1:0-6096 GCA_045659105.1 Acutalibacteraceae bacterium
TTGTGCCCTCAACAAGCTTTTCGATGGGATCGCCCAGCATTGCTGCAAGAAGGATAACCATAAGCATATCGGGAAGAGAGTAGATAATATCAACCACTCTCATTATAATCATATCAAGCTTTCCGCCGACGTAGCCTGAAATTGAACCGATGAGAAGACCGATAATAAGAACGATGATGCTTGCGAAGAAGCCGACCGCAAGAGAGATTCGTGCACCGTATACGACACGGATGAAGTAGTCACGGCCTGCGGAGTCCGTTCCGAAAACGTGGGGGAAAATCTTTTCGCCTGCCTCAATACGTGCTTCCTCGGTTGAGCCGTACTCAAAGGGAGAAAGGTTTGCATATGAGGGGTCAACGGGTCTGCCGGGGGAAATACCTAACTGCTGATCATATGCATAGGGCCAGAACATAGGGATAAAAATAGCTGAAAGAGTGATGAGAACAACCACGATAAGGCTGACTGTTGCAACCTTGTTCTTGAGAAGTCTCTTTACGCCGTCCTTGAAGAAGGTGGAGGATTCACGCATCTGAACTATGTATTCCTTCTCCTCTGCAGTTGCAGGGATAAACGAATCAAGGTTCACGTGCATATTAAAGGGATTCTTTTTCATCTGCTTTTTCCTCCTTCTTACTCAAGATTGATTCTGGGGTCAACAACCTTGTAGAGGATGTCGCCGACGAGATTCATAATAACGATAAGCGCTGCAAGGACAATTGTTGTACCCATAATAAGGGGATAGTCACGGTTGGTGATGGAGTTGACGAAGTCTCTGCCGACACCGGGAACTGCGAAAATCTTTTCAACAACAAGTGAGCCTGTAACGATATATGCAAGCATAGGTCCGAAATATGTGATAACGGGGATAAGAGAGTTCTTAAGAGCGTGTCCGAAGATAATCTTTGAGCCGGAAACACCCTTTGCCTTGGCGGTTCTTATGTAGTCCTGTCCTAAAACGTCAAGCATAGAGGAGCGTGTAAGACGGGTAATATATGCAGTGGGGTAAAGTGCTAAAGTGACAATGGGGAGCACGAGACCGCCATCCGCATCGCCGTTTGCAGGGAACCAGCCAAGCCACAGCGAGAATATCAGAAGCAGCAGCGAGCCCATAATAAACGAGGGCATTGAAACGAAGGCTGTGGTGATAACCATTATGATACGGTCGATAAGCTTGTTTCTGCGAAGAGCAGCAACGGCACCGAGCACAACACCTATACCGAGAGCAATAAATGCCGCAGTAACACCGAGCACCGCAGAGGTCTCCATACCGTCCATAATGATATCGATAACCATTCTGCCTCTCTGCTTGAGTGAGGGTCCGAAGTCGAACTTTGTCACAATATCGGTAAGATATGTAAGATACTGCTCGGGAACGGGCTTGTCGAGACCGTACTTTGCTTCAAGTGCTGCCTGAGCCGCAGGTGAAATTGCCTTTTCACCCATAAAGGGGCCGCCGGGAACCGCACGGGTTACAAAGAAGGTTATTGTAATAACGATCCATACTGTAAGTATCATCAGAAGCACACGCTTTCCGATGTAAAGTAACGTTTTAGTGTTCATTTGCAAGTCTCCAATCTTTAGACTACGGGAAATTATCGTTTGTCAGTCTATATACGCACCTTAAAAAGGGTATAAAATCCCCAAAGGCGCAAAAACAGTTATAAGTATTTTAACCGACGAGGGGAGAAAATGCAACAGTTTAAGTTTTATTTTAACAATTTGTAACCTTTTTTACAAAATTATTCATTGTTTCACACAAAAACTGTTTATTTTAACTTGATTTGTTAGTAAATATATATTACATTATAATAACAAAAACGAAAAACAAAGCTTCTGAACAAGTCGTGACGGTGCCTTGCCCCCGGGAAAGCTCCGGAAGGCATCTCCGTGTTACTCAGATGAACAACATTCAACGAGGTGAGCATTTTGGAAAAATACAGTCACGTTGCCGTTATAGGCATCGACGGTATGGGAAAATTCAACTCTCAGACCGAAACACCGAATCTTGACAGAATATTTGCACAGGGCGCCGTAAACTGGTCAGCCCTTTCCATGAATCCCACAATCAGCGCGGAAAACTGGGGCGCAATGCTCCTGGGAGCTACTCCCCTTGTACATAAATTGACCAACGGCAGGGTGAGCAATGAAAAATACACGAACGATGCTCTCCCCTCTGTTTTCAGAATTATAAGAGAAGCAGACCCCGACTGCTATCTTGCATCGGTTGTAAACTGGAATCCCATAAACCACGGCATAGTTGAGGACGGCTTCGGTGTTGACAAGCACACAGCACCCAATGACAGCGAGCTTACGGATATTATCGTTGAGTGCGTGGCAAAGAAGCCCAGATTCCTTTTCGTACAGCTTGACGATGTTGACGGTGCAGGACATTCGGGCGGCTACGGAAGCGAAAAGCACCTTAAGGAGATTCAGCGTGCCGACGGCTACACGGGAAGAATCTATGAAGCCTACGAAAAGGCAGGTATACTTGACGATACCTTATTTATAGTAATTGCCGACCACGGCGGTGTGCGTACGGGTCACGGCGGTTACACGGACACGGAAAAGTACGTTTACTTCGCAGTAACGGGACGAAACGTAAAGCCCGGCTTTGTCCCCTACTCCGAAACCAAGGACATTGCGGCTGTGGTCCTTTCCGCTTTAGGTCTTCCCCTTCCCGAATATAACGAAGAGGGCTTTACCTCCCAGATTCCCGAAAACATATGGGAGGGCACAAAGCCTTACTACAGAAAGCCCGTCGAAAAGACGGTTATCCCCTCGAGAAAAACACCCGATAATATATATGATTTTATCCCCCGTGAGGATTTCCTTCTTCTTATGCACCTTGATAACGACCTTTCGGATTTTACGGGCAGAAGCGAAATCAAGGAAACGGGCACCGTGAAATTCTACTCCAACGGCGTAAATTCCGCCTGCGGTGAGTTCGGAAGAACAGGCTTTGTGACAGCCGATAAGGCAAAGCTGGGAGAAGACAGCTTCTCAATTGCCTTCTGGGTGCAGACAGATACCTCAATTTCCGAGGCTCCTGCCCTTATGAGCAATCAGGACTGGTGGTGGCAGAACAGAAACCAAAGGGGCGTTACCGTGGCACTGAGAAATTATGACCTTGTTTTCAATATCTCCTCGGGAGAGCGCCATTTTGACACGGTGATTCCCTTCCCCGAGGGCTCTGAAAACGAATGGCTTCACTTCATAGCCGCCTTCGACAGGGAAAACAGAGAAATCCGCTTCTATAACGACTTTAAGCTCAGGCACGTGGTAAAAATCCCCGAGGAATACTTAATTGACTACGATACGGACTACCCCTTCACCGTGGGCAACGACGGCAAGGGCACGTACAACAACGTATCCCACGACTTCATTTTCAGGCTCGATGACGTAATGGTGCTGAAAAAGGCACTCACCGACGATGATGCGAAAGCTCTGAAAAAATACTATTACGGTGAATGATATGTCGGAATTAAGATTCAGAAACGGAAAATTCAGAATCCTCTGCTTTTCCGACTCCCACGGCATAAAGGACTTTGACAAACGTGTTGTCCGTGACATTGAGGCAATAGTCAAGGGCACGTCACCCGACCTTGTGCTGTTTTTAGGCGATAACGTCTGGCGTGACGGTGCGGAGAACGAGGACACCTTAAGGGCGTTTATGACGGCAGTCACGAAGCCTCTTACTGACAGAAGCATCCCCTGGGCGCACGTTTTCGGCAATCACGATATGGAAACGGGCTATCTCACAAAGGACCAGCAGAGGGTTTATGAGTCAATTGAGGGCTGTCTTTCCTCGGCAGGTCCCGAGGATGTTTACGGCACGGGCAACTGGGTGCTTGAAATCAAATCCGAATTTTCGGATAAGACGGTATATAACGTATGGGGACTTGATTCAGGCAGAGGAATGGGTGAATTTCTCGATTACTGCGGACTTCCCCGTGAGACAAAAACAAAGCTTTCAGACCCTCTTCATATGTCCTCAGGCTACGATGCGGTAAAATTCACTCAGCAGATGTGGTATTGGAACGAATCCCTAAGGATAGAAAAGGAAAACGGAGAAAAGGTGCCGGGACTTATGACAATGCACATAGCACCTCCCGAATACGTGCTTCTTTCCAAGAACGTGCAGGAGACGGATTTTAAGGGCACTCACCGTGAATACGTGGGAAGCTCCCCCGTAAATTCCGGCTTTCTTGCAACCATGGCACAAAGAGGCGACATAAAGACCGTTGTCGTCGGCCACGACCACATAAACGACTGTGAGGGCACGTACCTCGGAATACGGCTTACCTATGACGGGGGCATCGGCTACGACGGCTACTGCCACGGAGACCTCAGAGGCGGACGCATCGTAGACGTGGAAGAAGCCGACCCCTGGAACGTGAAAACCTATATGGTACGTTCAAAGGATTATGTTAAAAATTATGAAAACGAAAACACATAAATCATAATTTGCAGGGCAAAAGCCCGTGCAATTTATGATTTAAGTAAAAAGTAAAAGTGAATAGTGAAGAAGTTAAGGAAGACGCTGAAGCGTCTTGCTCCGCTTCGCTCTATTAATACAATTTAAGGGCAAAGCCCTTCCGACAGTGTCACTCTTCACTCTTACCTATTACTTATTACTTATCATAATTTGTCCAAGACAAATTATGATTTATCGGAGGAGAAATTATGACTAAAATCAAAGAAATGCTCAGCTGGGGCAAAAACCTTGACCCGAAATCACCGCTGGAATTACAGCGAAACGTCACGCTTATTGAGTACATAAGCATCTGCCTTGCCAGAATCGGTGCCATTCTTATAAGCACCCTCGGCGGTCTTGCAAGCACCTTTGCTTACGAGGTATACTACGGCTCAATTAACGTGGGCAGTGACGAAATTGCAGACATAAACGCAATTCAGACAACAATCACCACGGTGCTTTCATACGCAGTAGGTCTTCTTGTGGCAATCGTTGCACACAAGTGGAAAACCAAGTGGGGCAGATACCGTCAGTGGTACCTTATCTGCCTTATTCCCGTGTTCACCCTTACGATTCTCAACTACGTTGTTCCCACGGACTTCGACAAGCAGGGTATGATACTCTTCAAATACATTCTTGCTATTCTTTCAACCTTCTTCAACGCTTTCAACGGCCTCGGCGGTAACATTCCTCAGGTTATCTCCCCCAACTTCAAGGAGAAGAAGCTGGTTACAACGGCTTGGCAGTTTGCATACTACCTGGGCTACGGCGGTGCTTACCTTTACACCTTCATTTTCGGTGAATTCAGCGACAACAAGCGTGCTATGTATATGTCTCTTGCAGTTGTTGCGGCTACGGTTACGGCTATCGGTAACGTTATGTGCGCACTCTTCTGCCGTGAAAGAATCGAGCTTCCCAAGAAGGAAAAGGTTAAGGTTACGGGCGCTCTCTTCTCACTCTTCAAGTACAAGAACTACCGTGCATACTACGGTATTCAGTGGGTAAACATCCTTGCTATGCTGGGTAAAATGTCCACCTTCCTTGCTGCTATTACCGTGGGCTCCTCAAAGAACCTTCTTCTCACACTTCCCACGGCTATCGGCACCGTTGTAGGTATTGCAATCTGTACCAAAATTTCAAAGAAGCTCGAGCCCACCAAGATTCTGAAATTCTGCGGTGTTTATTCCATCGTGATGGCTGCAATTATCTTCGGTATCGTTTTCACCTCCCGTGAATTCGGAATTCTCTTCTATGTCTTCTACTTCCTCTTCGGTGTGGGTGTAGGTCTTCAGGAGCTTTCAAACTCCCACTTCAATGTTGAATTCAACGACTACCTCGAGTGGCAGACCGGTGAAAGACTTGAGGCTATCCACGGCACAATTCCCGGCTGGATTAACAACATTCTCAACTATTTAAGAGAGCTTCTTATCCCCTATATGCTCTTCTGGATCGGCTACGAAAGCTCCAATGTCGATAACCTTCTTGAAACCATGAAGGCAAAGGATACCTATTGGGATACCTGCCTGTGGCTCCTTGCATTCTTAGTATTCGGCTATGCTCTGGCAAACCTTCTCAAGGCTGTTATTCTTAAGTTCTCATACGACATAGAGGGCGAAAAGAAG
>JAZOWG010000092.1:0-3018 GCA_045659105.1 Acutalibacteraceae bacterium
GACATTCAGTTAAAGTCAAAGAAGGACGTTGAACGAATGACCACGGACAGACGTCTTGAAAGGCTTAAGGAAAGCGAAAATGCAGAGGATGACGGTCTTTATGCGCTTTACTTCGCTTTCGGAAAATATCTTCTCATTTCCTCCTCACGTGAAGATACCCTTCCTGCAAAGCTGCAGGGTGTATGGGTTGAAAAGATGCAGAATCCGTGGAATTCCGACTATCATACAAACATTAATCTGCAGATGAATTACTGGCTTCCCGAGGTTGCAAACATCTCCGAATGCCATCTTCCTCTCTTTGATTATATGAATAATTATCTGCTTGAATCAGGCAAAAAGACGGCAAAAGAAAACTATAACTGCCGCGGCACGGTGCTTCATCATTTAAGCGATATTTACGGCTTCACAACGCCTGCTGACGGAATCTGGGGCGTATGGCCTATGGGCGGAGCGTGGCTGAGCTTTCATTTATGGGAGCATTTCCTTTATACAAATGACACGGAATTTTTAAGGGAAACAGCATACGATTATCTTCACGAATGTGCCCTTTTCTTTATGGATTTCCTTTTTGAGGATGAAAACGGTTATCTTATTTCAGGTCCCTCAATGTCACCCGAAAACGAGTATTATCCGGTTGAGGGCAATGAGGAAATCACCGCCACAATCGCATTCTCCCCCACAATGGATATTGAAATTATAGGCGGTACTCTTCGCAATTACATTGATGCCGAAAAGCTTCTCGGCATAAACGATGCTGACCGCAGGCAGGCAGAGGAAACACTCAAAAAGCTTCCTCCCTTGCAGATAGGCAAAAACGGCTGTCTTCAGGAATGGCTTATCGATTACGGTGAGCCCGAGCCCGGTCACAGACATATCTCCCACGCCTTCGCACTCTATCCCGATAATATGATTACAGAGGCTACACCCGAATACTTTGAGGCAATAAAAAATACCCTTCACAGAAGGCTTTCCTTCGGCGGAGGACATACGGGCTGGTCAAGAGCATGGCTTATAAATCTTTTTGCAAGACTCAAGGACGGCGAAAATACTTATAAGCATTTAAGAAAGCTTCTTACAAAATCCACGCACACAAACCTCTTCGACATTCATCCGCCCTTCCAGATTGACGGAAACTTCGGCGGTGCTGCAGGTATTGCGGAATCTCTTCTTCAGTCCCACGAGGGCTTCATTTCCGTGCTCCCCGCAGCAAAGGACGGACTTACGGGCTCCTTCAGAGGGCTTAAGGCAAGAGGCAACGTCACCGTTTCCGCTGAATTTACTGACAGTAAGGTAACGGAAATCACACTTACTGCCCCCGAAAACATTACCGTTGCAGTAAAAGTAAACGGTGAAATGTATTCCGTAGATTTACTTAAAAACAAAGAGGCAGTAATTACATTCTGATAAAAAAACAGGTATAAGACAACCGATTCAGTCTTATACCTGTAATTTTTTATTCTTCTTCTGTTTCTTCCTCGTCATCTTCGGGTTCTTCAAGAATCACATCCTGATTTGTGAAGAACTTGATTTTGTTAAGGGGCACTCCGAGAGTCTTTTCGCAGGCACCGCTCATAAGAGGCATCATTCTTGATTCAACAACGGTGTTGATTGTTGCAAAATCAAGAAGGATCTGAAGCTGACTCTTGAAAAATTCCTCATCCTTGTCACTGAAGAAGGAAGCATCAACCTCTTCAACCGTAACACCTGTAAGGGACATATCCTGATTGTAAAGCTTTCTGTACTTATCAAAGCACTTCTGCATAAGGTCAAGCATCTGCTCCTTATTGCCGCTCTTGAGAGTGTTATTGAGGGAGGTTGTCTTCATCTGAAGCTTAAAGGAAAGCTTGCAGGTTTTAACGATTGCAAGAGCTAATTTTGCAAGGTCGGGATTGATTTTTTCGGGAATAAAGATTTCCCCGTCTTTTTTGTAGAAATAAGCCATTTTTATATCTCCTGAAAATTAAAATATACTATTACCGTTTGCGCGGTTTTTACCGAAAACAAGTGTATCCTCAAAGGGTACTGTATACCCGGCATTTTCTTGTGTAAGAGGCACTAAGAAGCTGTCCTCATACTCCACCATAAACTGAGGATAATCTGAAAAATCCCATACGTCAATCTGTTCGTCGGAATAAATTATAAGGTCAACAAGGTCTGCCCAGAAGCGGCTTGAGCCGTCATGCTTAAGATTTTTGGCGAACCAGGTAATATCGGGATAGAGACAGGTTGAAGCGTCTATCTGAAGTTCTAAGGAAACGTGATTCTTACCGCATACACATTCCCTTGCCTGAACGTAGCTTTCACCTAAAGTACCGTCCACCTCAGCACAGGTAGCACCGAAGGCTTCGTCTGCGGTACAGATTGAGGAGTCTGTCATTCTGTCATTATCTGAGGTAAAGGGAGCGATGGGATAGCCGTATTCGGCAATAATACCCACGTTCCGTCCTTCGTTCATAAGCATATCAATGATGTTCCCCATATTAGGCTGAACCTCATTGTGGTAATAACGGTTCTTTTGAAGAAGACCTGAATACTTTTCCTGAAGCTCGGGAGTTGCAAAAAGGAAATCCTCTGCATCCTGATATCTTTCGGGACTCATCATAGCAAAGAATCCGGGAATACCGCAAAAGGTTTCGAGAAGATAGGGGTCAACTACGGAATCGAATTCAGCTTCTATATAATCGTTTACGATTTCTGCAAGGCCGTCAAACAAGCCTACTGCATAAAGCATTTCGAGCATATAATATATGCCGAGTGTCAAGGGATTCGCACCGAGAAGGGATTTAAGGAAGCGCAGCAGTAAAAGACCGTCAAGCTTTATATTGCCGGAAACAGGGTCAGCACAGGCTGCAACACCGTTCATCGCACCGCACATACATACAACGGCATATATATCGTCTCGGATTTCGGGATCTGTTTGAGTGTAATAGTATTCATAAAGATACGTCATAACAACGCAGTTTCCCTGAGAAAAGGCAGTAATTGCAACCTTGTCACTGCCTGTTGCTTTTTTTACTG
>JAZOWG010000093.1:0-1949 GCA_045659105.1 Acutalibacteraceae bacterium
ATGCTCAGCGTTGCGGACGGCCGCTTCGGCAAAGAGGAAATTGAAAAGCGCAGGGCTGTTATTAAGAAAACCTATGAAAATGCCCGTGCAGACGGGGATGAAAACGTGTATTTCCTGGACGGAGGACACTTTTATGATGAAATCGGTCTTCGCAATGCCACCGTTGACACCTGCCACCCCAATGACCTCGGCTTTTACGCATTCTACAAAAATATATCCCAATTTATGAAGGAGAAAAACTTATGACAAATCCCTGCTTCATTGCCCACAGAGGCTTCAGCGGAAAATATTTACAGAATACCGAGGAAGCCTTCCTCAAGGCTGTCCAGCACGGTTCGGGCGGTATTGAGACAGATGTGCGTATCACAAAGGACGGTGTTCTTGTTGTAAATCACGACGACACCGTAAAATATGCCGACGGTACGGAAATGGCTGTTTCCGATTACACCTATGAGGAGCTTGCCGCGAAGCCCCTTCGCAACAAGTTTACGGATACCGAAATTCACATCTGCACCTTCCGCCGTTATCTTGAAATCTGCCGTGACGGCAATATGGTCTGCTTCATTGAGTTCAAGGGTCATTTTCCCGATGAAAAGATTGACGAGGCATTCCGTATGGCAGAAGAGGTTTATGACCTTAAAATGTGCTCCCTGCAGTCCTTCGACCTTGATAACCTCATCCGTGCGCACAAGGCATTTCCCGATTTACAGATAATGCTTACCTGCGGTGAGCCGGACGAGGACGTTTACAAGTGCCTGGAGCTGGGCTTTGACATTGATATGGCACATTCGGGCATTTATAAGAGGCTTGTTGACCGCTTCCACGAAAAGGGTCTTAAGGTAGCCCTCTGGACTGCAAATCAGCCTCACGAATTAGAGCTCTGCCGTCTTATGGACGTTGACTATATCGAGTCAGACTACTACGCAGACTTCTCAATGCAGTAATATGGATATAAAGCTTTTAATATATTATCTCGCAATTGCTCTCGGCGGTGTTCTGTCGGCAATCTGCGGATATCGGCTCGGAAGGAAGCGGGAGCTGCCCCCGAGGCCTCTGAAAACCTTTTTGTTTCTCGCCCTCTTCTTCGGTTTTTGCGGAGCCTTTCTTATGGGACAGCTGCAGAATTTCGTAATGTCGCTTACGGGGCTTACCTATAACGTCAGCCGTATGCGTATTTTCGGAGGACTTCTCTTTACGCCTCTGTTGCTGTATCTCCCCGTAAGATACCTTGCGGGAGATTTCAGACTTATAAGCGACATTTTTGCACCGGGAGCCTTTCTTATTCTCGGCTCTTCAAAAATCGGCTGTGCCGTGTACGGCTGCTGCTACGGTATTCCGTGGGAGTACGGTGTACCGTCCCCCTTCGAAAACCACCTGTGCTTTCCCGTGCAGGCACTCGAATCTGTGCTCTGCTTTGCCCTTTTCTTTTTAGTGTATCTTCTTTACACGAAAAACAAGCTGAGAAAGGGCACGGCTTACCCCGTTGCTCTCATCCTTTACGGCACCGTGAGATTCTTTGCCGAATACCTGCGCTTCTACCCCGAAGAACAGCGTACCTACTTCCTCGGTGTGAGCTTCTGGCAGCTAATCTCCGTAATCACAGTAATACTCGGCATAGTATGGCTGATAATTCCGGAATACGGCAGAATTGTCCGCAAAACACAGAAATAAACTTTATATTTAGCTTTTCCTCACCTGATCGATTCACGGGTGAGGATTTTTTTATGCATAAAATTGTTGATAAGTCTGTTGATAATGTGTCGGTGTTAATAAAACATTAATAAACCGTGTAAAGAAAAGTAACAATATATGTTTTTGTTGTATAAAACAACTAATTTCTATAATAAACTTTAGATAAACTTACAAAGGTAAATTCGTTGACTTACATAATTTGTTTGTGATATGATAATGATGATATATTATACCCGTAGTGCACCCTTTTTCAGGGT
>JAZOWG010000094.1:0-22920 GCA_045659105.1 Acutalibacteraceae bacterium
ACAGAGGGCAGGGTAAGAAAATATTATAAAATCACCGAAAAGGGACTTAAAACCTTAAAAGATGCAAAGGAAGAATGGGCAGCATACACCTCTGCCGTTAAAAAGGTAATTGATGTAAACCCTGCCACAGTTAAAGCCTGATAAGGGGGTGCAGTTATGAACAGAATAAACGATTTTGTTGATTCATTCATCCCGAAAAATCTTCCGAAGAAAAAGAAGAAGATGCTGAAGGACGAGCTTACCTGCCACCTTCTTGATAAAGCCGACCACTATATAGATATAGGCTATGAAATGAGCGTCAGTATGGACAAGGCAATAGAGGAATTCGGCACCGATGAGGATATGAAAAATTATATCCGTGGCGAATTTGAGGAGCTTTACCACGAAAGAACTATATGGGGCATTCTCGCAGGCGTTTTTATCTGGGGACTGAATATTCTGTGCTTACCCCTTGATTTATGGTCGTACTCAGCAGATTTTAACCGTGACCCCGATCCCCTCGGTGCATTTATGAGCTTTCTTATGATTTTTGCGGTTGTGGGGCTTATTGTCTTTGCCCGTATTAAAAAATACAGAAAAATGCTTTTCTTTATAGGGCTTTCAAATGCTTCCATCGTGGGCTTTTTACTGTGGTGTTTCTATCCGCAGATGGCAACCTACTCAATGTGCTACAATATGATATATCTTATTGACCGCTTTACACCCTTTTTATGCTACGACTCTGTTTTTTCGTATGTAATAGAAGGAGTATTTTTTGTAGGTGTACCGGCACTTCTTGCACTTTATCCCCTTATAGCTTCCGTACTTCTGAAAATCGGCAGAATTCACGATGTAAAAAATCCCCGTAAAAAGAGTATTGCCGTTGTCACAGTCTGCTTCGCAGTAATGTTCATTACCTGTATGCTGCAGGAAACGGGCTTAGAATACAATGACGAATACCCCGTATTCTTTTCTCCCTATCACGTATATATTTCCGAGGAAACCGAGGACGTATATAACAGAATTAATATAGGTGACACGGTAGAATCAGCGGAAGCGGTAATGGATGAATATGACATTCAGTCCATTGAAAAATACAGAGGCTTTCTCGATAAATTAGGACAGAAGCAGCTTGACAGGAAGCTTAAGGAAATGGACTTCGACGAGGACTACAAGGTATATTTTCCTCCCTATTCCTATATAAAGGGAGAGGGCTTTGTGGGTATAAAAGAGGAAAACGGAATTGTCACGGGCGTGGCTGTGGGAAATATCACCGAGCATTTGTTCAATGAAAAAAGTCAGACCTTCGGCTACTCGGACTCAGGTACATGGAAAACCTGGGATGATATGACGGCGGTATCCCTGTATCTGGGAACTCTCAGAGCCGGTGACAAAGAAGATGAGATTCTTGCCAACTTCGGTGACGATTACGGTCTTCTCGGTGAGGATATGGGTATGATTTACTCAAAAAGAAAGCACCTTGAGGACGGAAAGCTCAAAACCTATTACAGAGTGTATTTTTACGGAATAACAGATCCCGAAAAAAAGCTTGATTACGAAAGATTCAGCCCCCGGTATGCTGAATTATACTTTACTGACGGCATTTTGGAAAAGGGCTCCTTATATACGAGAGAATACACCGAAAACGAAAAGATTCCCAAAAAAATTATGACAATCGGATGATGTATTTTATTGTTTTTCTGTGATATACAGTTTATAGAAGGGATTCTTCGTACTACAATGATTACAAAAGGGTGATAATATGACTATTTCATTAAGACATTCGGAAGAAGATTCCGAGCTTGTAAAACAAGCTGTTCCGGAAACAACAGAAAATGAAATTGACCTTGAATGCTTCAATAAAGCAATGTCAGAACATAAGCAGAACAAAAAAACCTATTCTCTCGAAGATGTTGAAAAGGACTTAGGTTTATGATATTCAGGATGAAGAAATTATTATTCTTGTTCTGACAGTCGGGCACAGAAGAGACATTTGCAAATCGTAGAATAAAAAGGGAATCGGTCTGAAGGGCAGATTCCCTTTTGCTGTCGTCTGTGTTGACAGAAAAACCTATCTGCGGTATTATAAAATAAATAAAAGATAAAGGAGACGTATTTATGAATAAAATGTCAGGTTCTTTTGATGCTCCCGTAATAACAGAGCGTCAGAAGCTTGAAAGAAGGTACAAGGGAGCGCTTTCAAGCCTTCTTCTTATTACCGCCTTCAGCGGAGTAAATCTTTTACTGCTTCTTATAAATTCCGACACATATTTTCTTTTTTCTGCATACATTCCCTATCTTTTAGGTGACTATGCAATGTTCTTCTGCGGAAAATATCCCGCGGAATATTATGCCGACATTCCCGATATGGAATTTTTCGGCACCCCTGTTTTTGCGGTGATAGTTGCCGTAGCCGTTTTGTTTGTGCTTTTTTATCTTCTGTGTTGGTTTATGGCAAGAAAGAAAAAGGCTGTGTGGCTTATATTCGCCCTCTCCCTTTTTGTAATTGATACAATTATTATGTTTGTTGTGGTTGGCTTTGCGCCGGAAATGATAATGGATGTTATTTTCCACGTGTGGGCGATTGTGTCATTGGCTCTCGGAATTTCTGCTTACTTAAAGCTTAAAAAGCTCCCCGAGGAAGAGGAAATCCCCGTTGTTCCCGAGAATGTACCCGTAACTGACGTTATGTTTCCCGAGGACAGCCCCGTGCTTCGTATGGCAGACCCCGACGAAAAGGCAAAAACCTTTGTAGAGGCAGACTTCGGTGCTTTTCATATCTCCTTCCAAAGGGCAAAAAGAGTGAACGAGCTTATTGTAAACGGCAGGGTATATGCAGAGTACGAGGTGCTTTTTGAAACAGCCCATACCCTCGAAGCTGTTGTTGGCGGTCATAAAATTGAAGCCGGCTACGACGGAAAAATTATGACCTTTATAAAGGTTGACGGCAAAGAAATTGCAAAGAAAACAAGACTTATATAAAGCGGGCGGTATATATGAAAAAACCTTCTATGATATTATTTGACGTGGGCGGAACACTCTTTCGTGACGGAAAATGTAATTTCCGTGACGGGCTTTCCGCATTGAGAAAGCATGCTCTGAATCCCGATATTACGGATGACGATATACTTCTCGGCTTCTGGAACGATTATCTCGGAAGCTTCGGCAAGGGTATTTCCGCCGAGGACGGCACATCCCTGGAAATTCCCTTATCGGCAATGATTAAGGCAGCCGTTATGAGAGCAGGGCTTAAATTCGATGTTGATATTTTTTCTCAGGAGGAAATCTTTGACCGTTTCAATTCAACACGTGAGGTCAAGGACGGTATCCCGGAGCTGCTTGCCCTTCTTAAGGAAAAGGGAATCCGTACAGCCGTTATAAGCAATAACGCTATGAGCGGTGAAAGCCTTTCCCTTGCAATAAAAAGATGGATTCCTTCTTCGGAGTTTGAATTCTGCCTTACATCGGCTGATATTCTTTTTTCAAAGCCCCACAAATCCCTTTTTATCACAGCGGCAGCTTATGCAGGCCTTGAGCCCTCGGAGTGCTGGTACTGCGGTGACAGTATGCTTCCAGACGTTGTCGGCTCGGGTAATGCAGGGATGTTCCCCGTGCTTATTTATGAAAAAGCCGATGCGCCTGTCACCTGCACGGAGGACTATATGACAATAAACAGCTGGCGGGCGCTGACACAATATATTTCGGAGATGAACTGATATGAAAAAATATTTATCTGCTTCAATTATGTGTGCGGATTTACTCAATATGGAAAAATCAGTCCGTGACCTGGAAAGGGCAGGGATTGACTACCTTCACGTTGACATTATGGACGGCAGCTTTGTGCCTAATATAACACTCGGCTTTGACCTTATAAATGCTCTCAAGAAAATCACGGATATTCCCCTTGATGTGCATATGATGGTAAACGAGCCTTCAAAGTTCATTGATTTAATGAATCTTACTGAAAAAGACATACTCTGTGTGCATTATGAATCGGAATTGCATATTGCCCGTACCCTTGAAAAAATTAAAAATAAGGGTATAAAAACGGGACTTGCAATAAATCCCGGTACACCCGCCCAAAATTACCGCTATCTTACTGAGCTTCTTGATATGGCACTTGTTATGACCGTGAATCCCGGCTTTGCAGGACAGAAAATCGTTCCCTTTGCCGAGAGAAAGGTAAGGGATACGAGAGAGCTTCTTGACAGCCTCGGCGGTGAGAATATCCTTATTGAGGTTGACGGTAACATAAGCCCCGAAAACGGCGTGAAAATGTCAAAGGCAGGTGCGGATATCTTTGTTCTCGGCACAAGCGCACTGTTCTTAAAGGACAAGGATATGAAGGAAGCCGCAGAAGATTTAAGAAAAATTCTTTAATCGGGGTGGACTATGTATAACAATATAAAGGCTGCCGTTATGGGCAGTATTAATATGGATATTATACTTTCTGCCGAAAGGCTTCCTGAGGTAGGTGAAAACGTCCTCGGCAGTACCTACTCCTACGCCCACGGGGGAAAGGGTGCAAATCAGGCTATAGGTCTTGCACGCCTTGGTGCAGACGTTAAAATGATAGGCAAGGTAGGTGCTGATGCCAACGGCGGAAGCCTTATAAATAACCTTGAGAAAAACAATGTGGATGCTTCTTGTGTTGCAACGGACGGCACAAGCACGGGTCTTGCCGCAATTTTAATTGACGGGCAGGGCAGAAACAGAATTGTTGTATATGAAGCCGCAAACAGTGAGATTGACCCCTCCCTTGCCGAAAAAAACATCACCGACGACCTGAACGTTCTTCTTGTGCAGTTTGAAACAAAGGAAGAGGTCGTTTGTGCTTATGTAAACGAAGCCATAAAAAAGGGCATTGTTACAGTTGTTGACTGCGGACCTGCTAAAAATTTCGCCCTCGAAAAAATGCAGGGTATGACAATTCTTTCCCCCAACGAAAATGAAACCGAGGCTCTTTCGGGAATCTTCCCCTCGGATGAGGAAAAGGCTCTTCGGGCATCAGAGCTTTTGTATGACAGAAGCCGTGCAAAGTATATTGTCCTGAAATTAGGAGACAGAGGCTGCTCCCTTTACGACGGAAAAGAGATAAAATTCTTTGCCCCGTACCCGACAACGGTGCTTGATACAACGGCGGCAGGGGATTCCTTCACCGCCGCCCTCGCTCTCGAATACGTCCGCACGGGTGATATTGAAAGAGCCTGCGATATGGGAAATAAGGCAGGCGCAATAGCCGTCAGCCGGATAGGTGCCGAAAACTCAATGCCCACAGCCGACGAGTTGATAAAAATATAAAAAGAGCCCTGAGAGAAAATTTTTCTCTCAGGGATATATTATTTGTACTGATATACTCTTACGTAATCAACGATGAATTCTGCTGTGTCGCCGGGCTCCATGCTCATTTTGCCTGTGCCGTGACGGTCAGCGTGAGCTACACCGTTATCACCTGCAACCTCACAGGAAACAAGAAGCCATTCGGGGTTCTGAGAAACACCGCCTGCGCTTGTTCTGCAGGTTTCAACACCGTTGATGTAGAAAATGTATTCATTCTCGTTCCATTCAACACCGTAGGTGTTATATTCCTCGTAAGGATTGTTTGCATAGTACTTACCGAGACCTACGCCTACCATTTCGGGACCGTAGCCGTCATATATAACACCGGTCTGTACGCAGTCGCCGTAGCCGAGAGCTTCATCCTTATAGAACATTGATTCGAAAACATCAACCTCTGTGCCGTCCTTACCTGAACCGTCAACCTTTGTGACACCGCCGTTCATCATCCAGAATGCGGACCACATACCTGTGGACTTGGGAAGAATACAGCTGATTTCAAAATAGCCGTACTTGAACTCGTGAAGACCCTGAGTTGAAATACAGGCATTATACCAGCCTTCCTTATAGGGCTTGAATCCGGGATTTTCCTCAAACCAGTTCTTATAAGCATCGGGAATGGGAAGTCCCTTGTCGAAATATGCTGTTGTGATTGTAAGATTGCCGTCTGCAACGCTTACCATATCCTCGTGCCAGAAGCCGCCCTTTCTTTCGGTTACCCACCATTCGGTCTGCCACTTGGTTCTGTCAAGCTCTGTGCCTTCGAATTCATCCTGCCACACAAGCTCGAAACGGCTGTCAAGATCTAAGTTCTGACCTGCAGGGGGAGTGGGAAGGTCTAAAAGACCGGGAAGTGAGGGGGAAAGCATAAGAAGAAGAGATACAAGAATGCGGATTATTGCTCTGAACATATTTAATTCCTCCGTTTTTTAGTTAATTTCAGTATAGCAAAGAAATACAGCCTCTGTCAATTGCATTTTTTGTTGACATAACTGTTTTAATGCAATAGAATATACCTGCTGTTTTCAGAGACGGCAAATTTTGAAGAAATTTACGGTGAAATATGTATATTGCAGGTCAGATTGTCGGTATTCTCGTTACAATAACGGTTATAGTTATTCAGCAGCTTAAAAGCAGGAAACAGATTCTGTGGGCTTCCGTTTTTGTAAATGTCCTCGGTGCTCTCAATGTTCTTTTGCTTGACGGAAAGCTGGGCTCGGGAGTTACTGTAAACTTTGTTGCCATAGCACAGATTCTGGTTGCTTTGTGGCACGAAAAGAAGAACACTAAGGAAAGCCTCATTGAAAAAATCATTTTCCTTGCGCTTTACGTGGGTGTGGGAGTTATAAGCTACACAGGTCCTCTTGATATTCTCGCAATTCTTGCCGCCGTCTTCTATATGGTTGCAATGCTTCAGAAAAAGGAGCAGAACATCCGTCTTTGTCTTCTTGCCAATATGACCTCCTGGACCATATACCACGGAATACTCGGCTCCACGGGAATATTCGCTCAGCTTGCAGGCATCATCTCCGCGGTTATTGCCCTTTACCGCTACAGAAAAAAGGATAAAACAGAATAAAAATAAAGCGGATGTAAGGTAAAAGAGCCCATTGCATCCGCTTTTATATTATCTTGTTTCGGGTAAATCCTTAAGGTGCGAAGTGGAGTTTATGTAGTCAAAAATTATATCCCCGTATTTATTTGTGCCCTTTTTGTAGAATATAATTTTCGTCACGCCCGTGTTCGAGAAATTGATGTCGAAGGAGGGTACTTCCTTTAAGCCCATAAGATAAAAAACAACGTGGGTTATGAATGCCGCGTGGGAAACAACACAGATTTTCTCCTTGTTGTTATGGTGAGAGCGCAGATATTCTATGGTTTTTTCCGCTCTCACGTAATGGGAGGCATTATCGTCGTGGTCAGAGTAGCAGAGAATTTCCGTGTCATCGGGAAGGTCCGGTGCTAAGTGTGCATCGGGGTTTATTTCGTGCAGCTCCTCCCAGGTGGCACCCACATAATCCCTTCCCATTCCGTTTTCCGTAAGAAGGGGGAGAATTCTTAATTTCTGACGGTTTTTCTGAGCGTTTATAACCTCAGTTGCCGTTCTTTCCGCACGGAAAAGTCCGCTCGAATACACGTAATCAAAATCAATATCACTTAAGTGCTCACCGAGGGCTTTTGCCTGAGAAATGCCGATTTCCGTAAGATAAGGGTCAGCCATATCCTGAATTGTGGGAGTCTCGTGCACGTTAATTCCTGCATTGGTATTACTCTGTCCGTGGCGGATGAGATATATTTCAAGCTCAACTACGTTCTTTTCCTGTTCCATAAATTCAATTCCTTTATTTTATTCTGAAATAAATTATACAGAATGGAAAAAGCTCTGTCAAATGAATCTGTGTAAATTCTTATTAAGCTTTTTGCTTAAATGGCGCACGGTAAGGAAAACCACGGTCCATATAATGAAGAATACAGCAACGAAAACAGCGGTGAAGGTTAAAATTACATTGATATTAAAGGGAATCCAGGTGTTAACAAGATAGCAGAGAACGTAAACCGCATAAAGAGAAAGAAAATGACAGGCAAGGGACTTCGGCACGGACCAGTGCTCTATCTGATTGAAAACCGTAGCACCTGCCTGAACGAAGGCGAGAATATAGGTCGATACCGTCATTATCAGCACCTGAGATGCCCCTAAGTGCAGATTTTCTTCAAACTGAGAAATAATGAAAATTACAAGTGCCGTTGTAACGGGTCCGAGGCCTGAGAATATAAGACCTCTTTTTATAAATTCTTTTACATAGATATTCATATTATAAACCTAACCTTTCTCTGACTGCCTTTATCTGTCTTCGGGAGACAAAGTCGGTAAGACCGTTTACAAAGGTGACCTTTAATGTACCCGAAACGGAGCAGTCAAATTTTTTTATTTTTTGGATGTTACCTATAGCAGACTGATTAAGCTTTATAAAGCAAGCGGGCATCTTATCCTCTATCATATAAAGCCTCTCTTTTACGAAAAATTTATCCTTTTCCGTGTATACTGCCACCTTTTCGTTTTCAACGGAAAACAGAACAATTTCAGGAAAGCCGATTTTATATGCTTCTCCGTTTTTATGGCAGAGAAGCCGGTTTTCTTCGGAAATCAGCTTTTCTATGTCCTCAACAATCTGATTTTTTTCTTTTATATAGATATCAATTCTTTCATCCTGAGTTTTGTCGACAAAAACGTTCAGCTTCAAAATATCATCCTCCTTTCAGTTTGATTTTAGAACAACTGAAATTTCTTGTAAACAGATTTTCGGTATACGGCAGAAATTGCAGGCTATACGGTGGTGCTGTAAATCATAATTTATCTGTCATTTGCCGTTTCGGTTTGTAGGGGACGCCGAGGGCGTCGTCCCCTACAAAGAATGATTTATTTAAAACTGCGGTGCAGGCTGCTTTTTTGCAGTCTGCACCGTGTACTGTTATTTTTTTACCATTTATTTTCTACATATTCGCAGAAGGCGTACATGTCCTTGATTTCGAGCTTTGTGCCGTCGTCAAGGGTAACGTCGCCGTTCCACAGACCGTGCACCTGATGTGTGTGCATTCTTGCAAGATTCAGCACGTTGGTATCGGAGTGATGGTCATAGTAGGGAGTCATTGTAAGGTTGAATCTGCCGTCCTCGGAAACAAACTTCCAGTCGTTCATAAATTTGTCGGGCTTGGGGAAGGTTTCAACGTCAACCGCACCAATCTTGTGTGCCTTGCCGTCATAGAAAAGAGCTGTTTCCGTAGCATTTGATTCGTCGCCGATAGCCCAGGTGATTTCGAAGCCGAAAAGATGCTTCTTACCCTCTGCATCTTTAAGATAGGTTGAGCCGTTGCCCCAGTACCATACCATTTCGTGAGGAGTGTTTACTCTGCCCCAGTCAAGTGCACAGAAGGTGTCCGTTTTCTTAAATTCATAAACGGTGTTACCTGCCTTGAAGGTACCCTCGCAGGGCATACAGTTCTGCTTTGTTGTCATAAAGTATCTTGTAGGCTCGTTTTCGAAGGGGAGAACCGTTGTGATGTTCTCGAGTCCCTCGGGGATGTCCATAGTGAAATTACATTCTATGAACGAGCCCTTCCAAGGCTTTTTGAAATAAAGATTTCTTTTGTTTTCACGGGTATCGAAAATTACGTGTGCGTTTCCCACCTTTGCTTCAAAGTAGTTGGGCACGTCACCCTTGGGAGGAAGGATATATTTGCTTTCGCCGCCGAGGAAAAGAGCCGTTGCGTCAGCGAGCTTTTCGCCCTTTTTAAGGTCAACGAGAACAGCGGAAACGTAACCGCCTATAGATATATTTGCAAAGGAAATCTGCACCATATAGTTTTCATTGCCCAGCTGATAGAAGTCCCATTCCTTTTTTCTGTAACGGGGATTGGAGCAGGTGCGGTCATAGTCAAAAACATTGTGTCTTGCCCAGCCCTTTGCAAGAAGGGTGCCGTCATAGTCTAAAAGACGGGTAGGCTCGGTGTATTCCGTCTGCTTTGAGGGAGCGTCCCACTCCCAATAGGACTTATACGTTCTTTCGCTCATAATATCACTTCTCCTGTACGCTTTTTATTTTATAATATCATTAAAAACATAATAATTCAACTTATTTTCTAAAGTTAAGCTTTCAGTATAAAAAAACGGGAAGCAACCGAAGATGCTTCCCGTTAAAATATTTTGTTATTTACCGATGCCGAAGATTTTTGCAAAAATCACAATGAAATTTTTAAGGTAAAGCATAAACTTATTTACAACATACGAAATATTTGCAACTACATTGTCACTGTTTGTGTGAATGCCGTAGCCTGCGATTGTGCCGTTGTTGTCGGGAACGAGGTCACCGTCAAATGCAAACTCATAAAGAAGGGGAGAGATAAGTGCTGTGATGAAGTATTCTCCTGCCGTGATACCGCCGAAAACCTCACCTGCAAGCTTTGCGGCGTCCTGTGTTAATTCTCCCGTACCGCCGAGGTGCTGAAGAAGCATATTTGCGGCGCCGAGGAAAATTTCATCGCTTACGGTGCTGAGGTCTGATTTGAGTATAAGAGAAACGGTTCTGAGAAGGATTTTTACCTCAGTGCTCTGTACCTCAAAGGGCTCCTCGCCTGCATAGTGCCAGGAAACAAGCTCAGTTGCAAGGTCCCAGCCCGTTTCGTACTGTGAATCGGGAATTTCAATGCTGTACTCTTCAGCTAATTCCTGAACGGAGCCTTCACCGTAAAGGGGCATTCTGAGAAGCTCCGTAAGACCGCCCACAGCTGTGTTTACAAGGGGATAGAAGATTGAGCCTTCTTCAATTCCCATCTTTTCCATTGAAAGTGAGAGCTCAAGTCTGTACTGAATACCTGCTTTAAGGTATCCCTTTGCATAAGCGTTAAGTCCCTCGTTCATAGCGTCGAGCATCGCTTCGGTGTAGCCCTCAATTTCTCTTAAGGGCTCCGTGTCAATCTTATCGATTGTCTTTGTGGTGTATGTGATTTCCTCATCATTAAGAGAAAATGTTTTGTACTGTAAGGGATACATTGAAAGTGCTGTGTTTGCAAAGTCGTAAATCACGTTGCCGAGAGGTGTTGTAAGGCTTGTTGTGTCGGAGCAATGCTCGTGACCCGAAAATACAAGCTTGATACCTGCGTCTGCAAAGAGAGTAGCCGTTGAGTAATGGAATTTTACAATGAAATTACGGCTTATGAGTCTCTGCAAGGGAAGATGGTCAAGAAGGTTGTGGTGCATCATAAGAATGGGATATCTGCCGTCTTCCTTAGCCTTCTTTGCTTCTTCAAGAACCCAGAAAACCTCGTCGGTGTCCAGTCCGTCCTCGGTTGACTTGGAGGGGTCGTTACTGTCAAGGGCAATAAGGCGGTACTTGTCGCCGAGATTTACGGTATATGAAGCGCTGTCCTCTCTCTGAGTAAGTGCCTCGCTGTAGCCGAAATCAGCGTATGTTTCTCTGAAATTTTCCACCTTGAAGTCAATGTCAGCTGCGCCCATATCGTGATTTCCGGGTACAACATAAACAGACTTGCCCGTAGCCTCTTCAAATGCCTTAAGCTTTGCCGCAACGTCGTAGTGCTCCTGCCATACAGTTCTGCCGTTGTCTGCAAGGTCGCCGGGGATGAGAAGATATTCTACGCTGTCATCCTCTGCACACTGACGCAGCAGCTCGTCAATAATGAGTCCGCTTTCGTTATCCATAGCGGCACGTCTTGAGGCATACCAGAAAATTTCGTGGTCGTTTGTCTTTGTAAGCTCTTCCTCGGGAACGTTGTAATGAAGGTCGGATGCAACCGCAAAGCCGAGGTCTGCAGCAGCTTCTTCATCCGCAAAGGAAATTACGGAAAATACCGAAAAAATAAGTGTTGCCGAAAGAATAATGCTGAGTAATTTTTTCATTTTTCTTACTCCTTAAAAAATATTAACCTTATTTTAACAGATATTCCGCCGTTTGTATACATATTTTTTAAAAATCATTTAATTCGCACGGCACATACGGTGATGTCATCGTGTCTGCCCGAAATTGAATGAGTAAGAGCATCCTTTACTATAGCCTCGGAAAGCACCTTCATACCCTCGTTTCTGTAATTTTTTATAAGCTCCTTGAACTGCTTGTGAGGAATGACGTTAGCGCCGTCCGACATAATAATTACGGTATCTCCTGAGGAAAGGTCGATTTCACTTTTTTCAAAGGATGTGCTCTCGAGTATCCCTAAGGGCATTGAGCTTTTTTCAACGATTATTGTTTTGTCGGCTTTTCCAATTGCCGAAAAGCCTGCCCCTGCCTTGTAAAAGACAGCTTTTCCCGTCTCAAGGTCAATTTTAAGAATATCGAGTGTTGCAAGGGTCTCCTCCGCAGATTTTATAAGAAGTGCGCAGTTTACGGTTTTGAGTGCATTTTCGGGTGAAAAGCCGGCTCTCAGGAGCCGTGCCGTGAGATTTGCGGTCATAACGGAATCAATTGCCGCCCTCGTGCCCGTACCCATACCGTCGCTGAGTACAACGTAAAAATACCCTTGTCCGTCAAAAAAGCTTCTCAGTGAATCCCCCGAAAACTGCTCACCTGCTCCCGTGTGCGAGGCTGTGTGGCAGGAAACTCTGAATTTTCCCTCCTCCGAGAAGCTCATCACCGTACCGTTTTCCGTATATTCGTCAATGACGGGGGGAAGATATTCTCTGCCCGTGGCCTCATAAATTGCTTCAAGAAGTTTCGTTTTGTCGGGAATCACGGGAATACGGCTGCAGTAAACCTGAAGACAGCTTTTTCCCGAGGGTGCTTCATATTCGCAGATACCCGTAATATCAAATCCCATACTGCTGAAAACTGGCGTAAGGGCTAAGGATGCCGAGGGATTCACGGGCGGAAGCGACAGTATGCTGTCTGCCGCCTCGTCAATAAGCGTGCCTATGCAGGAAAACTGATTTGCCGCCGCCTTTTTTGCCTCAAAAATGTCGTTTCTTGCAAGAATACGGGCGTTTGTTTCAAGATAAGCCTTGTTAAAGCCTGATGCCACCTTGTCAGGCATACGGCATATAAGGGTAAGGCGCTCGGGCAAATCCTCAGAGATTATTATTTCGTTTTTTGCAAGTGTTTCAGCCGCCTCACGGAAGGCTTTTTCGGATATATCACGGCATTTGTTCCAACAGAATTCGTATTTGTTGCATACCTTACACACGTCCTCTCTTACGGCATAGGGAATTCCGTCATAAGAAGGCTTGTCCGATTTTTCTAAAAACGCAGAGACCGCTCCCACGCTTCCCGAAATATCCTTTATTGCCTTGCCTGTTCTTTTCAGCATAAACTGCAGACTGCGGATTCGTTCTTCTCCGCTGAAATCGTTTTTAAGAGGGGAGAGAAAATCGGAAAACACGGCAAGGAATTTTTTCGGAATCAGCACGAATATTACAGACGGCACAATAGCCTCCGTAAGAGCAATAAGAGCGGTGTCGGGATTTCCCTTAAGTATCAAGGTAAGTGCCGAGGACAGCACAAGGCTGATGGCAACGGGAATTCTGCCGTAGCTTCCCGTGATGCCCGTCATTATTCCCGCAAGAATAAAGGTAAAGGTCAATTGCGGCTGAGTGTCGGAAAAGCCGAGGGTCAGTCCGCAGCAGATTCCTGTTATTGCCGCCGCTGTCTGTCCCCCGTAAAGTGAAAGAATCAGAAGTGCCAGGAAGCCCAGCATTCTCGCCGCCGAAAAGCCGTAAAACGAAAACCTTTCAAAGGCTAAAAGCAGGGTACTTGCCGTGAAAAATACCGAGGCGGTGTCTGAGGGGTTGCAGAAAATGCTTTTTCTTCTGTCTCTTATTATGTCCGTAACACGGGAGGAAAAAAGAGCGAAGGCAGAGGCTATCAGCGACTCGCTGAAGACCATAAAAAGAAAGCTTCTGTCCCTCGGGTCGGCAAGATATATGCAAAGGGAAACGGCAAAGGACCCCACTCCCGTAATGCCGGCTGCAACGGGCGAGGAGAATTCCCCTGATGCCCTGGGCTGTATAAAGAGCTTAAGTATGGTGATTATTACCACCGCACCCACAAGCCTCAGGGATTCCGAAAGTCCGAAGAAGACGACGTACCCCGAAGCCGCCCCGAGAGCCGAGGATATTATGTAATCGGTGCCTGTTCCCCCTAAGAAGCCTGCCGCAAAGGGCGACAGCCCCCCTGCAAAGGAGATTCCACCGAAAAGAAAGCTTAAAAGGAAATGCCCTGCCTGCATACAGACAGCTTTTATTATTTCCCCTGTGCTTTTGCCTATAAGACGCTCCGTCCTGATTTTCACTTGTTCCATTTTTTTCATCCCTTATTTTTTAATCAAAATAAATATACCCCACGGATAACGAAAAAAATGTCACACCCGCACAGTAACTTTTGCCGAAAAATAAGCCTAAAACCATTAAAACCGCAAATAAAAAAGACGATTCGAAAGAATCGTCTTTTTTTGGTGAAGACAAGTGGACTTGAACCACCGACCCCTTGCATGTCAAGCCCGCCTTACGGCGTAAAAGGTCATATTTTCCTTGATTCCGATATGTATTTTTAATGATTTTTTTAGTTTTTTGCCAGATTGGTGACCTGACTGTTGACTGAAAGCAGCTCGTTATAAGAGCCGCTCTTTTTGTCTATTTAATTATAGATCAATCTTTTCTGAATGTCCAGGAGTAAGTAGCAACATTCCATTGACTTCTGAACAACTTTTATCCGGGTATCAGACAAGAAGTAAACAGCTTTATAACAACTTTTTTTGAGAAAACTTTTTATCTCTTGAAAATTTGCACTTATAACGACTGGTTTTGCTGGTCGCCGTGTTATACTATAGACACAGCGAAAGGGAAGAACACCGAAAACCAGAAGCCGGAAAGAAGTGAAATAAACCAAAAGGCAAAGCGGTAAATCCTCAGTAGTTGAATAACAAAAAATCAAAAATTAAAAATTTTTTAACACGAAAGGAAAAATTAAAATGAAGGTAAATTTTGAAACAAGAACAATTGAAATGACAAAGGCTGAAGCAAATAGAGCTGCTAACCCCAATAGTGAAACATTTATGAAGCTTACTAATCTCCGCAAGAGTTTCCCTGATTTTGAAATTGATGTTAAGACTACAACAAAGAAAACGTATTCCTATCCCGGTCTTGATTATGATTTTATGAAGAAATACATTGAAAATCACGATAACAAAGAAGAAAATCTGAAAGAATTTTACAAGCTCAGAGGACTTGACGAAGAAGGTAATCGAAACGTTCTTATTGAAGAACGCACATACGGTGAAGTTAAAATGTGGTTCCTCGCTACCTACCACGAAATCGAAAAGTTCAACAATGAAACAAAGAAAAAACTCAATGAAATCAAGACCAAGAGAGCAGAAGCTCGCAAGGCTTCTTAATTAAAGAAAGGATAAGGTGAAAGATTATGGCTAAGACAAATACAAAATCAGGTGTTAGAATTGATTACGCAAACAATACAATAGTTCTTTATAAGTGGTTCTCTGAAAAGGCTCAGAACCCGGCAAACAAAGAGTTTCACACACTCTCAAAATATATCAAAAATCTCCCCGGTTTTACTGTTCATGTCCGTGCGGACATCAAGAAAAATGAAGGTCAGGAGCATTACAACGGACTTACTTACGATTATATGAGATTTTATATCAATAAGTTCGAGCCAGAAGAAACAAAAGAAGATGTTCTTGATGAGCTTGAAACAAAGATTTTCATCAGTAAATGTCATTCGGTAAGATATCCGGCAATCAAAAATTGGTTTTTGGAAAAATATCCTGATGTAAAGAATTTCGGTATGCCGGAATTGAAAGAAACTATCCAGGAGCAGAACACCGTTGAGAGTGAAACAGTTTTGCCTATGGCTATGTGATGAGGATAATACAATGAAATATATTAATACCGGTCAAGTCGATGTTTATCTGAAACATCGGCTTTTTTGCTTGCGGCTGCCGGTCTCTTTTTTGATTTTCTTAAAAAATTTTGGTAAAATATATATGTAAGATAAAGAGAAAAGGAGGGGAAATTTATGTATAACCAAAAGTCAACAATGGGAAAAATGCTCGATGCTATGACAAAGACCGGAGATATTATGTTGCGTTATCAGTATCAAAAAAATATGATGCTGGAAAACTTATTATCTGACCGTGAAATTGATATAATCGCAGACAGAGTAATTCAGAGAATCAGAATAACAGCCGATATATCTGAGGTTGTTATGGCTATCGATGAATTAAAAAAAGAACTTAAAGACTTAGCAAATTAAAATAAAAGATAAAAAGGAGAAATAAAAATGGCAGAATACACTTTCCCGAATTAGAAAATAATTCGGATAAATCGTGAAAAAGCCACAACTAATTTTTTAGGAATAAAAAATGAAAACTGGTATGCGGCAAGCAGAGACCTTGGAGCAACCGCCTTACGGCTTTATTTATATCTTGCCTCGAACGCAAACGGATATAATCTTGCGTTGTCTCCGGCAGCCATAGAAGTTGATATCGGGATACCTCGCTCAACATATCGAGACCAATTCAAGGCTCTTGTTAAGAAAGGATATCTGGTGGAGACAAAAGGGAACCAATATGAATTTTATGAAGTTCCGCAACCGGCAGCCGTCCAAACAAAAGAAAAGGCTTTGCCGGCAACCGTTTAGAATTTTGATGAAATGACGGCAGACAACATAGGTCAGCCGGAAGCCGTTCAGAATGTATCGGGAGATGTTATAGAAATAAATAATATTATGAAACCAGATACAGTTGAGATAAATAATGAATTGAAAAATCCGGGGATAGATATAAAAATTCCAGAAGCAAAAGAAATTGTAATTAAAAGACCTGAAGCAACCGGAAAGAAAAGACCGGTATATATAGATAAATCCAAAAGAGAGGAGTTTATATTTTAATGGCTACATACGTAGAAAATGTTTATGATATGTTTAAGCGTAAAGGCTTAGATAAAAAATATGAATTTGCCGGGATTTACTGTATAAAGATAAAAAATAAAATTGTCTATGTAGGTAAAAGTGCGAATATGCTGAGAAGAATTGCTTAGCACTATGTTGGAATAAAAACCGGGAGCGAACGCAAATACAGAGTAATAGCAGAGGCACAAGCGAAAGGATATAATATCGATTTTGATGTGTTGTATTATGCCAGAAGCAAAGGTAAAGTAAATCAGTTTGCGGAAATCGGAGAACAAGAAGGATATTTTATCAGAAAATACAAACCGCTATTGAATAGCCAGATACCCGATGAAGAAGACTGGAATAAATTTTCTATAAACAATGATGCTCAGACCATTACGGCAGATGAGCTAATTGAAATAGTTAAATAAATAATCAGGCGATTGCGGCTTCGATAAAACACGAAGCAGCAACCGCCATTTTTCGTTTATATGCCTTCTGGTTCGTCAGACGATAAGATATTAATTCATCCGCACACAGTCGCAAAAACCGTCTTTCAGATTGAAATGTTCATTTCAAAAGAGTGTGAGCCACCTGAAAGCCGAATCCGCAGTTGAAAAAGGTTTTTTCCCAGAATATATGCCCGGTGTTCAGGAAACGGTGTTTGTAATTCCTTGAACAAAAACACCGTATTTTTTGCCGATTTTGCGGCTTCTGGAAGTCCGGGTAAACTGCACACGAAAGCAAATGTTTTATTGCACACCCTCGGTATCGTCTTTTACATACTCTAAAATGTCTCCCGGCTGACAACTGAGCAGCTCGCAGAGAGTATCAATAGTTTTCCACGACACAAGCTCGCCGTGTCTGATTTGCTGAAGGTATGACTGACCGATGAGCTTCTCTTCACGGATTTTTGTTGAAGAGTAGCCTTGCTTTTTCAACTCAGCCATAATGTCAATTTTATACTTTATAGCCATTTTTAATGCCACCTTTCCTATTGTAGCCATTCTATCATAATTATGCACTAAAAACAAGTGCTAATTTGCACAACAAATACACTAAAAGTTAGTGCAATATGTCAATAGACAGCACTAACATTTAGTGCTATAATATAGACAGTTGGTAAACAACAAACACACAAACAAAGGAGATAATCACAATGTCAACAATCGAAATCACAACAAAAATCGAAGCCCTCAAGGAACTTGAAAACCTCATCGAAGAAGCAAAGGTTGAAGCAGAAGCACTCAGAGACGAAATCAAAGCAGAGATGCTCAACCGTGATACAGAGGAAATGGAAGCCGGAACTTACATCGTTCGCTGGACATCAGTTCTCTCTCAGAGATTCGACACAACAAGCTTCAAAAAGGTGATGCCCGAGCTCTATAAGGAATACACAAAGCAGGTAGCAAGCCGCAGATTCACAATAGCATAAAAAAGCCCCCTTGCCGCAGCCGACCAAAGCAAAAGGCAAGGGAGAACCCCCAAAACCGAAACGGAGAGGGTAAGAACATTATAGCTTACTCTCTCCGATAAGTCAAACAAAAGGAGAAGCAAACAATGAAAGAATTAACAAGCTATAACAGAGTGGCAGGATATCTCAACAAGGTTTTTGATTTACTCAATGATGAGTTTTTTGAAAGTTCACTTTCAAGACCGACAATAACAATTCAGTCAACACCGAAAGCCTACGGACACTTTTCTCTGAGAGAGGACACGTGGATTTCAAAGCTTGGCGGCACACACGAAATAAACATCGGAGCAGGAACACTCTCCAGACCTATTGAAGAAGTTGCGGCGACCTTGCTTCACGAAATGATACATTACTACAATTATGAGCACGGAATTCAGGACTGTAGCCGTGGGAATACATATCACAACAAGAAATTCAAGGAAGCAGCCGAAGCTCACGGTCTGATAGTAGAACACAGCGACAAATACGGTTGGTCTCACACAACACCGGGAGACGAGCTTCTCAACGTGGTTCTTGAAAACGGTCTCAGAGATATTCTTATAAACCGTAATGAGTTCAGCGGATTCCAGATGCCGGGAACAGGAACACATAACGGAACATTTTCCGGCGGTCAGACAAAACCAAGCAGCAGCCGCAAATACAGATGCCCTTGCTGCGGAATGAGTGTAAGAGCCACAAAAAATGTAAATATAGCTTGCCTTGACTGTGATGAACAGTTGCTTCTGGTTGGTTGAAAGGAGAGTAAAAATGTTTGTTTTAAGTGATTTATGGTATGGGAACATATCGCCGGTTGAGCGATATGTTCGCCACGACAGCGAATATAAAAAGGCTCTGAATAAAGCATCAGACAAGACCGAGCTGCTTCTGGCTCATCTGACACCGGAAGACAAGGAGATTTTTGATGAGTTTTATGAGCTCAACTCAAAAATGATGTCTATATCCGAAGAAGATGCCTTTATATGCGGATTCAGACTTGGTTCAAAAATGATGCTCGATGTCCTTACTGAATACAAAGGGCAGTTCAGAACAGCAACGGAAGGATGATAATTATGAATTACGGATATGCCAGATGCTCAACAAATGAGAGCAAGCAGGACATTGAACGTCAGGTCAGAGAACTGAAAGCCGCCGGAGCGAAAGAGATATTTCTTGAATACGAGCACGGCGATTCAGTAGTAAAGGAGCAGCTCGCCTTGCTTCTGGAAAAGGCTCAGCCGGGAGACAGTATTTTCACTCTGGAAGTCTCCCGACTTGCCAGAAGCACAAAGCAGCTCTGCGAAATAATTGAAAAGGTAAAGGAAAAACGGCTCAGACTTGTTATTGTGGGAAGCATTACGGTTGATTGTTCCGGCGGTCAGATTGACCCTATGACAAATGCCTTCATCCAGATGTCGGGTGTATTTGCGGAACTTGAACTTCGTATCATCAGAGAAAGAGTGCGGTCAGGAATGGCAAACGCCAAGGCAAAAGGAGCAAAGATAGGTCGCCCTCAGACAACAAAAGACCAAATACCGCAGATTTTTTATAGACATTATCCGTCTTATAAATCAGGCAGTCTGAACATTTCAGAATTTGCAAGGGTTTGCGGTCTGAGTAGAACAACAGTTTATAAATATGTGGGGCTTTTGGAAGATTAAAAGTTAAGGGAACGGTTTTGAGCCGTTCCCTTTTATTATTTTTTCTTAACAAAAATACTTTTATGTTATATTTCTAATGTTGTTTGCAATCTTCTCAATTACCTCAACAAAAACTTCATCACTCTGTCCCGTAGGGTCAGACAAGCCCCAATTATCATCAAACTCCCTTCCAATGAAAGGACAGCCGACATCACATCCCATCGAGATAGCAATATCAGGAGACGGAATTTTATCAAAAGTTTTGCTATACTGAGTCTGCTCCATATCTATGCCGTAAAGCTCTTTCATAAGTCTTACGGCATCCTGATTTATTTGCGGCTTGGTTTCTGTACCCGCCGAATAGAAATCGAAATCATCACCACACAGATGCTTTCCGAGTGCCTCTGCAATCTGACTTCGACAGGAGTTGTGTACGCAGATAAAAGCTACTTTCTTTTTCATATCAGAAACCTAACTTGTGCAGAAGTTTTTCAACATCTGCCGCCTTCAATACCTTACCCATAGATACGACCTTTTCGTTTACAACAAGGGCAGGCATACTCATAACACCGTATTCCATAACCTTTGCCATGTCTGTTATATACTCTACCTCAACAATCAGTCCCATATTCCTTACAGCTTCTTTTGCATATTCATACTGCTGATGACAGGATGAACAACCTGCACCTAATACCTTGATGCAACAGATACCGTCTTTAGCGTCTCCGCAACAATCGTTAGTGATTTCTTCTACTTCACTTACAGGACAACCGCAGTTACAAGCACAGTCAGGAACCTTCTTTTCTTCTTCCTTTTTCTTTCCAAAGTTAAATAATGCCATAATGATACCTCCAAATATTTTTATTAATATTAAAATGCGAGCCAAAACATATATAAACCGATGAGCAGAATCGCAGTACCCATCACTATTTTCAAGACCTTTGCGGCAGTCTTGTAACGTTCACTATTATTGATTTTCTGCACGAAACCTACAGATGTTCCTGCAACCATTACAAGAGCACTGTGACCGATAGAGTAAAACAGCATCAATAGAATACCCCACAACATTTTACCTTCTCCTGCAACAATGGCGAGCAGAGCAATCAGAACGGGTGTTGAGCAGGGCGAGGAGAATATGCCGCCAAGTATTCCTGCAATTAATGCACCTGTAAAACCACGTTTTCGGTTTTTAGACAGCAAATTAGTCGAGGGTATAAAGTCAAATATTTCCCAAGTCTGCAATGCCATAAGTACCATCAGAATACCAAGAATGATGTACCACACAGGTGAAGATGTTCCCATAAGTTTACCTGCGGATGTGGCTATAACTCCAAGCGTTACAAAAGTAACTGCTGTTCCTATTGAGAATACCGCAGAATAGGCAAAAGCTTTTTTCGTATTCTTTTCACCAACCCCACCAACATAGCCGACAATCAGCGGAACGCTTGAAAGTGAGCAAGGCGTAACCGATGTGAGAATTCCGGCAAGCAGAGCAAGTAGTGGTGCAAGCCACATATTGTTGCCGATAACTTCAGCTATCTGTGAGAGCCAAGAGTTTATCATTTACTCCACTCCCATCTCTTTTAGTATTGCCCTCATCTGTTCCTCTGTCAGACCACCCTGATGAACGGTAAATGTGTGCTCGCCTGTGGTTTTATCTGAGTACATATCAAACTGAATTTCCTTTGCAAGGGCATCACTCGGAACAAAGGGTGTTCCGTCTGCATTAAAAAACACCTGCGTGGGGATAACTTGCACGGGAACATTGGCGGCGGCATCGTAATATTGCCACACATCTACAAATTTAATAAAGGCTTTTCCTTGCATTTCCGCATTCAGCTTTTTCAGCACAGGAGCCATCTGCTTACAAGGAATACAAGAGTCAGCACCATAGTCTGCGATAACAGGAAGTCCGTATTCGGAAAGTGCTTCAAAGTCAATTTGCGTTGTTGCATTAAGGCTAAAATCTGCACCTTCAAGATTACTCGGCAAATTTGTTTCGCTTTGAGATATTGACGGTTCTTCTATCGGCTTTTCGGATACTGTTTTAAATATCCAAATACCTACAACAACAGCTATAATCAAAACGGGAACAAGAATCTTTGTCAATAATGATGGTTTCTTTTTCATCAGTTTACTCCTTTCATACAATCAAAGGTTGAATAAGATTAAATAAATAACCCACAAGTATAATTCCTACCGTGCAGATTGTTACAAAAACAGCAAGCAGTTTAGGCTTTACAGCCTTGCGAAGCATAATCATTGACGGCAGTGAAAGAGTTGTTACACCCATCATAAAGGAAAGCACAACACCAAGCAATGCTCCTTTTGAAAGCAAGGCTTCGGCAATGGGAATTGTACCGAAAATATCAGCATACATAGGTACGCCTGCAATCGTTGCAAGAATAACACCAAAAGGATTGTTATCACCAAGTGCCTTAACGATAAAATCTTCAGGTATCCAATTATGAATAACAGCACCGATACCGACACCAACTAACACATATGGAAACACTTTTTTAGCGGTAGAAAGCACTTGCTCCACAGAATATTTCATACGGTCTTTGAAATGCAGTTCTTCTTGAGGAACATCGAGTGTTTTTGCGTTTCGGATATATTCTTCCACTTGATTTTCAAGGTGGAATTTCTCGATAAGAGTACCACCGATAACAGCAATTACAAGACCTAATACCACATAAGGCAGTGCTACCTTCCAACCGAAAATACTCATAAGTAACACAAGGCTACCAAGGTCAACCATAGGTGAAGAAATGAGGAATGAGAATGTTACACCAAGAGGCAAGCCTGCACTTGTAAAGCCGATAAACAGCGGAATAGACGAGCAGGAACAGAATGGTGTTACTGTACCAAGCAAGGCGGCTATTATATTTGCACCGATACCATGAAATCTGCCGAGTATCTTCTTTGTTCTCTCAGGCGGGAAGTAGCTTTGGATATATGAGATAATCAAAATCAGCACACCAAGCAGTACCATGATTTTAATTGTGTCATAGATAAAGAATTGAATACTTCCGCTAATTCTTCCTGCGGTATCTAACCCACAGGCATTCAGAATAGTTTCAATCAGCCGATTAAGCCAACTCAT
>JAZOWG010000095.1:0-1723 GCA_045659105.1 Acutalibacteraceae bacterium
GGTGTAGACTGTGTGCTTCTTGAAGCTAAAAGCATAGGCTCGGGCATTACCAAAAACACAACCGCTAAGGTTACCTTTCAGCACGGGCTTATATACGATAAGCTCATAAAGAGCCTCGGCACGGAAAAGGCTTATAAATACCTTGCTTCAAACAGACGTGCACTTGAAAAAATACGTAAAATGTCGGAAGCCTTCCCCTGCGATTTTGAGGAAAAGGACGCTTACATTTATTCTGAAACCAACCGCAGAAAAATCGAAAAGGAAATAAGAGCCTACGAAAGGCTCGGTGTCACGGCAGAGTTTACCGACAGTATTCCCTTGCCGACAGAGTGTGCAGGTGCGGTAAAAATCGGCTCTCAGGCGCAGTTTCATCCCCTGAAATTTCTGTTTGGTGTTGCCCGGGGGCTTAAAATTTATGAAAATTCCAAGGTTATTGAATTTTTGCCGGGAAAAGTCCGTTGCCTTAAGGGAAGCGTGACGGCTGAAAATATAATTGTCGCAACTCATTTCCCCATAATAAATAAGCACGGGGGATATTCTCTTAAATTATATCAGCACCGCTCCTATGTTCTCGGGGTGAAAAACGCCCCTGATGTGAACGGAATGTACCTTGAGGACGGGGAGGACGGATTTTCTTTCAGAAATTATAAGGATTATCTTCTTATCGGCGGAGGGGATCACAGAACGGGTAAAAAGGGCGGCTCCTATAACGTTTTAGAGGATTTCTGCAGAGAAAAATTTCCCGAAGCGAAAATTTCCTACCGCTTTGCCACTCAGGACTGTATGAGCCTTGACGGGATTCCCTATATCGGGAAATATTCGGATTTTTCGGAAAATCTCTATGTTGCAACGGGCTTTAACAAGTGGGGAATGACCGCCTCTGCCGTCGCTGCAGAAATACTCTCCGATATGCTGACGGGCAGGGAAAACCCTTATGCAGAGGTGTTCACTCCTGACCGCTCGGTGCTTCATCCTCAGCTTCTTGCTAATATTTTCCATTCCGTCACGGGTATTCTTACACCCACGGTGCCCCGTTGTCCGCATCTCGGGTGTGCGCTTAAATACAACAAGGCGGAGCATTCCTGGGACTGCCCCTGTCACGGCTCAAGATTTACCGCAAGCGGTGAACTTATAGACAACCCCGCAACGGACGACTTGGGAAAGACGCGCACAAATTCCCGTCTTTGACGCACGGGATAATATTAGGGGAATGTGCCGCGGAAAAAGACGGATAAAAGAATTAACGTATAATCCACACCGCAAATTATAAGGTGCTTGTTTTTTATCGCTTCGCAGTACCATTGTACAGCTTGCCAGAGCCGAAAAGTTCCTCAGAAACATAGTCGTCTTGCTTCCCTTGGAGCGGTCGCAATACTCCTTGTTTCTTCACCTCTTTCGTGTGCCTTCATCTGCCCCCGGCAGCGGCACACTCATTCGCCAAATCCGCCCGATTCTGCTCCGTTTTACGTGCTCTGACCAACTTTCTGCAGACCTCATTAAGTTAGTTTTATCACGCACAAATATTTTACAGCTTCTCTTTCCGTTAACTGCCCATATTTCACCCGTATGCACCGTATTTCTGCGGAAATACGGCACCTACACGCAAAATATGTGCACTTCTCGTCAAACGGGGGGCTTCTGTGAAAATATTTATTATTCATTAATTCCACCGAAAAAACAATGGGTATCAACCTTTTGGCTGATACCCGATTAATTATGTTCA
>JAZOWG010000096.1:0-2329 GCA_045659105.1 Acutalibacteraceae bacterium
AGAAATCGGTATAATTAAAGTAATTGAAAAATATCACATCAATGAAAACAGCACACCCAAGGAAAAGGACCGTGTAATAAGACGGCTTATGGGTATGGGATATTCTTTTTCTGACATTTCAAAATACATTAACATTTACGAGTAGGTGTAGCTATGCACGAAAAAATAGGTTTTGTTTCTCTCGGCTGTCCGAAAAATCAGGTTGACTCCGAGCTTATGCTTGAAAAATTGGATGCAGCAGGCTTTCAGATTATTGACACCGCTTACGGCGCCGATATTGTAATTATCAACACCTGCGGTTTTATTGAAGCCGCCAAGCAGGAGGCAATTGACAATATTCTGCAGATGGTTGAGTATAAGGAGGACGGTGCCGTCGGTAAGATTATCGTTATCGGCTGTCTTGCCGAGAGATACCGCGACGAAATCCTTAAGGAAATCCCCGAGGTTGACGCTGTAGGCGGACTTGGTGTAAACGGGGACATAGTTGAATTTGTAAATAACGTTATAAAGGGCACGGAAAAGAGCCGTTACCCCGAAAAAGATAAGCTTCCCCTTTGCGGAAAGAGAATTCTCACAACGCCCTCACACTGGGCATATCTTAAAATCTCGGACGGCTGCTCAAACTGCTGTACCTACTGTGCAATTCCCTCCATAAGAGGTCCCTTCAGAAGCCGTAAGAAGGAGGATATTATCCTTGAGGCAAAGGCACTTGCTCAGTCAGGTGTCAGAGAGATTATTGTAATTGCTCAGGACACCACGCGCTACGGTGACGACATTTACGGTGAGCCCTGCCTCCACGAGCTCCTTTTCGAGCTCAATAAAATTGAAGGCATTGAATGGATAAGGCTTCTTTACTGCTACCCCGACAGAATCACGGATTCTCTTTTAGAGGCTATGCGTGACTGCGAAAAGGTGCTTCATTACATTGACCTTCCCCTTCAGCACGCATCGGGTAAAATTCTTAAGGCAATGAACAGACACGGTGATGACAAATCCCTTCTTGCTCTTATTGAGAAAATCCGTTCTTATATGCCCGACTGTATTTTAAGAACCACCTTTATCACAGGCTTCCCCGGAGAAACCGAGGAGGATTTCGAGATTCTTTCGCAGTTTGTAAAGGATGCACGCTTTGACAGACTGGGCTGCTTCTCATACTCCCCCGAGGACGGCACCCCTGCAGAAAAGCTCCCTGACAGAGTAGATGCCGAAACTGCTGTGCGCAGAGGCGAAATCATAATGGAGCAGCAGTACGGTATTTTCACCGACAAGCTGGAGGCACTTTTAGGGCAGACCGTAAGGTGTGTAATTGAGGGATACGACCCCTATTCGGACAGTTATTCAGGCAGAACCTGGATGGATGCTCCCGAAATTGACTCGGGAATCAACTTCGTTTCCGAAAGAGAGCTCGGCATAGGAGAAACAGTTGACGTGCTTATTACCTCAACGGACGAATACGACCTTATAGGCACTGCTGATTTTTAATTTATTTCTGAGAGGATTAATATGAACTTACCAAACAAGCTCACAATTATAAGAATGGTGCTGACACCCATTTTCCTTTTTGTGTTTATGGCACCCTTTATCCCCTATCATTATTTCATCGGTCTTGCAGTTTACGTTGCCGGCTGTATCACGGATTTTCTTGACGGCAAAATTGCACGTAAGTACAATCTTATCACCACCTTCGGCAAGCTTGCCGACCCCGTTGCAGACAAAATGCTGACCACGGCGGCACTTTTGGCTCTTATGAACGAGGGACTTTGCAGTCTTTACATAGTTTTCATTGTTCTGACGAGAGAATTTGCCGTAACGAGCGTAAGACTTGCCGCATCCGCTCAGGGTGTGGTTATCCCTGCAAACATCTGGGGCAAGGCAAAAACCGTTTCACAGATGGTATCCACCATACTCATTATGCTTCTGATGGCAATTAATTCCACGGGCATTCTTCCCGAGAGCTTCCCCCTTAACGTGATTTCTCAGGTGCTTTTGTGGATAACAGCCGTGCTTGCGGTTATTTCAGGTATAATTTACATCAGAGACGGTGTAAAGCAGATAGATTTCAGCAAATAATTTGTAAAGGATAACTTATTATGGAACGCAGAGACAAAATAAACTATTACCTTGACCTTGCAGAAATTGTTTCACAGCGCACAACCTGTCTTCGCAGACGCTACGGTGCAGTTATAGTTAAGAATGACGAGGTTATTTCTACGGGCTACGTAGGAGCTCCCCGAGGCAGAAAAAACTGCACGGACCTGGGCTACTGCATCCGCACGGAATTGCAGATTCCCAGAGGAGAGAGATATGAGCTTTGCCGTTCCGTACACGC
>JAZOWG010000097.1:0-13722 GCA_045659105.1 Acutalibacteraceae bacterium
GTCGTCTGTGCCGCAAAAGCGCACATAGCAAAGGGACGCTGTATAAGAGGAAGTGTATTACCGTTTGAAAAACGGTGCACAGAAGCACTTCCCTGCTTTATATTTACATACTGAGAATAGCTCATAGTTTTACCTTCTTTCAGAAAAAGCCCGGAAAGGTCAGTTTTCCGGGCAAATATACTTTAGTCAGTTATTTTGATATCATAGCCTTTCTGCTCAAGGAAGGGCTTAATACGCTGAGCGTGATTGAGAAGTGAGCTAATGGACATATCATGATTGAGAGCATCAATAATAAGAGAAATGTACTTTGAAAGGTCAACCTCACAGAACCACTTTCTCTCGAGAAGCTCGGGTGAACGGTAAATAAGGTTTGTTGTGAAAACCTTGCTTATCCAGCCGTTTTCATAAGCCTCATCAAATGCCTCAAGACCGTTGCAGAAAAGACCGAATGCACAGCACACATAAATGTTTCTTGCACCCATATCCTTAAGACGCTTTGCAACGTCAATCATTGATTCACCGGAAGAAATCATATCGTCAACAACGATAACATCCTTATTTTCAAGGCTTGAGCCTAAGAATTCGTGAGCAATAATGGGGTTTCTGCCCTTAACAACTCTCGAATAGTCACGGCGCTTGTAGAACATACCGAGATCTATTCCGAGAACTGATGAATAGTAAACACCTCTGCCTACACCGCCCTCGTCGGGAGATATAATCATAAGGTTGTCCTTATCAATCTTGAAATCTTCGATATTATTAACAAGAGCCTTGATCATCTGATATGTAGTATATACGTTTTCAAAGCCCTTTGTGGGAATTGCGTTCATAACTCTGGGGTCGTGAGCATCGAAAGTGATAATATTATCAATTCCGTAGTAATCGAAAAGCTCCTGAAGCATTACTGCACAGTCAAGGGATTCTCTTGCTGTTCTCTTATGCTGTCTGCCTTCATAAAGCATGGGCATAATAACAGTAATTTTTCTTGCCTTGCCTGTCATTGCGGCAATGGCTCTTTTAAGATTAGCATAATGCTCGTCGGGGGTATAAGGTACGGTATAGCCGTAAACCTCGTGGGTAACGCCGTAATTGAAGCAATCGCAAAGAATATAAATATCATATCCTCTTACTGATTCTTTAAGTGTACACTTTCCTTCACCTGTTCCGAATCGGGGAAAAACAGCCTTGAGAATGTAAGAATCTCTTTCATAACCGTTGAAAGCTATTGTGGATTTGTGCTCGCTTTCTCTCTCGTCTCTCCACTGAACAAGATAAGAATCGATCTTCTTAGCAAGCTCTTCACATCCGGGAAGAGGAAGAATACCGAGAGGACCTGCAGGTATGGTGTTGAATGCATCTGTGTAAACGGGCATTAGAAATTCTCCTTTATTTTGCATAATTTCAGTCCGCGGGCAATCAGCCGGGACCGCACAATAATATTTTAACTGTTTTTCGATTATTTGCAACACAAAAATACATATTTTCTTAAAATTTATTCACAATTTTTGTGCCGTAATTTGTTTATATTAACAAATCTGAAATTTATTTGAAGAAAACATTGAAAACAAGAAGCAGTATGCCGAGCACTATGGGTTGATGCAACACGTAGATATAAAGGCTGACTTTTCCGATTTTTTCAAGGAAAGGAATTCTGAAATCAAGAATTCTCATAAGCTTCTCACTCTTTCTCATAACCTTCCAGAGAAAAAAGCCGAAGAAGAACATAAATATCCACGGAAGCAGCGGATAATAGTCACTTGTTGCAAAGCCGTAGAAGGGAAAGCCGATAGCGGCGGTAAAATAATTTCTGTAGAAGGCTTCGGGAAACTCAAAAAGCTTTATAAAATACCACCCTGCGTAATGATGTCTTACCTCAAAGGTAACAATAAACAAAGCAAAGCTGATTATTGCACATATTCCGCCGGGGAGCTTATCGAGATACTTCTGCAACGGCATCATAATAAGCGAAGCCGCCGCCATAAAGGTAAGAATACCGAAAATTACAGGCATATCGGGCACGGTTATAAATGTGGCAATGCTGACAACAAGTGCCCCTGCAGAAATCAGCAGAAATCTTTTTAACGGACGCTTTCCGAAATGCATACATATACCCGCAAGGCAGATAAAGCACGATGCACCGAAATCCCGTATAACATCAACGGCGGTCATAAGGCCTTCCGTTACGGGAACACCGAAAAATGCCACAATATCAAAAAGGGTATGATAAACTATCATACCCAGAATACAGATTCCTCTGATACTGTCAAGAAGATAATATCTTTTGTTAAGTCCTTCAGCTTCAGTTTTCTTCATCTGTTATACCCTTTAAGAATTTGAGAATATCGCCGTAAACCTTGTCATTATCCTCTTCATTGAGAATTTCGTGTCTGTCTGCAGGATAAAGGATAACCTCGGGTTCAATACCGGCATCTACCAATGCATCGGAAACAGCAAGCACTCCCCTGCCGTTCATTCCGACAGGGTCTTTTGCACCTGAGATAATAAGCACGGGAAGGTCTTTCGGCAGCTTAGAAGCCCAGTCCGGAGCACTTGCCTTGACGGCAAGAATAAGCAGCTCCTTGGTAAGCGCGCTTGTAAAGGGGAAACCGCAGAGAGGGTCTGCAATATAATTCACTATATTCTGCTCGTTTCTTGAAAGCCAAGAGAACTCGCTGTTGCCTTTAAGCATTTTCTTGGTAAACTTACCGAAAAGGTTGGCAATTGAAGCAGGGGCGGTTGAATTCTCCGCAAATTTATCCATAAGGGTCTCTACGGGGTCGCGAAGAGCAAGCACTGCAGGGGGAAGCTGACCCGTACCGCAGTAAATTGCACCTGAAAGTCTGTCACCGAAGGCGGCAGTATAAATCCTTGCAAGAAAAGAGCCCATTGAATGACCGAACATTATATAAGGCACATCGGGATAACGCTTACTCATAATATTGTGAAGAGTGTTCATATCCCTTACCATATTTGCGTGGTCACCCTCATATACATAGCCGAGATCGGCTTCGGATTCAATGCTTTTTCCGTGGCCTAAGTGGTCATTTCCGCAGACAACAAAGCCGTTCTCTGCAAGAAAGCGGGCAAAATCGTCATATCTTCCGATATGCTCCGCCACACCGTGAGCGATCTGAACCACACCGACGGGAGCTTTTTCATCATCCTGCCAGATAAGGGTTCTGATTTTATTCACACCGTTTGAAGACGAAAAATACGCCTCTTTTCTTACAATTGCCATTTTGCACCTCTGTAATTATTTCCAGATATAAACTCTTGTTTCGTAGGGTCTTAAGGTGAAGCCGTTATCGTTTACACCGCAGGACTCGTAGTTATTGATTGCAAGCTCAGCCTTGGAAAGATCGAAGCCTTCGGGAGCCTTGAATGCTACAGCATTTTCGTCGAAGGAGCAGACAACAAGAGCCTTCTGTCCGTCAAGATGACGGGAGTATACGTAAAGAGATTTGCTGTTCTTATAATGCTCCTTATATGAGCCGTAAATCATAAGGTCATTTTCTTTTCTGAACTTTATGAGCTTTCTGTAGAAGTTAAGAATGGAGTTGGGGTCATTCTCTGCTTCTTCTACGTTGATTTCCTTATAGTTGGGATTGATGTGGAACCATGCTTCGTCAGCAGTTGTGAAACCTGCATTCTTATTTGCGCTCCACTGAACGGGAGTTCTTGCATTATCACGGGAGGCATACTGAGCAAGCTCCATAGCCTTCTTTGCACCGAGAAGAGACTTTGCAACACCGTAGTTGTTGATTGTGGAAACGTCTGTATAGTCATTAATATCATCAAGAGGACAGTTAAGCATACCTATTTCCTGTCCCTGATAGATAAAGGGAGTACCGCACTGACACATATACATAACTGCCAACATCTTAGCACTTTCTTTTCTGAACTTCGTATTGCCGTAACGGTTTATAATACGGGGCTGGTCGTGGTTTTCAATGTAAAGTGCATTCCATGCCTTGCCGTAAAGGTTTTCCTGCCATCTTGTGTAAACCTTCTTGAGCTTCTTTAAGTTGAACTTTGTCTTGAACCAGCTGTAGAAAAGGCAGTCTGCAGCCATATGCTCGAAATGGAACATCATATTGAGCTGCTGGTCGGGACCTTCGGTAATGTGCTTGAGAGCATTCTTATAGGTCATCATAGGAGCCTCACCGACAGTCATACAATCGTACTTTGAGAGAACATCATTCTTGAATTCGGAAAGGTATTCGTCAAGATGAGGACCGTGCATATACTGCTCGAAGCCTGTTGCCACGGGGAACCAGTAGGGGCTTGAGGGAAGTCCCTTGGGCTTTGAAATGAATGTAATAACGTCCTCTCTGAAGCCGTCAACGCCCATATCAAGCCAATATCTCATAATATCCTTAACTTCTTCACGGACCTTGGGGTTATCCATATTGAGGTCAGGCTGTTCAACAGCAAAAAGGTGAAGATAGTATTTCTTGAGATTTTCGTCATATTCCCATGCTCTGCCTGCAAAGGTTGACATCCAGTTGTTGGGATAACGCTTGCCGTTCTTGCCCTTACCCTTGTACCAATGGTAATAATCGTGATAAGGATTGTCCTCGCCCTTCTTACTCTCAAGGAACCACTCGTGCTGATCGGAAGTATGATTAACAACGAGGTCCATAATAACACGGATTCCTCTTTCGTGTGCACCGTCAAGCACAGCCTTGAAGTCCTCAAGTGTGCCGTATTCGGGCTGAATATTGCGGTAATCAGCTATATCGTAGCCGTAGTCCTTCTGAGGTGAAACGTAAAGAGGTGAGAACCAGATTGCGTCAACACCGAGACTCTTTATGTAATCAAGCTTTGAAAGAACGCCCTTAAGGTCGCCGATTCCGTCGCCGTTTCCGTCACAGAAGGAACGGGGCCATACCTGATAAACGGCCATTTCTTTATACCATGATCTGTTAATTTCTGCCATTTCTTTTTCCTCCGATTCAAATAAACTAACTTAAATTAATGCTTTGCCGAGTTCGCCGATATTTTCAAAAGCAGCAGTCGCTTTTATATCCGATTTTTCATACATTTCGGGAGTTGTGACACCCGTATAAACAAGAACCGCCTTAAGTCCGTTCTTTACACCGATAGCAATATCGGTTTCAAGTCTGTCGCCTACAAAGGCTACCTCTTCCCTCTTACAGCCGATTCTGTTGGTAACGTAATCAACCGTATAAGCATAGGGCTTGCCCATAATAAGGTCCGGCTCTCTGCCGGTTGAAGCCTTGATAAGCGCCATATAAGAGCCGACATCAGGCATAAAGCCGTCCTTGAGAGGACAGTTTACGTCGGGATGGGTAACGATGTACTCCGCCCCCTGCGCAATGTAGTTACAGGCCTTATTGAGCTTTTCATAGGTAAGCTCCGTATCAAAGCCGATAACAACGATGTCGGGCTTTTCTTCCGTAAGTGGAATTTCCCCCTTGATAAAGTCCCCCGTAAGATTTTTGTTTCCCACAAGATATACCGTTTTTCCGGGACGGTTTCTTTTAAGGAAATCAATTGTTACGTGAGAAGAAATAATAACCGTACCGTCCTTTGCATCATATCCGTATTTTCTTAATTTCCCGAGACATTCCTCCTCATTATGAGAGGAATTATTCGTAAAAAAGAAGAAACGCTTTCCGCTTTTTTCCACACATTCGGCAAATTCCTTTGCTCCGGGAAGAAGCGAATTTCCGAGATAAAATGTGCCGTCCATATCAACGACAAAGCATTTTATGCTCTCGAGTACCTCCATACAGCTCATAATAATCTCCTTTGAGAGTGAATATATATACATAAACATAATAAAATAATTCCGTATAAATTGCAATAGATTTTTGAATTTGTATAGCAGTAATTTGTAAGCTCTCACCAATAATGTAAATTGTGCACAATATATCCTGTGTGTTTTAGGTGTTTTTAACACAAAAAATGTTTTCAAATTATAAATTTTTGAAAATTTTTCACTCAGGCTATTGTATTTTTATTTTTATCGCCTATAATATACTTATTATTTATTTGTAATTCCCCGGAGGTGTCTTGAATGGCTGACCATACAATGCCCATCAACTTAACAGAAAAGAAAGCACAGGATCTCAAAGAGACTATCCGTGACGTTTACAATGCACTGGATGAAAAGGGATATGACGCTATTAATCAGCTTGCCGGCTATATTATCAGCGAGGATCCCACTTACATCACCTCCCACAACAATGCACGTGTCAACATCACGCGCCTTGACCGTTTTGATATTCTTACGGAAATACTGAACAATTACTTCAATAAATAACACCATATTATCAGGAAGGATAAACACCAATGGCAACAGAATTTCTTACCTACAAAGGCTATCCCCTTGCAAGAAGCGGCAAGATAATTTATTTCGGCAATGCTTATGACCCTTATGTTGTAATGATACGCATTGCATCAATGAAGAAGGTCGGCGAGATTGAAATGGCTGACAGAATTCTTCTTCAGCTTCAGAGAACTGACCCCACTCTCCCTCCCAATGAGGTTATTGCCAAAAATGCTGAAAGAAAAGGTCTCGGTGAAGCTATGGAGCTCGCTGCAGCTTGGCTTGAAAAGGCAAACGCAAAAGCAATGAAATAACAGCCAGGGAATTTCCGTGAGGAAATTCCTTGTTTTTTTGCTTCGAGAAACACACAATAGAATTGACAAACCGTGTATTATAATGATAAAATATTAAAAAAATATATCGGTCGGGAGGCTCAGGTTTTGCGCAATATCGGAATCAACGTTTCAAAGAATATTTCCTTCGGCACGGAAGAATATATAAGCTGTCTGGCAAAAACGGGCTTTAACTGTATTTTCACCTGCGGAAACGATGATGAATTCGTCGCTTTCGTCAGAAAAAAGTGCCAAGAATACAACCTGATTTACGAAACTCTTCACGCACCCTTTGACGGAATAAACAGGCTCTGGGATAAGGAAGATGGCAAGGAGCTTATTGACATTCTCTGCCACAGCGTTGACCTGGCTGAGGATAACGGAATCGGTATAGTAATAACCCATTTAAGCTCAAAGGAGAACTGCCCTCCCGTAACTGATGCAGGTCTTCTGAATTTTGACAGACTTGTGAATTACGCTGCCAAGAAGAATATTAAAATTGCCGTCGAAAACCAGAGAAAGCTCGGCAACATAGCAACGATTCTTGAGCAGTACGGCAAGGAAACAAACGTTGGCTTCTGTTGGGACGTGGGACACGAAAAATGCTTCGCAAGGGGTCGTGAATATATGCCCCTTTTCGGCGACAGATGCATAGCCACACACATTCACGACAACAATATGATTTATAACTGCGACGAACACCTTCTGCCCTTTGACGGACAGATTGATTTCAGAAGAACGGCAGAGCTTCTGAAGGAATATAATTACAAGGGTTCGCTTATGCTTGAAGTAGACCTGCCCGGTGCAAGGTCTGATAAGTATATAAATTTCACTCTGCAGCAATTTGTGCAAAAAGCGTATGCAGCCGTAAACAGACTGCGTATAATTTCAGAATATTAAGAGGTGCCTTATGATTGAACTGAGAAGAAAAGAAGACTGTGCTTACGATATGATAGCCCTGGGTGAGGTAATGCTCCGTCTTGATCCCGGTGACACAAGAATCCGCACAACACGCTCATTCCGTGCATGGGAGGGCGGCGGAGAATATAACGTAGCAAGAGGGCTTCGCCGCTGCTTCGGCTTCAAGACGGCTGTTGTAACCGCATTTGCGGACAATGACGTCGGAAGACTTATTGAGGATTTCATTCTTCAGGGCGGTGTTGATACGTCCTTTATCAAATGGGTTCCCTATGACGGAATCGGCAGAAGTGTCAGAAACGGACTTAATTTCACGGAACGCGGCTACGGAATCAGAGGTGCAAACGGTGTTTCCGACAGAGGCAACACAGCAATTTCTCAGTTAAAGCCCGGCGATGTTGACTGGGATTACATTTTCGGCACTCTCGGTGTAAGATGGCTTCACACAGGCGGTATTTTTGCAGCTCTCTCCGAAAGCACCGCAGAGGTTGTTATAGAAGCTGTCAAAGCCGCAAAGAAATACGGCACAATCGTATCCTACGACCTTAACTACCGTCCTTCCCTCTGGAAAACTATAGGCGGTAAGGAGAAGGCACAGGAGGTCAACAAGGCTATTGCTCCCTACGTTGATGTTATGATAGGCAATGAAGAGGACTTTACAGCATGTCTCGGCTTTGAAATTGAGGGCAACGACGAAAACCTCAAGGAGCTTAATATTGACGGCTACAAGAAGATGCTCGGTGAGGTTACAAAGGTATATCCCAACTTCAAGGTAATAGCAACAACTCTTCGCACCGTCCGCTCCGCTTCAATCAACGACTGGAGTGCTATGGTATACTCAAACGGTGAGGTTTTCAAGGGTATGGAGCTTCCCGCTCTTGAAATCTATGACAGAGTTGGCGGCGGTGACTCCTTCGCTTCAGGTCTTATTTACGGTCTTATGACCTATGATGATGCAAAGATAGCCGTAAATTACGGAATTGCACACGGAGCACTTGCTATGACTACCCCCGGAGACACCTCAACGGCAGTGCTTAAGGAAGTAGAAAATATCGTTAAGGGCGGCAGCGCCCGAGTTAACAGATAAGGAGACTCAATTATGAAAATGACTTTTCGCTGGTACGGTCCCAATGACAGTATCACACTTGAAAAAATCAAGCAGATTCCCGGAATGACGGGTGTTGTTACAGCTGTTTACGATACGCCGGTAGGTAACGTATGGAGCAGAGAAACAATTGCCTCTCTTAAGAAGATGTGCGATGACGCAGGACTCGAAATGGAGGTTATCGAATCTGTTCCCGTTCACGAGGATATAAAGCTCGGCAGAGGTAAGCGTGACGAATACATCGAAAATTACTGCGAGAATATAAGACGCCTTGCTGAGGTCGGAGTAAAGTGTATATGTTATAACTTTATGCCCGTTTTCGACTGGCTCAGAACCAACCTCAGAACAGTAGCAGAGGACGGCTCAAACAGCCTTTCCTACAACCACGAGGAGATTATGAGCCTTGACCCCAAGAATCTCTCCCTTCCCGGCTGGGACGAAAGCTACAGCGCTGACGAGCTTAACGCTCTTCTTGACAGCTATAAGGATATGTCTCACGAGCAGCTTTTCGATAATCTTGTTTATTTCCTCAAAAAGATTATCCCCGTCTGTAACGAGGTCGGCATCAATATGGCTATCCATCCCGATGATCCGCCATGGGATGTTTTCGGTCTTCCCAGAATTATCTCCTGCAAGGAAGATTATGAGAGACTTTTTGAGGCAGTACCCGATGACACCAACGGCATCACCTTCTGTACGGGCTCTCTCGGTGCCGGAAGAAATAACGACCTTATAGAAATGGCTTACGAATATTCAAAGAGAAACAAAATCCATTTCGCACACATAAGAAACATAGCATATTCAAATGAGCTTGATTTCAGAGAAACCGCACATCTTACAGAAGCCGGAAGCCTTGATATTTACGGCATTGTAAAGGCTCTTGTTGAGGGTGGCTTCACGGAATACGTACGTCCCGACCACGGCAGAAATATCTGGGGTGAATCCGGAAAGCCAGGCTACGGTCTTTTCGACAGAGCACTCGGAGCCTGCTATATCAACGGACTTTTTGAAGCTATAGAAAAAGGAGCAAAATAAAATGAAACTTCCCTTTAATGTTGACTTATCAGATAAGGTAGTAGCTCTTACGGGTGCCGGCGGAGCTATAATCAGCCAGTTCGCAGAGGCTATGGCCCTTTGCGGTGCAAAGGTAGCACTTCTTGACATAAACTATGATGCAGCCAAGGCTGTTGCAGATAAAATAGGCGAAAATGCTCTTGCAATTGAAACCAACGCCCTTTCAAAGGACTCCATTATTGCCGCAAAAAAGGCTATAAACGAGAAGTTCGGCAAGGTAAACTTCCTTGTTAACGGAGCAGGCGGAAACAACCCCAAGGCTACTACAGACAACGAGTATATGACTCCCGATATCGGTGAAGACGTAAAGACGTTCTTTGACCTTGACGAGGCAGGGCTTAAGTTCGTATTTGACCTTAATATCACCTCCGCTTTTCTTGTAACTCAGGTTTTTGCAGAGGATATGCTCACTACAGGCGGTAACATCATCAACATCTCTTCTATGAATGCTTACCATCCCCTTACAAAAATCCCCGCATATTCAGCTGCAAAAGCAGGTATTTCCAACTTTACAGAGTGGCTTGCAGTACACTTTGCACCTATGGGAATCCGCTGTAATGCAATTGCTCCCGGCTTTTTTGTAGGTAATCAGAACAGAGCTCTCCTTTTCGACAAGGACGGCAACCCCACTCCCCGTTCCCACAAGATTCTTTCAGGCACACCTATGAACCGCTTCGGTGATGTAAGTGAGCTTATCGGTTCCCTTCTCTTCCTTGCAGACGACGGTGCAAGCGGATTCATCACAGGTGTAGTAATTCCCGTTGACGGCGGCTTCAACGCCTACAGCGGTGTATGAGAGGTAAATATTATGACAACAAATGAATTTATCAGTCAGTACAAGGTAGTACCCGTTGTGGTATTCAATTCCGTTGAAGAGGTTCGTCCCAAGCTTTCCGCAATGGTAAAGGGAGGTCTTCCCATTGCAGAAATCACCTACAGAACGGCCTGTGCCGGTGAGGCAATAAAGATTGCTGTTGAAGAATTCCCCGAAATGCTCGTAGGTGCAGGTACGGTTATAAACAAGGCACAGTGTGAAGAGGCAATCAACCTCGGTGCAAAATTCATCGTATCCCCCGGTTTTTCGGAAGAAGTGGCAGCTTACTGTAACGAAAGAAATATACCCTATCTCGGCGGATGCGTAACCCCCACAGAGGTTATGACTGCTATTTCCTACGGCTGTAAGACAATCAAGTTCTTCCCCTGCTCTAACTACGGCGGACTTTCTACAATGAAGGCTCTCGCAGCGGCATTCCCTCAGGTAAACTTCCTTCCCACAGGCGGTATTTCTGACGAAAATCTTGCAGAATATCTTAAATGGGAAAAGATTTTTGCAGTAGGCGGCAGCTGGATGATGAAGGGCACACCCGATGAAATTGCAGAAAAGTGCAAGGCTGCAGTTGAAATTGCAAAAAGCGTATAATCACAAATCCCCCGGAACGTCGGGGGATTTTTTCATACAACAAAAGAAGCTCCGGTGTTCCCGGAGCTTAATTTTTATACATTAATTATTCTGCGCTAAGAAGTGTGTATGCTGCCATTGCAACTCTTGCAATATCGGCATTATAAAGAGGATAGCTATGAAGAACCATAAGAGGAGCATAATTTGTCATATACTCCATAACGCTGTCAACGTCGCCTACAAGTGCAGCGGCATATACGTTTGAGCCCCAATAGAAATCATCAGGAATATCAAAGCCCTGCCAATTATAAGAATCACAGAAGGTATCATAAAGGTGCTTTGCACGGATGGTGTCAGCACCGATAAGGCCGTGAACAATGGGGAAAAGCTGAGCCGTAGCACAAGGATAGAATTCTTCCCAAGTAAACTCATATGCAGGAATGCCGAGAGGATAAAGACCGGGCTCATAATACTTGCCTTCTGCATTCCACATAGTGCTTTCTATTGTGGACTTAATCCAATCTGCGGCATATGTAACCTTAGTCTTTGTAAGGTCATAGTCAGCAGCTTCTGTTGCGATAAGCTTAAGAAGATTTGCGGCACTTACACAGCCCTCGTAAACCTCACAGTTATCCATAAGGTACATTACCATATAATCAGGCTTTGCATAAGTAAGACCCATCTGAAGAGTATAAAGCATTGCTTCTGCAACTCTTGCGATATCCTTTGCGTTTGCGATAACGTATTCCTTATCGCCTGTCTTTTCATAGTACTTATTCACAACAGTAAGGAAGGTTGCTGCATAAGAGTCTGTTGAGTCGTAAGTGCCCTTGCTTTCTTCCTTTACGATTTTACCGTTTTCAAGGGTGATGTTATAATCGTAAATTGTAGCATCCATTCTGTTGTAATCAGTTTCAGTTGTGTTAAGGTGTGAGAAATGCCAATCCATATACTTCTTAACGTTTTCTGCATACTTCTCTGCATTATCAAGAAGAGCAAGTGCGGCAATGTCAGCAAAATAGGGATTCATTGTAACTGTACCGTTGGGATTCTTTGTCATGGGAATTGCGCCGTTTTCAAGCTGTAAGGAAGCAATCCATGCAGTTTCTGTTTCAAAAACTGTGGTAAGAAGAGCCTTTTCGGTTACTGTAAGCTTAGCATCGTATGCATCCTCAGCCGTTGCTAAATCAGCAGGTGCAGCTGCAAAACCGCCGAAGAAATTGGCAATAGCCATAATGAAAATAAGAAGAAGAGAAAAAATTGATTTCATAATATCACTCCTGTGTTTTTATAAAAACAATTCTATAATAAAAAAATTAAAAAATCAAGTTATTTTATTATTCCGAAAAAAACTTTTGCTCATTTTCTGTAGAAAATTAACCTTACACGAAATAAAAAAATTAAAAATTATCTTCTACAGCACTGCCCCGTTTTCTGTGAGCGTTTTTTGTAATGCTTTTATGTCGACCGTATGCACATTTTTATTTGTTTTGTGCGCTATGGCAACTGCAGTACCTGCAGCTTCACCCAGGCAACAGCAAATCGGCATTATTCTTACAGATGCCTGAGCCTCGTGAGTAGCTGAGAGACAGCGGCCTGCAACAAGAAGATTATCATATTCTACAGGTAAAAGTGAACGGTAAGGGATCGTGTAAAATTCGCCGTCTCCGAAAAATCTGTGGCTTGTTCCCGTACCTGAAGGGTTATGTATATCTATGTCATAGTTACCCAAAGCAATTGAATCCTCGAAGCGTGTGCATTTAATTATTTCATCACCTGTAAGAATATGGACACCTTTAAGCTTTCTGCTCTCTCTGACCCCAATATCAATAGCAACGGAAATCAAAGCACTTTCATCAAAAGCCTTTGAGTTTTCTCTTAAAAAGCTGATAAGCTCGTGAATTTGTTTACGGGCAATAACCTCAGCTTTACTCACATCAAAGGGGTCTGTCGGGTCAAGCTTTACTACACGGGTGGAATTAAAGTGTAAAACATCTTCCCCCACACCAAAGAATACAAGTATATTTTCTCTCGGGTTTGTAATTTCACCTTTTGCTTGCCTTTCTTTATAAAGCTCCTGCAAACGGGGTCTTTCTTCTGTGAAAAGGTCAAGGTCAACACCGCTCATTCTGAAACAGGTTGTCATGGGCTGACAAAGTCCGTCGCTTTCACGACCTAATTGATAGTCACAGCCTGCCAGGAAAAACAGCTCACCGTCACCGGTTGCATCAATAAAGAAGTCAGCCTGCACAGTAATTTTCTGCCCTTTTGCAGTTATATCAACCTCGGTTATATTTCTTCCTTCGGTCCTTACATCATACACAATACCGTGAAAAAGCACATCAACGCCAGCTTCAATTGTCATATCATCAAGGACAATTTTAAAATACTCAGAATTAAACTCGTGGTCTTTACAATCAGAAACATAGCGGTCGTGCCTTTGCTTCATTTCCTTAAAAATTCCCTGTGAGAGGTATTTTTTGTTTTTTGATGCTTCGCCCCAATAGGGCTTCGTCCAGTAAGGCATAAAAGGATAAACAAGACAGTTAGAAATCGCACCGCCAAGGCAACCTGACTTTTCAACAAGAAAAACACGAAG
>JAZOWG010000098.1:0-2570 GCA_045659105.1 Acutalibacteraceae bacterium
TGACGCCGAAATCGGAGAAATATGGTGTTATGCGGATGACCATTTTGTTTATTCGGGCTGGGAGTATATTCTTGCGTATCTCTCCGAAAAAGAAGTGTTTAACTTTACGCCGCCTTTTTCTGATTACAGCGCATTTATTTACAGGCATTTTGCCGTAACTGCAGTGCCGTTCCCTGAGACGATACCTATGCTTGAGGATTTACACTCACGGGGAATTAAAACAGGGCTTATTACAAACGGTAATCATAATCTGCAGTACGCAAAGCTTGGTTTGTTGGGGCTTGAGCCTCATTTTGACGAAATAATTGCAACGGGTGACTACGGTATACATAAGCCGGACAGAGCTATTTTTGATATAATGCGTGAAAAATTGGGCTTTGCTCCCGAGGAAATTGTATACGTTGGAGATAATCCCGTCAATGATATTGAAGGTGCAAGAGGTGCCGGCTGGAAAACCCTGTGGATGAAATCAACAGGGTACTGGGATGAAAGAATTTCCCCGGCAGACAAAGAGGTATGCACTGTAAATGAGGTAATTGAAGCAGTACTAAGTTGGCGAGTATAATCCGAAATAGCCTTAAAGTGATATTTTTAAAGGCTTTTCGGCGTATCGCCCTTGAAAGGCGTCAGCCTTCCTGCGGTCTCAGCCACCAAAAATCCAATTAAAAATCTTCACTTTAAGGTCGAAGATTTTTTGAATAGCGGATTTTTTGTCAAGCTGAGGCACAAAACGGAGCAAATCCTTGCAGATTTGCGAGTATTTTAACAATAGATTGGCAGAAATCCGCATTCAAAAAACTGTTTCGGATTATACTCGCCAACTTAAACTTGGAGGAATAAATTATGGAACAGTTATACACACGTTGGGGCAGAGCGCTGAATCGTGAAATGCCCTTATCTGAATATCCCCGTCCTCAGATGGTAAGAGATTCTTACATCTGTCTTAACGGTATCTGGGAATATGCAATTTATCCCACGGGAAGAACCTTCGAAGGCTACGAGGGAGATATTGTTGTGCCCTTCAGCCCCGAATGTCTTTTAAGCGGTGTCGGAAGAAGTGTTACACCTGAGGATACCCTTTACTACAGAAAAAAATTCAGCTTCACGAAGACGGGAGACAGAGTGCTCCTTCATTTCGGTGCGGTTGACTATAAATGTGAGGTCAGCGTAAACGGCACCTGCTTCGGCACACATACGGGCGGTTATTTCCCCTTTGAAATCGATATTACAAAGGCACTTAAGGACGGAGAAAACGAAATCACACTTAAGGTAACCGATCCCTCTGAAATGGGCTCGCAGGCATCAGGCAAGCAGACCTCAAAGAGAGGTAATATATGGTACACACCTCAGTCAGGTATATGGCAGACAGTTTGGCTTGAAGAGGTTCCCGAAAATTACATCAAAGCTCTTAAAATTACTCCCGATATTGACAGCGATACTCTCAAGGTTGAAATTGAAGCTGTCGGCAGCCTCGGTGAAGTGACCGTAACTGCCCTTGACGGTGAAAGGGTGCTTTGCTCAGCCGCTACAACGGCAGGCTCAGCGGTGCTTAAACTGACAGACTACGAAAAGTGGACCCCCGAAAACCCCAAGCTTTACGACCTTGTTGTAAAGAGTGCATCCGATGAGGTAAAGAGCTATTTCGGTATGAGAAAGTTCGGCATCGGCAAAGATAAGGACGGCTTTACCCGTCTTATGCTCAATAACGAGCCCTATTTCCAGAACGGTCTCCTTGACCAGGGCTACTGGAGTGACGGTATGTACACCGCTCCCTCCGATGAAGCACTTATTTACGACATCCAGACGATGAAGGATATGGGCTTCAATATGCTCAGAAAGCATATCAAGATTGAGCCTCTGCGTTGGTACTACCATTGTGACAGACTCGGTATGCTTGTATGGCAAGATATGATCAACGGCGGTGATATTTACTATCAGGCTGCTACTACAATTCTTCCCGCCTTCTCTCTTGCAACGGGTCTTAAAAAGACACTCGGTGTTAAGGATACAAAGGAAAACTATAAGCTTTTCTCCCGTCTTGATGAGAAGGGAAGAGACGAATATTATGTTGATGCAGAAAGAATGATAAAGGGTCTTTATAACTGTGTATCAATCTGTCTCTGGGTGCCCTTCAATGAGGGTTGGGGACAGTTTGACTCCGTAAAGGCTGCAGAATTCTTCCGTGAAAAGGACCCCACAAGAGTAATTGACCACGCTTCCGGCTGGCACGACCAGGGGGCAGGTGACGTAAACAGCTTCCATATTTATTTTACTCCCTTTATGTTCCCCAAATACGGCAAGAAGGATGAGAGAGCAATCTGTCTTACGGAGTTCGGCGGTTATTCAATGTCAATTGACGGTCACCGCTTCAATACCGAAAAGACCTTCGGCTACAGAATCTATAATTCAAAGGATGCCCTCGAAAAGGCACTTCATACTCTTTATATCAAGAGACTCAAGCCCCTTATCGCAAAGAAGGGTCTTTCCGCTCTTGTTTATACAGAAGTAAGTGACGTAGAGGACGAAACAAACGGTCTTCTTACCTATGACAGAGAAATTGTCAAGGTCGA
>JAZOWG010000099.1:0-3422 GCA_045659105.1 Acutalibacteraceae bacterium
TTGCTGGGGGCTGTGCATACTGCAATATTTTCGAGTGTTTCTTCATCGAGTGTTGCCATAACGGTGTGCTCATAACCCGGCATTATAAGGTCGTTGTGAATTTCATCGTCAATAATGAAAACACCGTTTTTATTGCAGATATCTGCAATTCTTTGTAATTCTTCCTTTGTCCAGACTCTGCCTATGGGGTTGTGGGGATTGCAGAAAATAATAGCCTTTGTTCCGGGAAGAGCTGCTTTCTCCTCCAGGTCCTCGAAATCAATGCTGTATTTCCCGTCTGCTAAAATAAGCTCACTGTAAACAAATTTTCTTCCTTTTGCAAGGACAGCCATATCAAAGGGGTAGTACACGGGAGTAAGAATAATAATTCCATCCCCGGGCATAGTTGCCGCTTCAATAATGAGTCCCAGTCCGTTCACCACACCGGGCGTGGTTATGACCCAATCCTTTTCAATGTGAAAGTTATGTCTTCTTTCCATCCAGGAGACAACTGCCTCGTAGTATGCATCCGTGGGGTCGGTGTAGCCTAAAATCTGCTCCTGCGCCAGCTTTGAGAGGGCATCCTTAATAGGCTTTGCTGTGGGGAATTCCATATCCGCAACGGATAATGGAACTGCATTAACGCTCGCATTTTTTGCGCCGTTCCACTTTGAGGATCCGCAGCCGCTTCTGTCGGGAACACTTGTAAAATCGTATTTCATACAATTCCGCTTCCTTAACTTATATAATAATTGTCGTAACGCTTTCGGGCGGGATAACAATATTCCCGTTTTCAGGGACTTCTGATTCTGTCAGGTCGTTATCCTTATCTGTAAGTGCCGTAAGCACTGATTTTCCGAAGGAATTTTCAATATTTTTTGTGTTTTTGGTAGTATTTATGAGTATAACCGAGGTTTTTCCGTCCTTATAAAAAGCAACGGCATTTATATCCTTATCGTCGCAGGAAATCTCAATTCTTTTTGCATTACGGGGAACGTACTTTGAAAAATTACCCGTAACGTACAGACGCTTTGTGGTACTGAAGGTTTTATCATCCTCGTTTATGTAAATAAGTCCGTCGCAGTAGTCCACCTCCGATACGGCAATCCAGTGCTGCCAGGAGGAAACACCAAGAATCGTAATATCCTCGAACATTGTTTTTGCCGTAACAAGCGCAGAATTCATACCGCTGTCCCGTCCGCCCTTCATATGGCACCATTCGCTCATATTAACGGTTTCACCGGGGAAGAAGATATTGAGGAATGCTCTGTATCTTTTAAGAAAGCCCACTCTGTTATTGAGGAAAGGAACGGGAATGGGAAGACAGTAGGAATGAACGTCGATTCCGTCACAGCATTCTCGTATTTTTTTACTGCCGAGAACGGCAAGGGTATAAGCCTTATTGAACCAACGGATGTCACCGTTTTCGCAGGCGCTGATTTTAACGTCCCTGAGAGCCGGTCTGTTTTTCAGCTTCGCAGAGAGCTTTTTGAGAAGAGAATAAACCTCAAGGGGAGTGTAATGACAGCCCTCCTGCCCGTTTTTCTCTGTCCATACCCACATAGGCTCGTTTACGGGAGAAATAAATCTTACGGGAATATCCTCGCTGAGAAAGTGCTCTGCACAGTCAAGAAGGTAATCTGAGAAGGCATCCTCATTTTCTCGGGGAAGGTTGCTGTGCCAAGCCTTGTCAAGGCAGGATTTGTGATTTTTCGTAAATCTTTCGGGAGGGGAGTTAGAGAAGATTATTACCTCATCAGCTCCCTCATTTACACAGAGCTTCATCATATTAACGGCGTTTTTATCTCTTGACCAATCGTAGCTGCCGTTGTTGTCGAAGCTTTCCGCCATTCTGTTCTTGTTGGGGAAAACGCTGGAACCGCTGTTTTTTGAGCCGCCGCCGAGATTATAACGGTAAATGCTCATACCGATACCCGTAACGGGGTTGTAAAGAAGCTCGGCAATCCGCTCGTTTACCTTTTTGCCGCTTAACGCGTCATCGTGCTCCCATCCGCCCACAACCTGTGCCCACCATGCACCGGATGCTCCGATTCCGCGGAAGGTCTGAAAGGTTTTCTCTTTATTTATGCTTAATTTCATAATTTTCTCTCCCCAAAAATTATTTACGGGAAATATGCTTTTTTATTGCCTCAAAAGATTCTTCACTTAAAAAATGCTCGATTTTGCAGGCATCCTCCGTTGCGGTTTCACGGCTTACACCGAGGCCTATAAGGCACTGAGTAAGTATTGTGTGTCTTTCAAACATTTCCTCTGCAATGTAAAGTCCTTGCTTTGTAAGAAGTAATTCACCGTTTTCACCGACAGTTATAAAGCCTCCGTTTTTCAGAAGACCTACAGCACGTGAAACGCTGGGCTTCGAATATCCCAGATGCTCACTTACGTCAATGCTGCGGACAGAGGGCAGAGTTTTTGAAAGAACATATATTGTTTCGAGATACATTTCTCCCGATTCCTGAAGTCTCATAACATGTCTCCTTATTGTATTAAAAGAATTATATCATATCGGTGCTGTTTTTACAATATGGCATAGTTGTTGACTTTAGGTGTGTTTTATTGTAAAATATTACTGTAAAGGAGGCTCGGATTATGAAAAATGTAAACAGAATTTTATGGGGCTTTGTCCTTGTGGGTGTCGGTGTTGTGCTCGGTCTTCATGTTATGGATATTCTGCCCTTTGATATCTTTTTTAAGGGATGGTGGACTCTTATAATCATTATCCCCAGCTTTATTTCTCTTTTCTCTCAGAGGGATAAAACCCCCGGTGTAGTGGGAATGGTTACAGGTATTCTTTTGCTTCTCGGCAGCCGCGGCATAATCGATTTTAAGATGCTCGGCAAGCTTATCGGACCTATTCTTATAGTGGTTATCGGTCTTTGCCTTATCTTTAAGGATGCATTTAACAGGAATGCAAAGGATGCAATTAAGCGTATAAAGGAAAGAAATTTCCCCCAGAAGAAATGCACGGCTGTTTTCGGCGGAAAAAATGCCGTATTTGCCGGTGAGCCCTTCTACGGTGCCGATGCGGTTGCAGTTTTCGGTGGTCTTGAAATTGACCTTCGGGGTGCAGTGATTACGGAGGATATCGTTATAAGCACGAATGCTGTTTTCGGCGGTATTGATGTTTTACTGCCTCAGAATGTCAATGCGGAGGTTTGCGTGACACCCGTTTTCGGCGGCGCCGCCAACAAAACCGGCAGACCCTTTACACAAGGTATTCCTACCGTATTTGTAAGCGGTATATGTGCCTTCGGCGGAATAGATGTTAAGTAATAAGTAAAAGGTAACAGTGAATAGTGACACTGTATGAAGCCTTTCGGCTTGAATTAAAAAAAGGACTGCTTCGGCAGTCCTTTTTTCTATATATTCATATATCTGTTTACAAGGCTGTCAACTGCTTCCCAATATTTTTCGGGGAAGTTTGC
>JAZOWG010000100.1:0-1601 GCA_045659105.1 Acutalibacteraceae bacterium
GTTGTGCCCTTCGGTGACGGCTTCGCAGGTGTGTTCCGTGTTGACGTTATGAGCCGTGACCACACACTTGTAGTAGGCTACAGCAAGGACGCTATCAATTGGGAGCTTGAAGAAAAGGTTATTTTCAGAGGCTATGACCCCAGACTCTGCCTTATCGACGGCAAATATTATCTTTCATGGGTAAATCTTACCCCTCACGGCACAACAATCGGCATTGCTTACACAACCGATTTCAAAGAATGGGTTCAGCTTGAAGATGCCTGCTACCCCGTTGCACGAAACGGCGTTCTCTTCCCCAGAAAAATCAATGACGAATACGTGCTTCTCATCAGACCCTGCGACAGAGGACATACCCCCTACGGTGACATTTTCTTAAGCCACAGTAAGGACCTTACATACTGGGGTAAGCACCGCTTCGTTATGAAGCCCGAAAAGAACTGGGAAATGACAAAGGTGGGAGCCGGCCCCACACCTATTGAGACCGATGAAGGCTGGCTTATGTTCTACCACGGCGTTCTTACCTCCTGTAACGGCTTTACATACGCAATGGGTGCCGCTATACTTGATAAGGACGAGCCCTGGAAGGTTCTTCACCGTGCAGACTGCTTCCTTCTTGCTCCCCACGAGCTTTACGAGTGCGTAGGCGACGTTCCCAATGTTGTATTCCCCTGCGCAGCCCTCTCCGACAGCGAAACGGGCAGAATTGCAATCTACTACGGCGCCGCTGACACAACAGTTGCCCTTGCCTTTACAACAGTTGACGAAACAATTGATTTCATCAAAAAGAACGACCTTCTGAAAAAATAACACAAAAAATAAACCTGTCACATAAATCGTGGCAGGTTTTTCCCGTTTGACGGGAAATGTTCATATTTTACTCGGATGCGCCGATTATCCGCAGATAAGCGGATGCAGACGGGTGGAATATGGGCATTTAGCGGAAAGACCTCTGAGCTGCCTTGCGTGTGTGATAAAACTAACCTGACAAAGTCAGAAGTCAGTTGGTCAGAGATGTGAAAAAAGGGCAGAAAGTGCACTCGTTGTGATTTTCGGCTCTGGCAAGCTGTACGATGGTACCGCGAAGAGCCGAAAATCAAGCACATTTAAAATTTTTTTCGAGGCAAAAAATAAAGGGTATCTGTCATTTTGATAGTGGCAGATACCCATAATTAATATTAGTGCGTCAAAGAGGGTGCTTTGTGCGCTTTTTTCAATATCCCTTTTTGCCGATGAGAGATTCATCGTCTTCAATCCAGTCGGAAACGGGGATAATTCTGTAATTATCCTTGTCGTCACGGATAATTACCTCTTTAATGCCGGCATTGATAACCATACGCTTACACATACTGCAGCAGCAGGAGTTGGAAACGTAGCTTCCGTCCGCAACCTCAACACCCGTAAGATAAAGTGTTGCATCAAGCATCTTGTCACGGGAGGCGCTTATAATGGCATTTGCTTCTGCGTGTACGGAACGGCAAAGCTCATATCTCTCTCCTCTGGGAATCTGCAATTCCGTGCGGATGCAGTAGCCCAGGTCCGTGCAGTTTTTTCTGCCTCGGGGAGCTCCTACGTAGCCCGTAGAAATAACCTCGTCATTCTTA
>JAZOWG010000101.1:0-3480 GCA_045659105.1 Acutalibacteraceae bacterium
GGCGGAGCGCAGAAGGTAGTAATATGATACTTCGCAAACATAGGAAGAATATCACCTGCATTGAAGCGGTCGAAATCGTAAACGAAGGTCGCGGCTTCGCACATCCACTGACCGTAAAGCTTGCCCCAGAGAGCCTTTGCCCAGCCCGTATCTGAAATCGTAAGGTGAAGTCCGTCGGGGTCAACTGAGTGCCAGTATTTTGCAGTAACGAAATGACCCAGAGCGTATTTGTAGTTATGTGCGGCAATTTTGGGGTATCCCGTTGTGCCTGATGTAAAGAACATAAGCATAAGCTCTTCACCGCAGGGTGAATCCTCTGTTCTTTCAAACTTTTCACTGAAAAGGGTATATTCGCTGTCGAAGCTGCGCCAGCCTTCCTTTTCACCGTTTACAATAATCTTTGTTGTAAGGGTGGGAGCATCCTTTGCAGCCTTGTCTGCCTCATCGGAGGTATTTCCGTCAGCAGTACAGATAATAGCACTGATGCCTGCCGCATTGAAGCGGTAGGAGAAGTCGTGCTCAAGAAGCTGATTCGTTGCGGGAATTGCAATTGCACCGAGCTTATGAAGACCTAAGATGGCAAACCAGAACTGATAGTGGCGCTTTAGAACAAGAAGAACTCTGTCACCTCTTTTGATACCAAGGGACTTGAAATAGTTAGCACACTGATTTGATGCCCTTGAAATATCGGAGAAGGTAAAGCGTCTTTCGGTGAAATCCTCGGAAACGTGAAGCATTGCAAGCTTTTCGGGCTTGGTTCTTGCAATTTCATCAACTATATCGAATGCGAAATTGAACTTATCCTCATTTATAAAGTCAACCTTGACGGGAGTGCCGTGCTCATTCTTCTGAACAGATACCCATTTACGGTATACACGGTCCGTTTTTGCTTCACCGAGTCTCTTGGGAGATACTGCAGTTTCAGCCTTCTGTGCAGAGAATTCGGGAATAGGCTCACCCGAGGGATTGAGAACAATAGCATAGAAAAGACAGTCATCATCACCGACAGCTGCCATACCGTGAGGAGTTGAGGAATCGTAATAAATACTGTCACCCTCGTGAAGCACCTCTGCGTGCTCACCTATCTGCACCTTAAGTGTACCCTTTATAACAATGTCAATTTCCTGACCGTCGTGGGTGGTAAGCTCAATATCCTTATTATCGTCACCGCCCTTTACGGAATGGACGTAAAGAGGCTCGGCAATTCTGTTTTTGAAGGATGCGGCAAGATTATAGTACGTCATACCGTGTGCGTGCTGAATAATCTGACCCTCGCCCTTTCTTGTCACCGTGTAGGAGGCAAGTGTGGGAGATGAGCCCTCGATAATATCCGTAACATCAACGTTGAATGCAAGTGCACAGCGGTAAATGAAAGCAAAGTTAAGATCGCTCTTGCCCTCTTCACAGCGCATATACTCATCTACAGACACACCGGTTTTGTTTGCCATTTCCGTATAGGTAAAGCCCATAACCTCACGGAGCTCCTTTATACGGGACGCCATTTCTCTTATCTTAAAATCAAGACCTGTAATACTGTTACTCATAATCTCTCCTTCCGGGACAAACAAAAAACCGTCCCAAAGAAAATTCTTTGAGACGGGAAAATTACATTACCCGCGGTACCACTCAAATTGCACAAAAGTGCCTCTCAGGCTCTTCTATCAAGCCTTATGCTTTTACGCAGCCTTACGGGAGAGTTCTACGGCTTAAAGCTTTCCTCTCTCCGGCTCGGAAGCTACAGACCGTTTCCCTTCACCAACAGCTCGCACCAACCGCCGTCTCTCTTGAGGTTATCTGAAACGTCCCTCTTCGTCATTGCCTTTATTACGGGTATTCTATCATCAAAATTCTTACTTGTCAACAAAAAAATTTAAGTGAGCTTTACATTCTCCGCGTGAAGAAGTGCTTCATCTATATTTGCGCAGATGTTTTCTTCACCGATTTCCTCTAAAAGACCTGCCTTTTTAAGAGTATTCAGAGGCTGCTCGTTTACGTGGGAAAGAATAAGGGTTTTTCCGCTTTTTTTACATACCTTTATAAGAGACTCGAAGCTGTGAAGACCCGTTGCATCAATTGCCGGAACACTTCTCATTCTTATAATAAGAATATCCTTTTTGCCGTGCTTTATTACATCGGCAATCTTAGAGGATGCCCCGAAGAAAACGGGACCCGTGATTTCAAATACCATTGTATTTTCGGGCACCTTCTTAAAACGGATATTTTCGCTGTCGGTGCGCTCGTCAAATTCCTTCCAGCCGTAAGCATCGGTAACATCACTCATTCTCTTCATAAAGAGAACCGTTGCAAGAACAAGACCTACAGCAATTGCAACAACAAGGTCAAATATAACGGTAAGACCGAAGGTCACAACAAGCACAAGCACGTCACTCTTGGGGGAACGCTTTACGATTGAAACGAACTCTCTCCACTCACTCATATTATATGCAACTACAAAGAGAATTGCGGCAATTGTGGGCATAGGAATAAGTGCGGCATAGGGCATAAGAACCACAAGCACAAGAAGAAGCACAATTGCGTGAATCATACCTGCAACGGGAGTTCTGCCTCCGTTTTTGATGTTTGCGGCTGTTCTTGCAATAGCGCCCGTAGCAGGGATACCGCCGAAGAGTGCGGACGCGATGTTACCCATACCCTGAGCAATAAGCTCGGTATTTGAATTATGGCGGCTGCCCGTCATACCGTCTGCAACAACGCAGGAAAGAAGAGATTCAACACCTGCAAGCACTGCAATAGTCACGGCATCGGGAATAACAGCCTTCACCGTATCAACCGACATTTCGGGAAGCGAGGGGGTGGGCAGAGCAGAGGAGATTGTGTAAAGAGAGCCGATAGTGTTTACGTTCATATCGAACACCTTTACGAGCACTGCGGAAATTACAATTGCAAAAATTGAAGGGGGAATCTTCTTTATGAATTTGGGAAAGATTATAAGAACTGCAAGGGAAATAATACCTATAAGAAAAGCTTCAAAATTGAATGTACCTATGGTGTGTACTACTTCCTCGAGCTTTTCAACGGTTTCAATGGGAGAATTTTCAAAGGTAAGTCCCAGGAAATCCTTGAGCTGTCCGATAATAAGAGTTACGGCAATCCCCGTTGTGAAGCCCGTTGTGATGGTAAAGGGAATAAACTTTATAAGGCTTCCGAGCTTGAATACACCCATAAGAATAAGCATTACACCTGCCATAAGGGTCGCCAGCACAAGACCCGAAAAACCGTTTTCCGCTACGATTCCCGCAACGATTGTGGCAAATGCCGCCGTAGGTCCTGCTATCTGCACACGGCTTCCGCCTAAAAATGCACATACAAAGCCTGCCGCTATTGCAGTATACACACCGGCTGCCGGCTCAACACCCGAAGCAATAGCGAGTGCGATGGAGAGAGGCAGGGCAATTATTGCAACAATTATACCTGCGACAATATCTTTTAGGAGCTGCTGTTTAGAATAGGTTTTAATTA
>JAZOWG010000102.1:0-2047 GCA_045659105.1 Acutalibacteraceae bacterium
CTTCAATCTCCTGACGGGAAAGATTCTTGGTCAGCTGATAAACAATAGCACCTATCATTTCCAGATGAGCAAGCTCCTCAGTTCCGACGTCCGTAAGTAAGCCCTTAAGCTCGGGATAAGGCATTGAATAGCGCTGTGACAAATAACGAAGTGAAGCACCAAGCTCACCGTCGGGACCGCCGTATTGGGAAATTATAATCTGTGCAAGCTTCGGATTGCATCTTGTGATTTTTACGGGATACTGAAGTTTTTTCTCATAAACCCACATCAACAATCACCTCCTACGTCCCAGGGCCAGGGATTTTTCAGCCATTCGATACCTTCACCGCTTTTAGGTGATAAGGGACCGTAGCTTTCTTCATACTCTTTTCTGAGCTGTCTGAATTTAAGAGCGTACTTTTCGTGCATAGCCAGAGCGCTCAGATCATTGGGATGGGTATTGAGATAAAGATGAAGCTCCCAGAGTGCAAACTGCACCGAAGAAAGTGTTCTTAAAAGCTTATCGCGTGTACTCACTTCAATGCACCTCTTAAGAAAGGCTTATAGAGGTCTGTAAAGAGCGTACCCTTATTCAATGCAACTTCCGCTTCATATACTGTTTTGTCTGTCTGAAAGGGAACGTAAGCCATAGTTGTTGCCGCATCTGCAGGCAGAGGTGACAAAGGGGTAAAGCTGTCAAATTCTTTACCGCAGTCGTTTTTCATTAAATACTCTCTCCTTTTGTAAAATTTGAGGTTTCCCTCGCTTCATACTATTCAGGAAGGACAAATTATGTGAAATAAAGTTTGTGTATTGATATCATTCATCTATAATGATATAATAATGAAAAATCTTATATAAAGGTGATTTAATGAAAAAATTGCTTTCTGTTGTAATTGCATTATTAATGGCTTTGTCAGTTATACTGCCGATTAATGCCTCAGAAACAGCTTTACTTGCAGGAGACATTGACCGAGACGGTTCAGTTACAGCCTCAGATGCACGTCTTGCCCTTCGTTATTCCGTGGGACTCGAAAACTTTGACGATGCACAGCAGTTCATCAGCGACGTTGACAGCAACGGAAAAACCGATGCCTCCGATGCAAGAACCATTCTCAGGATGGCTGTCGGTCTTGATGAACTGATTTATATTGAAACAGAAACTGAGGACAGCTTCTTCCGGGTGCATTTCATTGACGTCGGTCAGGCTGACAGTATTCTTATCACCTGCGACAATGAAACACTTCTGATTGATGCCGGCAATGTAGGTGACGGCGATCTTGTTGCTTCATACATCGATGAACTCGGAATTGAAGAACTCGACTACGTTATCAGTACCCATGCTCACGAGGACCACGTCGGCGGGCTTAGCTACGTACTGAATGAATATACCGTTACAGAAGCAATTTTTGCACCTGAAAAGGGTGCAGATACAGACTGCTATAAGGATTTTCTTGAAGCTGTCGAAGCACAAGAGCTCAATCTTACCATTCCCGCTGCAGGCGATACTATTACGCTGGGAAGCAGTACGCTTACGTTCATCACCCCTCTTACAGAACCTTGCCCGGGAACAAACAACACGTCCCTTGTCACAAAAATTGAGTACGGGGAAACGTCCTTCCTCTTTACCGGCGACATTGAAAAGGATGCTGAAAAATTAATACTTGACTCAGGTATGGATATTTCCGCAGACGTCCTGAAGGTAGGTCACCACGGTGGGGAAACATCAACAACCTACACCTTCTTAAGAGAAATAATGCCAGAGCTTGCAGTAATAAGCGTCGGTAATGATAACAGCTACGGTCATCCGACCGAGGAGGTTCTTTCCCGACTCAGAGATTCCGATACAAAGGTTTACAGAACTGATATGCAAGGTCACATTGTAATTCAAAGTGACGGTGAAAATCTTACCGTAACAACAGAAAAAAATCAGGATATTGAAACAAATCCGACAATTCCCACACCGCCTGAAGCACCTGATGAACCTGAAGTGCCCTCGGAGCCTGAGCCTGATATTCCCGCAGATGAAGGAGAATATATCGGCAATATCAACTCAAAAAAACTGCAC
>JAZOWG010000103.1:0-7092 GCA_045659105.1 Acutalibacteraceae bacterium
GAGCGCTACAGAAACAAGGCGCAGTTCCCCGTGGAAACCGCAAACGGAAGACTGATGGCCGGCTTCTATGCACCCTTTTCACACAGAGTAATTGACTGCAAGGACTGTCTTTTACAGCCGGCTGAGTTTTCCGATATTCTGAAAATCACCGCAAAATGGTGTGAAAAATATAAAATCCCCACCTATGACGAAAACACACGCAAAGGACTTTTAAGACACATTTACATAAGAAAAGCTTTTAATACGGGAGAAATTATGGTCTGCCTCGTAATCAACGGGGACAGAATTTTCAAGTCCGAGGAGCTGATTTCCGCCTTTACAAAAGCCAATTCCAACATAAAAACCGTGCTTCTCAACTTCAACACCGAGGACACAAACGTTATTATGGGCAAAAAGGAAAAGGTGCTTTACGGCAAGGGTTATATTGAGGATGTGCTCTGCGGAAAGAGATTTCGCATTTCTCCCCTTTCCTTCTATCAGGTAAACCACGCTCAGGCTGAAAAGCTCTACAATCAGGCGGCTGAATTTGCAATTACCCCCGACACAAAGGTGCTTCTCGATATGTACTGCGGTGCCGGCACTATAGGTCTTACAATGGCGGACAAGGTCGATACCCTTATAGGTGTTGAAATTGTTCCCGAGGCCGTAGAGGATGCAAAAATAAACGCAAGGCTCAACAATGCGAAAAATGCCCGATTTATCTGTGCGGATGCCGCAGCAGCTGCAAAAACTCTCGAAAACGAGGGTATACGACCCGACACGGTCATCCTCGACCCCCCGAGAAAGGGCTGTGACAAAGAGCTTTTGGAAACTGTGGTAAAAATGAACCCCGAACGAATCGTCTACGTCTCCTGCGACCCTGCAACCCTTGCCCGTGACCTTGCTGTTTTAGAAGAAAACGGCTACAAAACACAAAAAGCAATCCCATTTGATTTATTCCCGAGAACCGTTCACATAGAGTGTTGTGCGCTGCTCACAAAAAACTGATTTAAACTGTCTTTAAGGAGTGATACATTATGAAACGCTTTTTTGTTTTTTTGCTTTGTGCAGCTCTTATGCTTTGCGTATTCCCGTTGGCTTCGGCAGCCTCAAACGGAGTACCGGATGTAATAATCAGTGAAGAAAACGGATACGATTTTCTTTTTCCCGATATTGAAAAGAAAAGCGACGGCAGTCTGCTGCTTGTTTGTTACCGCGACAAATGCGGTCCGTCACACGCTCCCTATCAGCCGGAAGATTCCTTAGGCACCATAGTAAAGCTTGACGGCTCTGCTGACGGCAAAAGCTGGAGCAACCCCGAGCTCCTTGTAAGCCCCGAAAAACTCGCACAGTGGGGACTTGGTATATGGTACAGCAAGGAAAACAACGAGTTTTACTACGATACCGCAACCGCAGAAAAAAATAATGCCGTACTGACGGTTGAAGCAAGAGACCCTAATCTTGCAAGGCTCAATGACGGAACTTTGCTTCTTACCTTTTTCACCCGCGTTCCGGGGGAATCCCTTGCCGGAGGACATAAGTATTGGAATGAGGGAAATTCCTGGTACACCTGGGGACGCACCTATATTATGTATTCAAGGGACGACGGTGCAACCTGGTCCGCCCCTGCCGAAATTCCCAGCAACCATCTTGACAGGTGCTGTGCCAAAAGAGGCGATATTGCCGTATATTCCGATGACAGTATCCTGATTCCTCTTTACGGTATGTCATCTGCAGTTTCAGACAGCTTTTCACGCTCTGAATGGTGCACCACAAGTGTGCGAGCAAGACTCAGCGCCGACGGAAAATGGAATTTCTCCGAAGAATACATAAAAAACGGCACAGACAGCGACCTCAGCGTTTTCGGATACGGCACAACCGAGGCAGCATTCGGTACCACTGCCGATGATATCACCTACGCAATGATACGATACTATAAATATGACGCTAACGACCCGGGAGGCAGCATTTTTATTTCATCCGATAAAGGAAAAACCTGGTCAAAAATCGGCAGCACCAACCCCAATGCTATGCAGGCAGGCTTTTACCGTATGAATGACGGCAAGCTATTTGTTACCTGGTCGCAGACTCCCGTTCCGAGAAAGATATACGGCAGAGTATTTGACACCTCAAAGACCTGGGATTTTACAAAAACCAAGCTTATATATGAAAATACTGCTTCCTATGATATGGGAGACCCCTCCGGTATACAGCTTGATAACGGAAAGCTGCTTACTGTCTTTTATGATACCGCCAAGCACCATATAGCAGGCGTATTCGGTGAAGCTCAGGTATTTTTATCGGATAGCTGCTCGTGCAACTGTCACTCCGACGGAATAATGAAATTGTTTTTCGACATATTGAATTTTTTCCGGAAGCTTTTCGGCATTAGCACAGTTTGCGGCTGCGGTGCAGTTCATTAAGCCAAGCAGTTTTTATTCAACAAAAAAGATTTCGGAGAAAATAATATGAGTAAAGAATTACCCCGTACCTACGTACCCTTTACTGAATGGACAGAAAAATCGAAGCAGAGGGAATATACAGAGGAGACACCCCTCTTAAATCCCGACGGCACGTTAAATGCCAAGGGCTGGGCAAGAAAAAACGTTTTTACCTATGACAGAAATCTCGTAAAGCACTCCCTTATTTCCCGTAAGGAATGGGATTTTTACACTATAACAGACGGCAAGATGCAGCTTCTCATAAGCTTTGCCAATATCGGTATCGGCGGTTACGTAGGCGCAAAGCTCACGGACCTTGAAACGGGAAAAATCATCTGCGATGCCGTTTCCTACTTTGCAGGCGGAAACAGACACGTACCGCTCAGTAAGGGGGACGCTCCCGGCAGATTCAAGGATAAAATCGGCAAGACAGAATTCGATTTTTTCACAAAGAAAACCGAAAGAACCCTCTATTTCAGAAAGCCCCATAAGGGTGAAACCGTAGAATGTAAGATATCAATGGACATCCCCGAGGGAATGGAAAATATCACCACCGTCCTGCCCTTCAAGGAGGACAGCACAAGATATTTTATGACCACAAAGCAGGCGTGTATGCCCACGGGCGGCTTTTTCCGCTTCGGGGACTTTGTGTATAAATTCAATAAGGACACTTCCTTCTGCGCTATGGACTGGGGCAGAGTAAACACCATTCACGAAATGGTGTGGTACTGGGGAAGTGCATCAACCTATCTTACGGACAAGAACGGTCAAAAGCACCTTTTCGGCTTCGAAATCACCTGGGCTATAGGAGACGAATCGAATGCCACAGAAACCTGCCTTTTCTATGACGGTAAGGTTCATAAATTCGGCGCTGTTGACGTTGAAAAATTCCCCAAGGACCGCTTCCTCGAGGAATGGAAATTCATTTCTGAGGACGGCAGATTCGAAATGACCATGACACCCACCCTCGACAATCACTCGGACGTGGATTTCAAGGTCGGCAGAATGAACTGCCACCAGATTTACGGCATATACAACGGCACCGTTACCCTCGACGACGGACAAAAGCTCGAAATAAAAGACCTGTTCGGCTTCTGCGAATACGTCGAGAACAAATGGTAATTACCGGATAAGTTTTACATAAAAACAGACCTTGAGTATCAAACAACACTCAAGGTCTTATTTTATTTATTTATCTTATTTAATAAGTCCTGCAAAGAAGCTCTTTATTACGTCAATAAAGGAACGGAGCATCATAACAAAATTGGTGAAATTGGGCTGCTTCTTGAAAAGCTCTGTTGCAGTAAGATTTTCAACCTTATTGAAGGTCTGGTCGGGGATGTTGTTCTGCATAAACTGAGGATATTCCTCGTAGGTGTCAATGTAGAACTGTTCCTCGCCGAGAAGCATCTTCTCATAGAACTTATCGTGACCCTCGTGGGTTGTGCAGTGAAGCATATCCTTAATAAACCATGTCTGCTCGGGGATTGCGCAGGTTGAAGCATCAATGCAGAAGTCGGGAGAAATGTGGTTATGACCGTCATTTACAGCCTGAATATAGCCCTGAGGGAATGTGCCTCTGATATCTGCAGTAACAGCACCGACGGATGCATACTTTGTATCAACAGTACCGTCAGAGGTGTTCATATAAGCGGATACAAGAGGTGTGCGCTGAATGTCATAGCCTGCAACAATGTAAATCTTAATGTCCTTGTTGGCTTCACGGAGAATTTCGGGAGCTCTCTTCTGAACGTTGTAGTGATAGTTGTCAAGCATTTCAATAAGGCCTGCCTGAGTTTCCTCGTTTACCATAACGGTCTTTGCTTCCTCATAGTATTCATCGGGAACAAAGCTCCAGATACCGGGAAGTGTTCCGAAAATGGGAATAAGTGCTTCATCATAAACTCTGTCAAGAAGATTTTCAACAATGGGGTCAACAAGTGAAAGAAGGGTTGACCATACGCCCAGATCATCAAGTGCGGTTGCAAGACCGTAAAGGAAGCCCTGGAAGAAATCCTGCTCAAGTGCGGGAATTGCATCGAGTGCATAGTTTACAAGTGCATCCTTGTTAATTTCAAACTTACGGCAGAATAACTCACCTGCAACGGCTGTTCCCTGAATGGGGCAGTTCTGGAAGATAACGGTCTCGATATCCTCTGTGCCGTAGCGTTCAAGATATGCCATTGTAACAACGCCGCCCATGCTTGAAGCCTTGAGCTGTACCTTGTCGTGACCCGTAAGCTCCTTCATAAGCTGTATGGTCTTATGAAGTCTGTCTGCATGAATGTAGGGGTCAAGACGTAAGTCATAGCCGAAATAGAAGGAATGCTCAATTCCGTGGTCGCCCGTCTCGGGATATTCCTCGGGAGCATATACGTTTTCCCTGGAATTGCCGTCGCCGTCAAGAGCGAGAGCTCCGAATGCGGAATTCACAAAGCCGATAAGAGCATCGCCGAAGGTATCGTAATCCCCTGCAAGAAGAGCCGGAATAACGGGAAGAATGACTGAAACAGCCTCAGCCACAAGAGGACCCGTTTCGGGACGGAAAAGAGCCTTCTCTTCAGCTGTTCCGTAGTTTTCATAAACAGTACCGCTGCCGAGAGCCGCAACGTAAATTACGGGATTGAAGCCGCAATCACAGGATTTATCGGTGATTTCCTCTGCAAAACCGGGAAGAACAAAACCGAATACCATTATAAGGGATAAAATAACAGATATTATTTTTTTCATTATAATTTTCCCCATTTCTTTTATGAGTTCGGGCGGGTTTTTATACCCCGCCCGAGTTTTTCAGTTAATATCAGAATTTGAACAGATTCTGGAAGAACATCTTAATCTTTTCGAAGAACATCTTGATTCTGTCAAAAAGTGAGAATATTACTTCACCGTCGTCCGCCTGTCCGGGAGGATCTACCTTATTGGGATCCTCAAGAAGGTTTCCGAGGTTTTCAACGAACTGATCCTGATCGCCTGCGGAATCAATAAGCTCCGTAATCGTCATATCGTTTGCAGCAAGTCTCTCTCCCAGCACGTCTGCAATGGGAACAAGCACCGTAATCAGCTTATACACCGCAAACAGAATGATATCTATTACCTCGTATTCCTCAATAAGACCGATAAGACCGTGCAGCACCTGATACAGTGTTTCCTCATCGTAAGCATCAAGTCTGCCTTCCTCTGCAAGACCTGCGATAATCTTACTGAGAGCCTCATGGTTTTCTTCCATGTAGAGAGCCTCAAGAACAACTCTGAGAATAGCCGTAAGAAGATCGCCGCCGCCGGTTGCGTTAAGGAATACCGTTGTTCTTACTTCCTTGGAGTTGAACTTCTGGAGTGTACCTACGCAAAGAGTGTAAAGGTCAATGTAGGGAAGCTTGATTGATATGCCTTCAATAGTAAGAGAATCACCGAGAAGTGAGCCTAAAAGGTCACTTACAAGAGCATTGAAGTCAATATCAAGAGGAAGTGAAAGGTTAAGTGAAAGTCCCGCAATCTCAAGGTTTGCAAGAAGTCCCGATACAAGGTCGTAACCGTTGAGAATGGGCTTTAAGATATCAAGAAGAACGTATGCGAAGTGAACAAGGTTGTTAACAAGGTCGTTGAATCCGCCGATTGAAATGAAGAACAGCAGATTGGGAATAAGGCTGAGAATAACGTTCAGAGGATCTGCATAAGCACTTTCAAGAAGCGCAAGAATGGGAGTGAACAGATAGTAAATTGTGTTAGCATCACCGCATACGGGATCCTGGGAAGCCTCGTAATAGTCCTTGTAGGTAAGGATATTGGGACAGGACAGCGCTTCAAGAAGACCGATGAATGCATACTGATAGCCTGCATATCCGGGAAGATTAATAAGACCGAGAATGCTGAGGTCCTGATCCATAAACAGGAACTTGATAAGGAAGGATGCAGGTGCAAGAAGAGCAGAGAGAGTTTTGAGGAAGGATTCGCCTCTGTTGTGGCCGTGCTCTTCTGCCGTATCAATGCCCCAGTCAAGGTCAACGTCACCGATAATTGCAGTCTGCTCGCCCGTTACGGGGTCAACCTCATAACCGATTGTAAAGAGGTCTGCCCAGGTGTTGATTGAGGCAATCTTAGCCGAAGCAGGTGTCTCGTGGCCTATCATCTTAGCGAGTGAAGCCGCAACGTCTGCAGGCTTGAACTTTACGTCAAGAACTGCCTCAAGAATTGCTTCAATATCAAAGCCGATGCTGTCATTAAGACCGCCGAGAAGCTGATAGATAAGATTGAATACAGTGTTTACAAGATCATTTGTAAACAGCATATCATTTATCATACCCTCAAGGAACTCACCGAGACCGCCCTCGAAGCCTTCAAGACCTAACATACCGAGAACGTCTTCAGCAAGAGGAGTAAGGTTTGCAATGAAGTCGTCTGCGTTTTCCTTTGTCCAGTACTGTGAATACTTAACGTCAGTACCGTAGGTCATTGTGGGGTTAATTGTCTTATTAAGAAGAGTGTTTTCGTGATACTTGATAGGCTGAAGAGGATAGGTATAAGGATCTCCCTTATAATAGTCACCCGTTTCGCCGGACTGGAAGAGCTCAAGAAGAGCACAAAGAGCTTCGTCGGGATGAAGCATTACGTTGTAGATAATATCACCGAAGGTAAGACCCAGGAACAGCTCACTCTCCATATCAATACCGAGACA
>JAZOWG010000104.1:0-4218 GCA_045659105.1 Acutalibacteraceae bacterium
GTATGACCGTCGGAGAAGGTAAGAGTAATTGCCCACTTGATACCTGCAACATCACCTGCGGACATACCCGTACCGTCAAGATAAAGCTGAAGTCCGTCAAAAATCATGTAATCCTGAGGACGGTTAGCATCAATCTCGGAAAATGCCCATTTCTTTTCATAAGAGCTTCCGGCATTAGCATTAGAGCCACCGATTACAGGCTCACCGAAATTACCGACCGCTGCGGTAACATTGAAATCAAAATGTGTTGCACCGGGAGCATAAATACTGATTACACCTGTTGTCTTGGCATTTTCAGCATTAAGGGTAACAGCAGTACCGTCAGCATTAACTACGTTATTTACATAGTACTGACCGCCGTTAGATTTACCCGTTGAGGGGGTCATATAAATTGTTTCGGGAACGGTGATGATAACGTCATCGACCCTGTTATAACTTGCACTTTCAGTGCCTGTAACAGAAACTGCTTCTCCTGTGGCAGCGTTTGCCTTTATGCCCGTTTCGGGGAGCACAAAGAAGCATAATGTTGTGAAGAGCATTACTAAAGAAAGAAGCACGCTGAGTGATTTCTTTAACTTAGTCATTTTCTCACATCTCCTTAACCAAGAAAAATTTCTATATACCTATAGTTGTAATCATTTTACCATTATCCCTAAAATATTTCAATATAATAATATATAAATAGCAGGGTGCAGATTTACCAAAATTTTTTATATTTTTTTGTGGAAGATGAAATTCGAATTTCTGCATTTTATTCCCACAGGACAACAAAATGTCCCTTACAAACGGATTTATTGCGTCGCAGCCTCAGAAAACATTTCCTGCGAATTCGAACATTCTGCAGGCGGGACGCCAAGGTTGTCGTCCCCTACAGACGGATTCCACGACAAAAAAACCGACCCCGTGTGAGGTCGGCTTTGATTATATTCTGCTGCGATTATTCTGCCTTTTTGACGTCGAACCAGAACTCCACACCGTCGGGCACATTCTGTACACCGTACTCCTGATTGTGAAGCTTCTGAATTGAAGCAACAATTGCAAGACCCAGCCCGAAGCGCCCCTGAGAACGGGAAAGGGCTTTATCTGCACGGTAGAAGGAATCCCAGATTTTGTCTATGTGCTTTTCCTCAATGGGAGAGCCGGTGTTGAACACATAAACACGGTAATTTTCACCGCGGTCCTCGGCACGGCAGACAATTTTTCTGTCACCGTCTACGTGGGATACGGCATTAGAGAGATAGTTATTGATAACGGAATAGAGAATTATGCTGTCACCGTTTCCCATAAAACCGGGGTCAATTTCATTTACGGCGGCAATTCCCTTTTCTTCAAAAAGGGTTGAATTCTTCTCATACCAGTTCTCTACCATATCGCCGATGCTGAAATTCTCACGGACAGGCTCACAGGCACCCGAGGAATACTTGGTGATTTCAAGAAGGCGCATAATCATATTGTTCATACGCACGGCTTCTTCGGAAATTACATCACAGTATTCGGATGCCGCATTGCCGTTACCTGCCTCGTAGAACATTTTTGCACCCTCGGCATAGCCCTGGATAATGGCAATGGGGGTCTTTAATTCGTGGGAAATACCCGAAATAAAGGTCTGACGGAGATTGTCTATGGTTCTTTCATTTTCAATGTCCTCAAGAAGCTTTGCATTCTTCTCGTTAAGGTCAGTAAGCGCCTCATCCAAGGCATCGGACAGGGTATTTATGCTTTCAGACAGCTGTGTCATTTCGGTAAGCTTTGTAGGCGGGCACTTTTTGGAGAAATCAAGCTCTGCCATACGTCCCGTGATTTCACACATATTGTCAATAGGCTTAGAAAAACGTCTTAAGTAGAAAATAAGAATTGCAAAGCCTATGGAAAGCGAGGACATAAAGAAGCCGAAGGCAACGATAAAGTCAATTTTTGTGGTGGAAATAACCTGACTTACCTGCATACATACCTCGATGCGTTCACCTGCAGGAAGATGGAAATAGCACACAAGGAAGTCAACGTCAATATTACCGCCGTCATAGGTCTTGATAAGGAAGCCTCTGTCTCCTGCCGCAACCGCACCCTGCGAGGTCTTATAGGCAAGCTTATATTTTGAATCTACGGTATCGGCGGCAGAAATAACAATGGGCAGGTCCCCTTTGTCAGGGTCAAGGGTAGAGTAAATAAATCTGTCGTCTGCAGTATAGATTTCTATATTTGAGTCATAGCCCTTTTCAATATCCCTGAGAGTATCCGTAAACAAATGCGTACCGTAGGCATTTGTTATTTCATCCGCCGCGAAATAAAGGCGCGTTGCGGGATTAAGGTAATACACCCATTCGGGCAGGGCGTTATAGGCAAGCGTAATTACACTTACCGCAATTAAAAAAATCAAAGCGATGCTGCTCATGAGCCTCGCCGTGATTGTTTTTTGTCTTTTTACAGTTTTTATTTTTTTAGAGGCGTTATTCTTTTTACGCATCCTTGGTCACCTCAAGCTTATAGCCTGCACCGTAAATGGTCTTTATGTGCTGTGCACCCCATTCTCCGAGCTTCGTGCGAAGACGGGCAACATGGGAGTCAACAGTACGCACGTCACCGTCAAAATCGAAGCCCCATATATCGTCAAGAAGCTGTTCACGGGTAAAAACACGTCCCGGAACGGCAAGAAGCTTCTGCAGAATGCTGTATTCCTTAAGAGTCAGGCTGATGCTGTGTCCGTCAAGCCATACCTCGTGTGCGGTGGAATCAAGCTTTAATTCGTCAATTGCCATTACGTTCGTATCCTCAGAGGCACCTGCGCCTCTTCTCAGGAGTGCCGCAACACGCTTCATAAGAACAGAGGGACTGCAGGGCTTTGTAACGTAATCGTCCGCACCTGCATCAAAGGCGGTAAGCTGGTCAAACTCGGTGCTTCTTGCAGAAAGCATAATAACGGGAATCTGGGAGACCTCACGTACCTTTCTGCATACCTCCCAGCCGTCTGTGCCGGGCATCATAATATCAAGAATCATAAGAGCAATATCGGGGTTTTCCTCGAAAATGGCAAGAGCCTCATCCCCGTCAACCGCAACAAAGGGCTCATAGCCCTCCTGGACAAGGAAATCGCTTACAAGACGTCTTATAAGCTCCTCGTCGTCTGCTATCAGTATTTTCTTCATAATTAACCTTCCTTCACGGTGTGCCGTGTAATATAAAGGCGGTGTGCCGCCTCAAAAAAACCGAAATCAGGACAAAAGCTCCCTCATACGGTCATTTTTGCCGAAAAATTTATAAATGAGTGTGCCGAGGGTGAAAACAACAACCGCTTCACCGAGGCCCACAGTAAGCATATTCATAAAAAATACGGGTAAAAATGCATCCTCTCCCGAAACGAAGGCGATTTCCGCACCCACAAAAACGGCATTGAAGATAACGGGACAAAGAAAGGAGAGAAGAGGAAAATTCTTCACCCTTATATGCCTTAATTTCCTTGTAAGAAGTGCCGCAAAAAGGGTTGCAAGAGAGCCGACAACCGTATCAAGAGGGGTTACGGAGCTGAAAATATTCGCAACGATACACCCGACCGTAAGACCCGGCACCGCAGATGCGGAAAACAGCGGAAGAATTGTGAGAGCCTCCGAAAAACGGAACTGCACGCCGCCGTAGGCAAGCCCGAAAAAGGCACTTAAAAGGGTCAACACCGTATAGAGAGCACCGATTAATGCCGCCTTTACGTAAAACAGGGTTTTCTTATTCATTTTTACACGTCCTTAGTTTTGTTTATTGTCAGGATGGTTACGAACTGACATTGCGGAAAATTACCGCATAGAATAATTATATCAAATTTTTTTATCTGAGTCAATCAAGAATTAACGATAAATAAATCAAAATTGCACTCTGCAGGATAAGATGTCCCGTAACGGTGACACCCGAGCCGAAGACACGGCTGAAATCCGCCTCTTTTTTAACGTAAGCCTTTATTCTGTCGGGGCCGAAGGAATAGAGAGCACAGGCTCCCGTATAGCCGAGGGTATAAAGAAGCATCGTATCAAAGAGGCTTATTTTCATAATGTTGAAGAAGAACCACAGTGGCAGGAAAATCCACAGAAGCTTAAAGGGGAAGCGCAGGATTTTCTTATATTCCGAGCGCTCATACCATTCAACCGAGCACTTCTCGCAAAGGGCAAAGGCGAGAGTTCCGAAGGTGCCGAATGCCGCAGCCGAGGGCGAGCCCAAGAAGATGAAAATAAGGGG
>JAZOWG010000105.1:0-26190 GCA_045659105.1 Acutalibacteraceae bacterium
TTGAGTGAAAACTTTTCTGCCTTATCATAGTCGTAAAGCTTTATATCAAAGTATTCGGTAAAGGTTTCACCGTTGCAGACATATCTGAGTCTCCAAAAAATCTTGTCGAAATTTTTGTAGCCCTGTGCATCGGTATTCATAAGATAATCTCTGTATAGTACACCGTATTCATCCTGTTCGGCAATGGATGCAATTCTTTTGAATGTAAGAGGCTGAGTATAGTCAATATTGCCTTCGGCATCCTTTTCCCAATAGGAAGGATTATCTGTACTATTGAGTGTAAAGCCGCGCCAATCATAGCCTTCACCTAAGGATAAATTGCATTCAATCTTCGTTGTTCCTGCAGGGAAGGTAAACGTGTATGCAAGGTTGTTAATTGCACGGGAGATTGCATAATCGCCCTCAATACTTTTTTCTTTGACGGAATAATCATCGTGGCTGGGAAATTCCATCTGATAAAGTGTTGACTTGTAAAGGAACGGAGCCATTTCAACCTGTACACCGTTTTCGGTTTCAAAGGAAGCGGCAAATGCTGTGATTCCCGACAAGCAACCGAGTGTCATAATAATTGCGAGAAATAAAGATACAACTTTTTTCATAAAGCTTTCTCCTTTATATTTTATCTATAACATAATAACACAACTTTTCTGCAAACACAATATTCATATCAATAAAAATTCAACAATTATCGGTAAATTATGTATTTTCAGTATGGTCGCAGATAAAAGACAGCGAGGAGAAAAATCTCTTCGCTGTCATTAAATTATTTAAGCTTTGTGAACATTTTGAGGATTCTTGTAACGCACAGTTCGAGCTCGGCACGTGTAAGCTCGCCCTTTTCGTAAGCTTCTTTCAGTTCATCGGGATATCCGCAGTGCATCTTCATATCATTGCCTGCTTTAACTTCAATTACGGGTCTGTTTTTTACACCCCAGTCGGTAACAACCATACCCTTGAAGCCCCATTCGTCACGGAGTATGCAGGTGAGAAGCTCATAGCTTTCACTTGTGTGAAGTCCGTTAATGAGATTATATGAGGACATAAGTGTCCACGGGTCTGCTTCCTTCACGCAGATTTCAAAGGGCTTCAGATATATTTCACGCAATGCTCTTTCGGAAAGACGGGAGTCGCTTGCAAAGCGGTTGGCTTCCTTGTTGTTGCAGGCAAAATGCTTTATGGAAACAGCGGCTTTCTGTGACTGAACACCTCTTACTGCGGCTGCTGAACACTTACCTGCAAGTAAGGGGTCTTCCGAATAATATTCGAAGTTTCTTCCGCACAAGGGATCACGGTGAATATTGAGTGCAGGAGCTAACCATACACCGAGGTTGTTTTCTCTTAATTCACTGCCGCCGCCGGCGCCTACTTCTTCAATAAGCTCGGTATTCCATGTGCAGGCAAGGAGGGTAGCGCAGGGCCAGGCAGTTGTTGGAATTCCTGTTTTGGGCTCAAGTCTCAGACCTGCAGGGCCGTCTGCAGTGGGAACTGCAGGGATGTTAAGACGGGGAAGACCGCCGAAGCAACCCGTATTTGCAACACCCGTGGGAGGCTGACCGCCTACAAGGAAGCAAAGCTCGTCTATTGTCAGCTGCTTTACAAATTCAGCCATTGAAATTTCTGTGCCGACCTTGTCGAAAATTACATCATTTTCGGGAGCTTTGGCATTTGTGTCGGCAACTTCACCATAGTAGTATTCGGGCTCACCCATAGGCAATTCTTCAAAAGTACCGTCTGAGAGCATTCTTTTTGCTAACTTCCACGGCATACAACGGCTTTCAAGCTTTTCGGTAACCGTATCTTCTGCTACAGTAAATTCAAAATCTGCTTTAACGGTATTTCTTACTGAAGTACCGACAAAGAAGGAATAATTGCCTTTTTCAAGAATATATGAAGCCTTGGCGATTTTTCCGAGGTCGTCAAAGCTTGCCATCTGTGAAACAGGGAAGGAGAGGAAGAGAGATTCTGTTTCACCGGGTGCGAGAAGCTTTGTTTTTCTGAATGCGGCAAGCACCTTGGAAGGTTTGCCGAGCTTACCCTGAGGTGCGCTGAAATATACCTGAGCAACCTCTTTACCGCAGACTGCACCTGTGTTTTTAATGTTAAGAACGACGTTGATTTTATCGCTGTGAGCAAAGCACATTATTTCGCTGAGCTCGAAGCTTGTATAAGAAAGACCGAAGCCGAAGGGGTATCTTACGTGAGAAGCGGCACCGGGGATAGTCTCAAAATATCTGTAGCCTACGTAAATGTCGTCCGAATAATCCACGTGATCAAAGCATTCCCAGAAATCTTCCTTTGTAGGGTAGCAGTCATAGCTTTTTGCTATGGAATCAGCTAATTTGCCTGAGGGCGTTTCGTCACCGCAGATAATATCGGCTAAGGCACTTCCGCCTTCCATACCGCCCTGCCACGCAAAAAGAACGGAGTTTATTTTATTGTTCTCTGCAAAATATTCGCAGTCAATAACCGCACCCGAATTAATAACTATTATGACATTCTTGAAAAGCTCTGTACATCTGTCAATAAGGGCTGTTTCAAGGTCGGAAAGATAATAGTCGCCCTTGATGGGTCTTCGGTCAACGCCCTCTGCAGAAAAACGGCTGAGGGTAATTATTGCAGTATCTGCATATTCTGATGCACTGACAATCAGCTCATCGGGAACCTCAGCTTCTTTAACGTGCATAGCGGCAAAGGTGTCGTAGGTCATATCGTCACGCTCTGTGCAGAACTCCATATTGTTGACTATGTCCCAGCGTGCATTTATCTGCTCCTGAGTGAGAACATTTACGCTTTCCTTTTTTACATAATCCTTATAGAATTCGGCAAGAGGCTTATAAATACTTATTTTGTTCTCGTTTTCCTTAGTAAGGAAGCCCTCGTAAATATTTCTGATGTAGGGACAGTGAACATCACCGCTTCCGCCGCCGCCCTTTATATATTCAATGGTTGCCTTGCCGAAAAGTGCAACGGTATTTTTCGCACTTAAGGGTAGTGTGCCGTCATTTTTAAGAAGAACAATACCCTCTGTTGCAGCTTTTTTTGATAATTCAATATGCTCTTTTGATGCCGTTACTCTTCTTCCGTCTTTACCGAGAGGAAGGCAGGGCTGATATCTGAATCTTGCATAATTTTCCATAGTAATACCGCCTTATTGCTTATGAGTAAGGGGCAGTAGAAACTGCCCCTTGTAAGTTTGTTATCTGATTTTTTCAAGAATCATCTTTGCGCAGTCGATCTGGTTAGGAATGTTGCCGTCAGTATCCTTGACTCTCCAGATGTCGGGAGTGATTTCGTCAGCAAGATAAATCTTACCGGTTTCGTCGTAACCAACTTCTATCTTGAAGTCGATAAGTGTAAGGTTCATTGAAGCAAGCTCCTTCTTGAGAACTTCGCCAACGCTGAGAACAACCTTCTGTGCCTCTTCGTACTGACCTTCCTTAAGAATACCCTTCATAAGGCAGATTCTTTCGCTGATGAGGGGATCGCCCTGCTCGTCATCCTTGAGAGTAACCTCTGCATAGGGAGGCTCAAAGGGAATGCCCTCTTCAAGGGTGAATCTTCTGCACATGCTGCCTGCTGTGAAATAACGAACGATGAACTCAAGTCTGGGAACTGTAAGGTTGCGAACCTTCATAAGACCCTGCTCGAGATCAGCACCGAGGTACTGTGTGGGGATACCGTTCTTCTCCATAAGCTCAAAGAAATACTTTGAAACCTCAAGGCCAACCTTACCTTTACCTTCAACGCTGCCGCCTACTGTGTTTGAGCCGGGATCAAATACGCCGTTTTCACCTGTAGCACTGTCCTTGAAGAAAAGATGTACAATGCCTGTCTCTTCGTCAAGCATAACATTTTTTGTTTTACCTTCATAAAGCTTTTTCATTTTCTGCACTCCGTTCTTTTGTCAATCTTTTACGGAAAGGTTGACTGTTTTTTTTGATTATATCACAACCGGATATTTTTTTGCAACAAAAAAATTATGTCGGATAATATAATATTTTGATATTTTGCATTACAATTTTTATTTATTTTTTTCAAAGTGTGCCGAGCATCTGCGCAAACAGGGAATTTGCCCAGGCAAACCAGGTTCTTGTGAAGTCCGAAGCATCGTCTTTATTAAATGATTCATGCATAAAATACGTTCCTGCGTGTGTTTCCGAAAGCATCTTCAGGCATTCCTGCTTTTCCTCTTCGGATGTGGATGTCAGAATCTGCATTGTAAGGGAAATATGCCAAATCATATTTTCGCCCGTATGGGGGCTTCCGATGCCCTTTGCAGCTTTTCCGACAAAGTAGAAGGGGTTATTTTCAGAGAGAATAAAGCTTCTCGTGTTCTGATAAACAGGATCGTTTACGTTGCAGAATCCGAGGTACGGGGCTGACAGAAGGCTCGGGGAGTTTGCGTCATCCATAAGACGGTAATTGCCCAGACCGTCTGTTTCGTAAGCATAAATCTTTCCGTAAACGGGATGGTTGTATGTTCCGTGTTTTTCAATACCTTCCTTGATTTCAGCGGCAAGAATACGGCATTTCTCTGCATATTCCTCGTCATTATAACCGATAAGAAGAAGCTCGGAAGCTTTTTTCATCGCAACTACTGCCATCATATTTGCAGGGATAAGATAGTTATAAAGACATCTGTCATCTGACGGTCTGAAGCCTGACCAGGTCATTCCCGTGTATGCGGTGGGATTGCCCTTGCCGTCAAGAGGCATTGTATCTGTCTCGGGACAATCCGTGCGTCTGAAATAATAGGTTGAATTTTCGGCGTGATTCTGCTCCCTTATAAAGGTATCAATAATATTTCTGAACATTCCGTGAAGCTCATCAGTGAATATTGACATATCCTTGGTTACTTCGAAATAGTCGGAAACGAGATAAATCGATGCACAAAGGGAGTCAACCTCGTATTTTCTCTCCCAGATGTAGGGAGAAGAAAAATCTGTATCATCCGTATGTGCTTCGTCGTGACTTATTTCATTGAATGCATTTGAATAAGGGTCAAGGTTAACGTAAAATGCGTGTCTTCGTATAACGCCTCTGAAAATTTCTCTGAGCTCTTCGCTTTCCTTACAGTGAACTGCATACGGGCGAAGCTGAGCTGAGCTGTCGCGAAGCCATAATGCGGGAATGTCTCCCGTAATAACGAAATAGTCTCCGTTATCGCATTCTTTTACCGTTGTTTCTATGGTGTTGAGATAACACTGCTTGGCAAGAGGGGCAAGAGCGGGATAAACGGTTTTTATTTTTGCCTCAAGCTTTTCTGCGTGAACAATTAATATTTCGGGGATTTTCATATTTTTCACCTTTCCTTATGATATGCCATTCTTTCATCGCCCGACAGCAGATGAATTATTCCGCAATAGGAAAATCCGTTTTTCTTAAGGGAATTCTGCATCGGGATATTGTCTTTGTGAGTGTCAATTCTGAGCACGGGATGCTTTTTCAGACATTCTTCGTAAACAAAGGATGCCACTCCCTTTCTGTGCTGACTTACAGCAATTCTGTGGATTACAAAATACGGCTTTTCGTTGGGCCATTGACCGTCATAGATTTTTCCGTAAGTAATATCAGGACCTTCAATAAATGCAAAAACAGCAATTATTTCGCCATTTTCATCGGTTACAACAAAAGACACCTCTTTTTCAATGTCATCGAGCACGGTGTTTCTGTGGGGATATCCGTCCTTCCACTGCTCAGTGTTTCCGTGTTCCCGCATATATTTACGTCCGTCTTCATATATTCCGAGTACGGTTTCAAGGTCATCACGGGTGGTTTTTCTGATTTTCATAAAGCCTCCGCAGAATAAAGTTTTACTCTATTATAATATAGCTTGTCTTCTTGTTCAATACTAAATTGCGTTATGTAAGAATTTTGATGTTGCATAATACTAAATATTATATTATAATTTCTACATATGCGAAAATTGTGTTTTAAAGGAAGAAGTCGATGTATTACGTAATAATGGACCTTGAATGGAACAATTCTTACAATAAAACAAGAAAATGCTTTGTCAATGAAATTCTTGAAATCGGAGCGGTTCTTGTTGACGAGGAACTGGATGTAATTGATACCTTTTCAGTGATAATCCGTTCCCAGCTTATAAAAAAATTGAGCGGCAGGGTTAAGAATCTTACCCATATTTCTAACGAGGATATGATTTCAGGTGTTTCATTCCAAAGGGCAATATCCGATTTCATAAAATGGATAGGCGGCAGAAGCTGTGTGTTTATGTCCTGGGGAAACTCCGATATCAGAGTGCTTGTTGATAATTTTTCAATGTTCTGCGGAATGAATTCAATTCCGTTTCTGACGCAGTACGTTGATTTGCAGAAATATTGTCAGGAATTCATTGTAGGTGCGGGCAATCAGCAGATTGGTCTTGTCAATGCCGCAGTTCATATGGGTATTGACGTTTCGGATTGCAGCTTCCACAGGGCGCTTGAGGATTCTCTTCTCGGTCTCAGATGCTTAAAGAAATGCTTTAACCGTGAGCATCTTCTTAATACCGCTGTTATCTGTGATTCTGCATTTTATCAGAAGCTGTTATTCAAATCTTCCGTAATTACCAATATCAACAGCAGAAAAATAGATAAAAGTAAAATGAAGTGCGACTGTCCTTCCTGTAAAAATCCGATGAAAAGACTTAGTGACTGGAAGGTTGTGAATCAGTCATTTTCAGCAATGTTCTATTGTAATGACTGCGAAAAACTTATAAATTTTTCAATAAGATTTAAGGAATATTACGACAGAATAGACGTGAGAACAAATATTGTTGAAATGAAAAAGAGCGAAGATAACGAAACGGCAGAATAATTGTTTCTGCCGACTTTGGGTGAAAGAGGAAAGACTATATGTCAAAAGCAAAAAAGATTGTTTTACCTTTGCTGTTCATTATCATTGCGCTTTCTGTTATGCTTTTTGCTTTTTCTGAGCTTAATATTATACCGCAGCTTGATTTTGGTGAAATTCTCGGTGCTAACGGTACAGCTTCTCAGGTAAAAAGCAACGAACAGATAATAGAGGAGCTTAAGCTTCAGTATTCGGCTGCCCCTGCAAAAAAAGAGCTTCCCGATGATATGAACGCACTGTGGATAGATTTGAATAATGATATAACGGCTGAGGCAGATGAAGGTACCGAGGCTGTTAAGTACAGCATATATTCGGATTTTGATTACTACAGAAATTTTATTCCGGATGTGTTTTTTGTAAAGCCTGATACGGAGAATGAGTTTTCGGGACTGAAAGAGCCTGACGGAAGCTCTTATGATATTCTTGCATATCTGCTTTATTATGTAAGAAGCCTTGACTGTGAGGCAATTCTTGTTGCCGATGATGATATTCTTCTTGACAAAAACGGCAAGCCTTATACAAAGGAGCTTGAAAAATACCTTTCGGGATATGATTTTAATTCTGTGCTTATTTCTGTTGATGCCGCCTTTTCGAATCCGCTTTACATAGAATGCGCGCAGACCGTCAGAAATTTTGTAAATGAAAAATATCCGTATATTAACGTAGGTATTGAAGTTCATTCAGATTTCAAAAAGCAGTTTGCCGATGAATTTACTGCATCTGTTTTTCATAACGGACTTGCAGATTTCGGATATTTAGATTGTCTTTGTACGAGTGCGGACCCTGAATATCCGTTCCAGAGTGTTGCCCTCTGGTGGAATTATTTTGCTGAATACTATAACATTCCCCTATATTGCGAAATGCGTCTTGATAAGGTTTTCTCCGAAGAAGGGGACTGGAGCTTCAGCACTGAAATAAACAATCAGCTGAAGGCTCTGAATTTCTGTTCTGCCTTTGACGGCTGCTGTTTTTACAATGCTTCGGTGCTCAGAAATAAAAAAGCGCTTTCACGCGACCTTGCCATTTTTCTTAATGATGTAGCAGGTACCAACAGCGATGCCTACGAGCTTGACGGTCTTTCCGTCAGAGATTCTGTTGTTAAATTTACCGGTAAAGCAACGGCAGGCACAGCCGTTTTCTGTAACGATAAAAATATTCCCGTAAACGGTAACAGATTTGAATATTCTTCTCATCTGAATCCGGGAAATAATGAATTTAAATTCTTTGGTAACGGTGCATATTATGTGCATAGCATATATAATAATGCATCATTATTTAAGGAGTATCCTTCTGAGGCTGATATCAAGATAGACTCGGAAATGATGGTAAATGTCAGAGCTGTGTGCCCTGCAGGGGCAGTTACCTTTGCCGTGGTAAACGGAGAGGGATATGCTTTATCTGAAGGCGAGTCTGCAGACGGGGCTAATTGCGTATATGCCTGCAGCATTTCGTTTTACGGAAAAGAAATTTATTCCGATAAGCTTGATATTGTCTGCTTCTATGGCGATAGCTCCGAGGTTGTATCCTGTGGTAGTATAAAACGTCATCTGTTGCCCGATAAGGAAGAAACGGTTAATGTATCATCTGTATTGTCGCCTTATTCGGATAACGGTCTCGGCACGGCACTTATGTGTATTACAAAATACGATAACACCGAAATTATCAGCTCTGTCAGTGATTATGATACATATCATCCGTATAATTCCTCTTTACCGCAAGGAGCAATTGACTATGTGAAGAACATAAATGTATCGGGTGAAGGATATGTAAGATATGAGCTTGAAAGCGGTCTTAACGTTTACGGTGTTGATGCAATTCTTGTGAATAACGGCTACAGATTGCCTGTCAATACCGTTTATTTGAAGAATTGTGACAGCGCCTCGGGTGACGTAAATATGACATTCTCACTTGACTGGAAATGTCCCGTAACCGTTACCGTAAAGGATCTTGAATTCAAGAAGGGATACGAGCAGTTTTCATATAATATCGAAAGCTTCAATGCAGGCTACGTGGATGTTAATTTCTATCACTCTGCACAGTACAGTCTTGCAGATTCATTTTCTCTTGACAGTAATCCGCTGTTTTCTTCGTATGAGGTTCTTGCAACGGGAGAAAATGTACTGACGGTAAGGCTTTATCTCAGAAATGCAGGAGCTTTCTATGGTTATGATATAAAATACGGTGAAAACAATACTGTTTGTATTTCTTTTAATTATTTCCCCAAGGGTGCGCTGAGCGGAAGGGTTATTATGCTTGACCCGGGCCACGGCGGAATCTCTATGGTCGGAACGGCACTTGCCGATAATTCCGTCTCAGAGTCAATTATAACTCTCGGTATTGCTTCATATACAAAGCAGTGCCTTGAAGGAATGGGCGCTAAGGTTATAATGACAAGAACAATGGATTCAAGCCTTTCGCTTTCTGAAAGAACAGCGATGTGTGAGACGGATAATCCTGATATTTTTGTCAGCATTCATTGTGACGGTTCCGATGATACGGAAGAAAACGGTACGCACTCGTTTTATTATACGCCTTATTCATACGATCTTGCTGCGGCAATTCACAGAAGAGTGGTAGTTGCTTATCAGAATTCTGTTTACAGTCCTGCTGATCCTAATTTTGAACGTGTTGACAGAAAGGTTAAGTATTATCCTTTTTATGTTACCAGAGTAGATAACTGTCCTTCCGTTCTTGTGGAAACGGGATTCCTTACGAATTATGTGGAAGGAAGTGTTCTCGCAAATCCCTCTTATCAGCACATTATAGGAAATGCCGTTGCTTACGGAATAATGGATTATTTTTCCTGATTTGATTTTTTACTACAGGTGGTTTTTTAAATGGCGAATAAATCTTCCGCGGATAAAAAAGGCGGACTTTCAAAGGAATTGCATGAAAAACACAGACAGAGAATGAAGCAGAGCTTCCGCGATGCGGGACTGCAGGGTTTTCAGCCTCACAATATAATTGAAATGATGCTGTTTTATTCTTTGCCTCGATGTAACACAAATGAAACTGCCCATCGGCTTCTGAATGAGTTTGGTTCAATTTCCGGTGTTCTTGATGCTTCCTTTGACGCTCTGACTAATGTTTACGGCGTAGGTGCGGAAAGTGCGACCTTTATAAAATTTCTTCCCGAGCTCTTCCGTGCTTATGAAGAGAGTAAATTTGCCGAAAAGCCGATTCTTGAGACCTCCGATGCGGCAAAGAAATTTCTTTCGAGCTATTTTAAAACGGCTACTTCTGAAAAGTTGGTTATCCTTTATCTTGATGCAAGATGCAGACTTATTAAGGATGCGGAGATTTCTCAGGGAAATGAAAATATGGTTTATACCGATCTTTCATCTATTGTAAAATCTGCCATTATCCTGAACGCTAAGGGCGTTATAATTGCTCACAATCACATCAGCGGGTTTGCGACTCCGTCTGCAGAAGACAAGGAATTGACGGAGAAACTTGCCAAAATGCTGATGCCGCTTGGAATTTATCTGTGTGATCATATCCTTTTTGCCGGAAAAGATGTTTGCTGTTTTTCAAAAACAAAGCATGTAAAATCAAATCTTCTTGTATTCTGATAAAAAAACACCCGTCCTGGAGACGGGTGTTTTTTTACTCTGTAAAAGAAATGTAGTCGGATATATTTTTTCTCTTTTTATTTCGAAGAGGATAATTTTCTTCGGGATATCCGAGAGAAATAACCAATCGGACAGGCGTGTCAATATTGCATACAGAACGGATCTTTTTGTCATCAAACCAACCAAGAATACAGGTGCCGAGTTCTAATTCGGTAGCTTTTAATGTTATAAAAGCACTTAAAATACCGATGTCTATTGAACGGTAGTCATTCCCCTTGACCTTTGCGCCCATTGCAGCGGTTGCTGAATATGACCCTTCTGCAATAACAAGCATTACGGGAGCATCCGCAGTAAATGAGTTCATCCCCATTCCCATAGTGGCTTTTGCAATCTCCTTTGCTTTGCTTCCGTTTGCAACGGTTATTTTGTAGGGCTGACTGTTGCAGGCTGAGGGAGCAAGATTTGCAGCTTCAAGAATCTGAGTGATTTTCTCTTCTTCAACGGCTTTTGCCGGATTATATTTTCTGCAGGATTGTCTTGTTTTTGCAAGCTCAGTGAAATTCATTATTTTCTCTCCTTATAAAATTATTTCAATTATTTCCGGTGCAGAGTACTTGACAGATACGGTATTGCTGTTATTTGTGCACTCAACCGAAATTATTCCGTACGGTGTAGGATAGGTGCCTTTGGCGAAGCTGAGATTTCCGAGGTTTGGTTTTATTGCAATTTTTTTGCATCCGGGTTCAAGAATTTTTATTCCGAGAACCTCTTCAGCGAGAAATGCCGTAGGTGCAGAGGACCACCCGTGGCAAAGACTATGGCGAAGACCTTTATAACAGAATGCTCCGTTGTCTGCATGAATATCACTTTTTCCTTTTTCGGGGATTCTGTCAAGAGGACAGGCGTTATGGAGCCACTTAATGTCAAAATCCTCCCAGAATGCTGTAGCTCCCATACTGAGCATGCCTCCGTAGTACTCTTCAAGAGCTGAAAGTGTTGCGGACATATCCTTTTTGGATGCTGCTTTAAGAAGGTAATAGCTCATAAATGTCGAGAAGCCTGCTGCTCCGTTTTGCAGAATTTCTTCGGCAGCTGTTTCTGCATCCATCCAATCTGCAAGGGAATACATTGCGGCTACCTGCTTTGCACCGTATGTCTTTGGTGCAGTGGCGGTAAGATATGCCTTTTTTTCATTACAAAGCTCAGCAAGTTTAATTTCCCCTAAGGTTTCGGCAAGTTTTGCTGCCGACGAAAGCGACATTGCAAGAAGTGCACGCGAACCGCTTACTCCTGCTTTTTTGCCGTTGCAGGGCCAATCTATGAAATAAGACGGAATATTGTCGCTGCCGTCTTTATTTACAAGATCGCAGATTATTTCAATAAGTTTTAATGCGTAATCCTTGTTTTCCGTGAGAAATTCATCGTTTCCTGTATAAAGATACCAGTCGTAAAGAATATGAAGCCACCATAATGAATACGTCGGCATTCCGTTCATCCATAAAGGCAGGGGAGTGCTCTCTCTCATAAAACGAAGACTTTTTTCAATTATATTATGTGCACCGAAAACAGTTCTTACTGTCAGCATTTCAGGATGCATATCTCCGACCCATACAAGTCTGTCACGCTTTATTCCGTCCCAGATATACTGCTGCATGTTAAGATGGCAGGTGTATGCTGAAACATCATATATCTTATTAATTGTTTCATTACTGCAGTAAAACGTGCCGAGATATGGAATGTCACGGTAAATTGCAGTGGCGGTGATTGCTTTTATTCTGATTTCTGTATTTTTGTCTGAAAGCTCGATTTTAGCGAACCGGAAACCCGATCCATTGAAGGACATATCACTGTATGGAGGCACGGGAAATTCAAAATCTCTTGTTGAGTGGTCGTTCGTGGCTCCTTTCTTTCCTACAGTGCTCATAGCCTCCGAAACGGATTCACCGTAAACAATGCGAATATTTGCAGGATTTGTCCCGGAAAGCGTATGCGTAAGAATTCTCAGCTTACCGTGAAGCTCTTTTCCGAAATCTAAAATAATACTTGCTTTTTCCCCTTTGATTCCGTTTTTTAATATTGAGACATCGGGTTCGTTTGTTGTGATCTGCAGTTCTTTTGTCTTAAGGAGATTTTCCGCATCTTTTACATTGCCTGAAGAAGCAACTATTCTTACGGGAAATATGTTTTCGTGTATAAAAATATCACCGTTTATGTTATGTTTCATGTTATCCTCCGGTCAGGGGCTGTTTTTATAAATTTTATCATAAAAATATTTAACTTGCAATATTTTAACAAACATTATGATTTCTCTTGTAAATATTCTGTGAAAATGTTATATTGATAAAAAAATATGTCAGGAGAATTATTATGAAGCTCAGACCTCCTTCAATACCGCTTATTACTGTTGACCCTTATTTTTCCGTCTGGTCGCCGGCAGACCGACTTTACGATGAAGTTACGGAGCATTGGACGGGCTCTGCTAATACTGTTATCGGATACGTTAAAATAGACGGTGAAAAATACCGTTTTATGGGAGACGGTGAAGATGCTGTTATTCCGCAGACAGCTTTTGAAATGAACGCTTTTGTTTCTCATTATACCTTCGGAAATGAGAAAATAACGCTTGATGTGAATTTCTTTACTCCGTTATTCCCCGATGATCTTATGAAGCTTTCACGTCCCGTTTCTTACGCAAGCTTTAATTTCTCGTCAGCAGACGGTGACACTCACGATGTTACTGTACAAATCAGTGCTTCCGAAGAGCTTGTTCTAAACAAAAAGGGAGAGGGAAGCGTTGTAACGGAAATTATTGCAAAAAACGGTCTTAATACCGCAAAAATCGGCTCCGAAAAGCAGGATATTCTTCACGATTCCGGTGATGACATCAGAATCGACTGGGGATATTTTTATCTTACAGTTTCGGAAAAGGATAAGGTATCATTCAATAAGTATGATGATATGATTTTTGCCGAAGCGGAAATTGCACTTACGGAGAATGCTGATGCTTATGCATTATTTTCTTATGATGACATATACTCTCTTCAGTATTTCGGAAAGAATGTAAAAGCCTACTGGAAGAAGGACGGCAAAACAATTGAAGAAGCAATTACAGAGGCTTTTGCCGAAGCAGAGGACATTTGTGATGCTTGCTATACCAAGGCAATTGAGCTTGAAATGGATGCACTTATCGCGGGCGGGGAAAAATACTCTGACCTTGTTGCTCTTGCCTTCAGGCAGGTTATTGCGGCACATAAGCTTTGTATAGATGATGAAGGCAATGCTATATTCATTTCTAAGGAATGCTTCAGTAACGGCTGCGCCGCAACGGTTGACGTTACCTATCCCTCGTCTCCTATGTTCCTTTACTATAATACTGAGCTTCTTAAGGGAATGCTCAGACCCATATTCAGGTTTGCCGACAGCGCCGAATGGGAATTTGACTTTGCTCCCCACGATGTAGGTCAGTATCCTCTTGTTAACGGACAGGTGTACGGAACGAATCATATTGAAGACGGAAGATATAAGGATTTTCAGATGCCTGTTGAGGAATGCGGCAATATGATTATAATGCTTGCCAATATTTCTCTTCGAGACGGAAATACTGATTTCTTTGATTTGTATAAGGATATAGTGGCTCAATGGGTAAAATATCTTCTTGAGTACGGCATGGATCCCGAAAATCAGCTTTGCACAGATGACTTTGCAGGTCATCTTGCACACAACTGCAACCTTTCACTTAAGGCTATTATGGGTGTTGCAGGTTATTCATTGATGCTTAAAATGAAGGGTGAAGCCGCGGAATCGGAAAAGTATATGGCTGAGGCCCGTAAGATGGCTGACAACTGGGTGAAAAATGCTGCAAATGCTGACGGCAGTTTCCGTCTTGCATTCGACCGTAAGGATACCTTCAGTATGAAATATAATATGGTATGGGATAAAATCTGGGGTACCGGGCTTTTTGCTCCAAGCGTATACTATTCCGAATTCTGTTCAAATAAAAAGCATTTCAATGCTTACGGTATGCCGCTTGATAACAGAAGGACCTATACCAAGTCCGACTGGATTATGTGGACTGCCTGTCTTGCACCCACAGATGAGGAATTCGAAGAATATATTGAGCCTATGTGGAACTGCTATAATCAGTCTCCATCAAGAGTTCCGATGACTGACTGGTATGACACCGTAACATCACAGATGGTCGGTTTCAGACACCGTTCCGTTCAGGGCGGTATGTTTATAAAAATGCTGTCTCTTCTTGATTGCTTCTGCGGGGAGGAATAATTGATGCTCCTTGCGGTTGATATCGGGAATACCAATATATTATTCGGTCTTTTTGATGAAAATTCTCTTATTTTTAAGGCAAGAATTTCTTCTGACAGAAAAATTACTGCTGAGCAGTATGCACTTGCAATAAAGGGTGTTATTAATCTTAAAAATGCGGAGCTTGAAAACGTGCACGGCGCAATTATCAGCTCTGTTGTACCTGAGCTTACATCTCTTATAAAGGATGCTGTAATTATGCTGACCGGTGTTGAGGCAATTGTGCTGGGACCCGGTGTAAAGAGCGGATTACCTATAAAAATAGACAATCCTGCGCAGCTCGGTGCTGATCTTGTTGCAGGCGCTGTCGGGGCAATAGACAAATATTGCGCCCCCTGTCTTGTTATAGATCTCGGAACGGCTACTAAAATCAGTGTAATTGATGCCTCGGGAGCATACAGGGGATGTGTTATTTCCGCTGGTGTTGGTATTTCTCTTAATGCGCTTTCGGGAGCTGCATCGCTTCTTCCCGTTATTGATATTAATTTGGGAAGCTGTCCCGTGTACGGAACAAATACAGTTTCAAGTATGCAGGCGGGAATTGTCCAGGGGACTGCAGCAATGCTTGACGGAATGTGCGATAATATTGAGACTGCACTCGGTGAAAAGGATATTACCGTGATTGCCACAGGCGGTTATGCAGATGCGATTCTTCCGTACTGTAGGAGAAAAATGATTTTTGAACCCGAGCTGATCCTCTTGGGACTTAAAAAAATATTCGACAAAAACTAAAAAAGGGGAGAGCAGAAAATGCTCTCCTCATAAATTTTGTTCTTTATTTTTCATTAATTAACTGCTTGAGCTCAGCCATAAAGGATTCTATGTCCTTGAAATCTCTGTAAACGGAAGCAAATCTTACGTACGCAATTTCATCAATAGTCTTGAGCTTTTCAAGTGCCATTTCGCCGATTGTAACTGAGGGCACCTCTTTCTCAAGAGAATTCTGAAGCTGGCTTTCTATTTCATCAATGGCGTTCTCCAGAGTTTCAAGAGAAACGGGTCTTTTTTCGCAGGCGCGAAGCATACCGGAAAGAAGCTTTGTGCGGTCGAAAACCTGTCTTGACTTATCACGCTTGATGATAATAACGGGCTGACCTTCAATTGCTTCATAGGTTGTAAAACGCTTTGCGCACTTTATACATTCCCTGCGGCGTCGGATACGCTGACCGTCATCTGCAGGGCGAGAATCAATAACTTTGCTTTCGGGGTATAAACAATAAGGGCATTTCATAAAATTTACCGTCCGTTTAATAATTTATATCAGTATGATAACATAAAGAAAATCAATAATCAACGAGAATTTCATTGATTTTTGAAAAAGATTCAAAAACCTGTTTTTCATCCGTATAAGAATAATTATACAGCTCGATTATGAATTTTTTGTCGTATCCGATTTTCTTTAATTCTCCGAAGAATTCTCTGAAATCGAAAAGACCCTCACAAGGCGGAATACAGGAGGATTTGTCGTTATAGTCACTTATGTGAATGTGCTTGATATGCTTGCCTAAGCGGTTTATAAAATCGTAAGGGGATTCAAGAGAACGTCTTGCCTGCTTGATGTCAAGAACAAGAGAAAAATCATCACCGAGTGCTTTTGCCATTCTTTCGAGAAAATCAACACTCTGAGAGTGATGCTGAACAACGTTTTCCTGACAGACCGTGACACCGTAGGACTTTCCGATTTCTATGAGCTTTCCGAATCTGTCAAAATATACGTCTTCTGTGATGCTTCCGGGGATTTTAAGACCGTGGATTATAAAAATTTCCGCACCGAGCTTTTTTGTGATTTCGAAAAATTTCTTGTAAAAATCAAGAATGTCATAAAAGCGTCTTTCGTAAGAGCTGAACAGAAAGAATGATTCAGCAAAGGACATAAACGGGTGCACGGACGGAATTTCAATTCCGTATTCCGTTTGCATTTTCATTAATTCCGTTAAATATGAATCCTCAATTTCCGATGGCGAGTTAAAAAACATTTCAATGCACTTTATGTCTTTCTCGCAAAGCTTCAGAAAGGATTCTTCGGTTGTAAGGGGATAAAAGCAAGCTGAGGATATGCCGACTCTGTCCATAGTTTTACTCCGTTACCAGAATGATATCATTGAATGGCGCTGTATTTTACGTTACAATATAAGCGGTGATTATATGAAAGAAAAAATAATACTGAAAAAAGAGACAAGGTGCTTTATTAAAGCCTTCTACATAATTGTCGTGAGTATGTATTTTGTTGCACTGATGATGCTTTCGTGCTGTGCGGAATTGTTTCCCGACAGCGGGACACGCTTTTACTGGTTCAGCGAAATTATGAATTGTGCGAACAGAATACTTTTTATGGGAATTATAATTTGTTTCTGCAGTGAAAAATTTATCTGAGAAAATAAAAAAAGCACTTCGGAAGAAGTGCTTTCTTTATGGTGATCCAGCGGAGATTCGAACTCCGGACACCCTGCTTAAAAGGCAGGTGCTCTGCCGACTGAGCTACTGGATCAACGGGAAACCATAAACGCGAGAAGGAAAGTGCAGAATAAAGCAACTACAAAGAAAACAACACCGAGAATCTTTGTTAATCTGCTGAGCTTTGCTTCTACGGAATTAGACTTGTTCTTACCGAAGAATGTTTCGGCTCCGCCTGAGATAGCTCCTGAGAGACCTGCTCTGCGGCTCTGCTGCATAAGAACGAGAATAACAATCGCAATTGAAGTTATTACAAGTAATATGCCGATGAGAATTTCATACCATTCCATAGTGTAAATCTACCTTTCAATATACATTGCGTTTCTTGGCGCTTTGATATATTATCACAACTGTTTGGAAAAATCAAGTCTTTTTTTACAAAAACCGAAAAAATTTTTGTTGAAAATGATATTTAATTGATTACTGTAGGAAATGAATATTTTTTCAGATTTCGGTTGAATATATTTTGTGGGTATAGTATAATAAAGAAAAAAACCGAAAGAAGGAATTCCAATGTACAAGTTTACTCTTAACGAAACATCATACCACGGTGCGGGCGCTATTAATGCTATTCCCGACGAAATCAGAAGCCGCGCTTTTAAAAAGGCTTTTGTTGTTACAGACCCCGATCTTCTTAAGTTCGCAGTAACAGATAAGGTTCTTGATGTTCTTAAAAATGCAGAGATTGAATATGCAGTATTCTCTGATGTTAAGGCTAATCCCACAATCGAAAACGTACAGAACGGCGTGAATGCATTCAAGGAGTGCGGTGCTGACTGTATCGTTGCAGTAGGCGGCGGCTCTGCTATGGATACTGCAAAGGCTATCGGTATCATAATCACAAACCCCGAGTTTGAGGATGTTCGTTCTCTTGAGGGCGTTGCTCCCACTAAGAATAAGTGCGTTCCCATTATCGCTGTTCCCACAACTGCAGGTACAGCAGCTGAGGTTACAATCAACTATGTTATTACAGACGTTGAAAAGAAGCGTAAGTTTGTTTGCGTTGACGTTCACGATATTCCCGTTGTTGCTGTTGTTGACCCTGATATGATGGCTTCAATGCCTGCTGCTCTTACTGCCGCTACAGGTATGGATGCTCTTACACACGCTATTGAAGGCTACATCACAAAGGGTGCTTGGGAGCTTTCCGATATGTTCCACATCAAGGCTATCGAAGTAATCGCAAGATCTCTTCGCGGTGCTGTCAAGAACGAAAAGGACGGCCGTGACGGAATGGCTCTCGGTCAGTATATTGCAGGTATGGGCTTCTCAAACGTCGGTCTCGGTGTTGACCATTCTATGGCACACACACTTTCCGCTTACTATGATATGCCTCACGGTAAGGCTTGCGCTGTTCTTCTTCCCACAGTTATGGCTTACAATGCAGAATACACAGGTGAAAAGTACCGTGATATCGCAAAGGCTATGGGAGTTCAGGGTGTTGACAATATGACTCAGGAAGAATACAGAAAGGCCGCTGTTGATGCAGTACGTCAGCTTTCCGAGGATGTTGGTATCGAATCTACTCTCAAGGGTATCGTTAAGGAAGAAGAAGTTCTCGAGCTTGCAGAGTCTGCATTCGCAGATGCTTGCCGTCCCGGTAACCCCAGAGAAACAAGCGTAGAAGATATCGTTGCTCTTTACAAGAGCCTCATGTAAAAAAATTGAGACGGTATCGCCTGATACCGTCTTTATTTTGATGACATCACATAAGAGAGTTCAGCAGTAATCTGTCGCAGGCGTCTTCTGTGACAAAATCTCTTATAATGTCATTTATATGAACAGCTGAAATATCGGAATTCTCCAGGTTCCTTTTCAGCTGTTCAATTCTGTCTTTACGTTCTGTCAGTCCGGAAAAACAGTTTATTTTTCCGTTTTCTCGGATTTCGAGACCGTATGATGTACTGTCTCCGTTCAGTTTTTCCGTTATGACAATTTCACGCTTCACGGTATCACCTCCTTGTGTGATATGGTATCACAAAAAGGGGCGTGAAATCAATATTTAAATGTGACAAATATGTGGTTTGAAAATTGTTGATAATTGTGATAAAAACTCACTTGTTGTAAAATCGGAGAAATTTTTATGAAAATTAAAGTAAAAAAAGCATTAAGTGTTATTATGGCTATGATCACAGTATTCTGTGCACTTTCCGTATCTTCTTTTGCAACGGAAGAACCCGTAGGTTTTACGGATGAAGATTTTCTTGTTACAAAAGGACAGGATATTGTAAACCGCCGCGGTGAAAAGGTTACGCTTAAGGGTGTAAATCTCGGTTCGTGGCTTATCTGGGAGGATTGGCTTTCTCCTTATGAAGAGGCAACCGACCATTATGATGTTCTCACAAAGCTTACGGAGCGTTTCGGTGTCGAGGGTGCTTATGCTCTTATGGACACCTATATGGATAACTGGATTACGGAATATGACCTTGATGAAATCAAGGCAATGGGCTTTAACTGCGTAAGAGTGCCTTTCTGGTTCAGAAACTTCTATTATGATGATAACGGAACAAAGATTCTTGATGAAAACGGTGAATGGGATTTCTCCCGTCTTGACTGGGTTGTTGAGGAGTGCTCAAAGAGAGAGCTTTATGTTATTCTTGATATGCACGGTGCTGTAGGTTATCAGAGTGATGCACCTCACAGCGGCAAGGGAAAGTCCTGCGGTCTTTATGAGGACACGGAGCAGGGTGAAAGATACCGTGAACTTACGGACGAATTGTGGACGGCAATTGCTCAGCGTTTTAACGGCAATCCTGCAGTTGCTATGTATGACCTTCTCAATGAGCCTATGTGTGATGTTGAGAGCTCGGAAATCGGAAGACGAATCAATAATGAATTTATTTATACACGTCTTTATGACACAGTAAGAGCAGTTGATGAAGAGCACATAATTACTATGGAATGTATCTGGACAGCAATTGCACTTCCGCAGGCTTTTCTTAAGGGCTGGGAAAATGTAGTTTATCAGGTTCATTTTTACAACAATTCAAACTTTATTTTCAATCTGTTTGCATTGTTTACCAAAATAATTTATTTTGACGTGCCTATGTATATGGGTGAATTCTTCCCCCATCAGCAGACAACCTGGGAAAACTGCTTTACCTTTATGGAAAAGATAAACTACAGCTGGACCTTGTGGACATATAAGGCATCTAACCATATGTTCTGGGAATCCGACTGGTGCCTGAGAGGTGCTAAGGACGGCTTCCACAGAGCAAAAATTGAGACAGATTCCTATGAAGAAATTGCCCGTAAATGGGGTGAATGTCTTCGTACCGAAATCGGCTTCCAGGATACAGGACATTATGAAAATAATGTAAAAGCACATCTCTGATAATGTTAGTAACGGATAGCTCTGCCTGATGGCGGAGCTATCTTTTTTTGTTGATTTTATTTGTTCCGTGTGCTAAAATTATATTGAGTAAAGAGACCTTGAGTTTATAACCTTTTCATGGTGGGCGGTTTATTTAAGAAAATGGACAATCACAGAACCGTCCCCTGATTTACAAAAAATTAGAGAGTTGTTCTAAGGTGATGTGTATGAATAAGTATAGAAAGAAAAACAGCAATTACCAATACACTTTAGTTTTCAAGATAAAAAAGTACACAGTATATTGTTGCGAAATTTTGGAAATAGTAAATGCTTTGTTTTGTTTTTACTTAACAAGAAAATATGTCTTTTTGGGTTGGTGTGCAATTGGAATTCTCATATTTATTCTATCATTTAAATTTAAGTTTCTTAATGGAAACAATGACAGGGTCATATTATACATTGGTTCATATGTTGCCTCACTCATATTTTTAATTGGTAGTATATCAAAATCAATAGTTATTTACGTACTAATCTTTGAAGCATTTGTTTTTATTGTTCCACTACTAATAATTATGTATAGACATAAAAAGTAAGATAACCAATCAAGGGACGGTTCTTATTGAAATTTTGTCAATCACAGAACCGTCTCCTGATTTCCCATAAGAGGTGAATTATATGTTTGTATTTATAAGATTAGCTATTAGTTGTCTTTTTTTTCTATGTTCAATTATAGCAGTAAAAAAATATAAAAATGCAAACAAACGAAAACTGTATGCTATTTTTACAACTATAGCAATCTTGTTGTATTTTTGTTTAAGCTTTTGTCCTTTTGAAAATTTGTTTTTAACTTTCGAGTCACCGGAATCTGCCTACAGATATTTTATTCCCGGAAAATCTGATATCGAACTTGTTGTTGAAGGAAATAATTGTGATTTTATTGTTGACCGTAATAAGGATACTGATACTTTTTTAATTGTACCAAAAAACGAAAACGGATGGAAAATAGGTACAGGCTCAAATATGGTAAGAGTAGACCAAAAGCTTACTGACGGAATTTCTGTAAATATTTATCAGTATAAAAACTCAAACGATTATTTTATTACTATTCTTGATACCAATGGTGGAGAATCAAAAATTTCTGATAATTTTAATACAGTATTTTATTCTATAGAAAGAAATACTGATTATCTTGGAAAAACCTATGTTACTTACTATGCACACATTTCTGGTTTTAATGTAAATTATTGTTTAGAAGTAAATGGCGAAGAGATAACATTCAACTAACAAGAAAAGCAATCAAGGGACGGTTAGAACCCCTGATTTTTGAGGAGGAAAATCAAAATATGAAAACAAAACGAGTACTATGTTTGATGTTTATTGTTTTATTTGGTGTTTTTTACAACAGTTGTATATCTTTTGCTCTTTCTGTTACAGAAATCCCCAAAGTCAGAATAAAGGAATTCCCTGAAAATTTAGATTTGCACATAAGTCAAGAATGTAGTGGTCATACGTATTTCTTGCAAGCAGATGCTAACGAAAACGGAGACTTTGTTGTGCTTTCTCATAAAGAAAAATACGATAAAGAGAATAATGACGTTTTTAGCAAGAAATATATTGATGTTTATAATTCTGAAGGAGATTTTTGTTATGAAATAATTTTTACGACGGAAAATAATCCGGCTCTTCGTATTGATGAGAATACTATTTATCTCATTTTTTACAATAATTTATTGACCATTGATATTGTGACGAAAACAATCAATTATTATGATATTCCCGGAGATAAACTGTGGGAATATACCAACAGTGAAATAATGCAGTCAGAAGAATTTTCTGTGGGTGAATGGAACTATGAATGTAAAAGAAACCTAAAGATGGGTTATATGAAACTGATTCGCAGTAATGATAATCAGAGTGAAGTGTTGATAGAAATGGCCGGTCCGCAAATCAGAGACTTCTATGGTCTATTTTTTGGTGTTGCAGCAATATTCATGCTTATCATTAGAAAAATAGTAAAAAACAAGCTCAATACAGCATCCAATCAACATAAAAAGCCGGCGGACAGGACCACATCCTGAATATTAATAATACCGATGTTTCTTTGTGAGAAGCATCGGTAATTTTTTTAGAGATAATCTCTCATGTCAACAGTAAGTCTTTCTTCAAGATTTATAAGTTTCTTGGTGATATCCTTGGAATATTCGTCGGCGGCTTTGTATTCATTAAGATAGGAATTAAGTGACTTGACGCCCATATTGCAACCGTCTGTCAATAAATCTGCTATTGTTTTGTCGGAATTGTTCATTCCGAGCATAACGTTTGTTTTAATCCATGACATGCCCTTTGCCATGGGATTCGGGTCTTTTCCGTCGTCCTTGAATTCAATAAGCTTTTGCTGAATTTCAGATTCAAGCTTTTCGTGCTCAAGCTTATTTTTGTTGAGAATTGTCTGTAAATCACGGGATTCTACTCTGTCAAGCACTTCGCTTATTGATGCAATTCCCATTTTTACACCTGCATCACATTCACGAAGAAGCTTGATTGTATCGCTTTCTATCATACTATCAGTTCCTTTATTCTTTTTTACTCATAGTATTGCTTTTATTTAAAAATTTATTCTGTATTAAATAAATTGTTGATTTTTTCTAACGTATATGTTATTATTAGCAAAAATGATTATGGAGTTGAAAATTATGGGTAAATTAAAACAGATCGATAATATGGCAGAGCAGAAGGGTAGTCTTCTTGTAACAATCTGGCAGTTTGTAAAGTTTATAGTTGTAAGTCTTCTTGCTATGATTGTTCAGTTTGTTCTTCTTAACACACTTCAGCTTATTCCTGCTATCAAAGACCTTTACACACAGGAATTCAACTGGCTCTTCTTTGCATACCCCGTTGCAGTCGGCGGTCTCGGTTACTTTATCGTAAGTAACGTTGCAAATATTATTGCTCAGATTGTTGCTTTCTTTGTAAACAAGGAGAAGACCTTCAATTCAGGCGCAAACGTTGCAGTTGCTCTTCCTATTTACATAGTATTCACAATCGGACTTATCGTTTTCTCCGCTTGGCTTAACCCCACGCTCAAGGATTTACTTGTAGGCTGGAATCTCAACGAGGTCGCAGCAAAGAACATCGCAACAATGGTTTGCTCCGCTGTTCAGTTCTTCCTCTATTTCCCCGTTGACAAGCTTCTCTTCCACAAGAAAAAGGAAGAAAAATAAGCAACTGAATTCATATGAAATTAATCGGGCTGTATCACTGATACAGCCCTGTTTTTTACGGATATATTCTGTTTGTTGTGATTTTCTTTATTCCGAATGCATTCATAAGGTCACTGAATACGGGTAAATCAACTGTCCAGGCTGCACAGTCAAGACCGTTCTCTTGTGCAAATTTTACTTCCTTCATCATTTTGAAGATAAGTCCGCCGTTGATGTCAATGCCGATGTTGCCGTTTTCGAGGCAGGTGTTTACGTCATCCATCGTAAGCTCATTGGTAATAAACATAAGCTTAATATCTTTATCAATTTCTCTTATTCCGAGAAGTGCTTCCATATCAAAGGAAATAATTACTGCTTTATCAGAAAAACCGTAATTATCAATAAGGTCAATGAGATTTCTGAAAGCTACGGGGTCGTAGCCCTTGATTTCAATATAAGGAATAAGTGTGCTTTCCTTGATGATTTCAAGTGCATCCTCGAGTTTCGGCAATTTAAGGTTTTCGTAATTTTCAATGCCGTTGCCGTTGTCAATTGTATATTCCTGAAGCTCATCAAATGTCATCTCGGCAATTTCACCGGAGCCGTCCGTCATTTTATCAATGGTGCTGTCGTGATTTAGTATCCATACACCGTTCTTGGTTGTATGAATGTCAAATTCAACTCCGTAAAAGCCGTTTTCAATTGCTCCCTCAATTGCGGGGATTGTGTTTTCGGGATAAACAGAGGAAAAGCCTCTGTGGGCTATAAACTGCTGAGGCTCATTACCGTAGGATGCAAGTACAAATTTACTGCTTATGGGAGATTTGCCGAGATTTATTGCGCAAAATACAGCAATAATAAGAACAATAACACCTAACGGGATTAATATTTTCTTTTTCATTATGATACTCCTTTAGCTTATTTGTTATAATTATATCTGTATGCTGTGTATTTTACAAGTTTTATTTAATTGACTATTGTTTTTTTTCTTCTTCTGTGATAAATTTAATTGCATATTTATAAAGGGTGATAATATGAAGGATTTTGAACTTAAACTGACTAAGGTTGAATCTGTAGATTTTGTCAATAAGCTTCCTCCAAATACGAAAATTGAATTACAAAATAAATATGCCTATAACGTAGGATATTCAAAAATAAATACCTGCCAAGGTGAAATGCGTGCTGAAATTTCAGACAAGAATTCGCCCGAAAGATTTCGCATTGTGGTTGTAATGAAGGGGTATTTTGTGATTAACGGTGAAATTCCCAAGGAACAGCTTCACGTTAAAACCTTTGACGCGCTTTTTCCGCACCTGAAGGCTTTTATTGTGAATCTTACTGCTTCTGCCGGTATTCCCCCTGTGTATATACCTTACGTCGATATATCAAATCAGAGTATTTACCGTGTGGAAATGCCCGGTAACCTCAGAAAGAAAGAGGAAGATGAATGAAAAAGAAGGATATATTTCTGATAATTCTCAGATGTGTAATTGCCCTTACCTTATTTGCTGTGGCAATTATATATTATGATGAGTTGTCAAATCTTGACGTGCGCGCCCTTGCCGACGTGACGGACAAGCTCCCTGTGCTTATTGTTATGATACTTGCCGTATATGTTATCAAGGCTCTTGTTTTTGTTGTTCCCGCATCCGTTGTATACGTTGCCGTAGGTGCAATTATGAACCCCGTGCTTGCAGTGTTCGTAAATCTTACGGGTATATTCATTGAGGTAAGCGTTACATATTTTCTCGGCAGGTTCCTTGGTAAGGATGCGGTTTATAAGCTTCTGTCAAAAAAAGAAACGGGAAGAAAGCTTCTTGCAAAGGATATTCAGAGCAAGGCATCTGTTCTTGTTTCAATCAGAGCTATCCCTGCGTTTCCCATTGATTTTGTCAGTCTTTTTTACGGAGCATCGGGCTGTAAGTATCTTAAATATGCCGTGCTTTCCGTAGCAGGAATAGCCTGGAGAGTAATTCTCTTTACGCTTCTCGGTGATGCAATATTCAAGTGGATTCCTCTTGATAAAATTATCCTTATTGCTATCTGCTGTATTCCCGTAGGTGTTGTGTATTATCTTATCAAAAAGTTCAGAATAGAGCCTATGAAGGCTAAGAAAAAAGAGACGGACGGATGTGAATAATATGAAAATGACGGTTATCGGAGGCGGCGGCGTAAGGTCAATGTTTCTTGCACGCTCAATTGCCTCAAGAGCTGAGGCTCTCGGTATAAAAGAGCTTGTCTTTATGGATAACGATGAAGTAAAGCTTGATATTTTCGGCAGAATGGCAAAGAAAATATCTGCATTGATTGCTCCCGTGTTAAAGTTTTCATTGACTACCGATATCTTTGAAGCTGTAAAGGATGCGGATTACGTTATTACAACAATCCGTGTGGGCGGAGATTCAATGAGAGTAAGGGATGAAAGAATTGCTCTTAATCTCGGTGTGCTCGGTCAGGAAACCACGGGTGCCGCAGGCTT
>JAZOWG010000106.1:0-7212 GCA_045659105.1 Acutalibacteraceae bacterium
ACCTATGATTTCGTAAAGCAGAATCAGATTGACTGGTACACGGACAATATGAGAAAAACTCTTGAGGTGTCCCCCGAAAACAAATCAATCTGTTATATGCACATTCCCGTAAAGGAATATGAATTAATCTGTGACGAGCACGGACAGTACGATTACAGAGATTCGGGCAAAACAAAGCTTATTTACGGAACACAGTATGAGAGTGTAGGTTCATCCTACTATAACAGCGGTTTCTTCACCGCAGGCAAGGAAAAGGCACAGCTTCAGGCAATTTTCTCGGGTCACGACCACATAAACGACCTTTGTGCAATTTATGAGGATGCGTATCTCGTTTATACCCAGTGCACGGGCTACAACACCTACAATATGACGGAAAAGCTTAATTTCCCCGAAAAGGACTGCCATTACGGCGTTACCCTTACAACCCTTCACAAGGACGGCACAATTACCGTAGAGCCCAAGAAAAACAATCGTTATCTGTAAATTATGAGGTGAAATTATGAAAAAAATAATTGTTCTGATGCTTAGCCTTGTATTTTTGTTTCTCACCTGCTGCGGTGAACTTCCCGTAACGGAAACCACGACACTTGAAGAGACAACCGAGCCTGAGATTGAAACAACCACCGAGGCCTGGGAAATTGACAGAACGGGGGAAGAGATTTACCTGAATCACCCCGACCTTACTCCTGTTGACTATACCTCTCCCATGATTCTTCCTCTTTCCGAGGATATGGGTCAGGAATACGTGGATAAGCTTACCTTTATCTGCGACTCCCCCACCTACTGGATGTGGCCCTGGGGACTTCTGGGCGGTGGTGAGGATACAAATTCCATCTGGACAGGACCTGAGGGCACAATGACCCTTGCCTATCAGAGCTCCTACTGCATTCTTGATCCCTTCGATAATATTGAGAAGCCCATCCGTCAGGTGGTAGAGGAGCACAAGCCCGAATATCTTATACTTGCTGTGGGCATCAACGGCGTTTCCTTTATGGATGAGGAGGAATTCAAGGCAGATTACGCTGACCTTGTTTCCGATATTCTTGAAATAAGCCCCGAAACAAAGCTTATGTGCCAGTCAATTTATCCCATAACTCCCGACTACCGCTGGTGGGGTGACATCACAAACGTGATGATAACAGCCGCAAACAGCTGGATTCTTGACGTTGCAGAGGAATACGGTGTTCCTTATCTTGATACCTTCTCCGTGCTTTTAGGTGAAGACGGACACGCAAAAAGAGAGCTTATGGGAGGCGACGGTCTGCATCCCAATTATGAGGGGCTCAAAACCGTTCTGCAGTACATAAGAACGCATAAATACAGAGAAGTCACAAAGACTGTAGGATAAAAAATATAATACAAAAAAATTCCCCCGATGCTCTTAAGAGCCTCGGGGATAATTGTTATTTACTTATTTTACGCTGTCAAATACATCGTAGAAGTGAGTGATGAAGGTTGTACCTGCTGTCTTACCGTAGGAGATAAGGCACCATGTATCGCTGTCATACTCGCCTGTTTCTGCGTTGTACTGAAGACCTGCCATTACGAAATTCTCTTCGTTTGCAACGTAGCCTGCTGCGTCATTCATAAGGTCCATAATGATGATGTCTTCGCCTGTGTATTCTCTGATTGTGGGAAGGGGGAAGCCCTTAGCACCGTCGCCGCCGAAGAGAAGCTCGCCGAAGGTTTCACCGGGGGACATATAAACCTTCATTTCATCGCCGATTTCAAGGTAGCCTACCTCTGAAACGGTGTAGAAGTTGCCCTTGTCATCCTGAAGAACAAGGTTGTCGGCAACAGATGTTTTACCGAGAAGAGCGATAACGTTGTTTTCAATTCTTACGAAGAACTGCTTGTTCTTGATGTTGAGAACGGGTTCAACCTCAACAGCTTCAACTGTGGGAAGACCCTCGTACCATACAGTGTAGCCTTCATTATTCTTATTGGCTTCTACGCCGAGCTTGTCGCCTGTGTTGGCTGTAAGAGCAATTCTGTCAGCCTCTGTAAGGCTCATACCGAGAAGCATATAACCGATTTCATAGCCGTAACGGATAGCTGTAGAATGTGCGTCTGTATCAAGACCGTCATTGGAGTTGCCTCTGCCGGATGTAACGGTAGAAACGTTACCCTGAATGAAGATGAAGTTGTAGCCGGCTGCATTCATAACCTCTTCTGTGTACCAGATGAAGTCAGCGGAGAACTTGAGGTCAAAGGGGAGAGTTCTGCCTGAACCGTCGTCAGACCAGTCATAGCTTGCAGATTCGGGATGGCAGCCGAAAGTTGCAACGATTGTGGGAGTCTTAGCCTCGTCCTCGGGAAGGAACTCGAGCTTATACATATTTGTATCAAGGGAAATAGGAGCTGTACGGTCCCATACATACTCTTCAATATCCATAGCGGAATAGTAGAGCTTACCCTCTGTCATATCTGCGAGAGCATCCTCAACAGCCTTCTTGGAGCCTGCAACTACAGATTCGATGAAGGAACGGTCAACGCCGTACTTAACCTCGCCGCCTGCGATGTTATTGAAGATAATGCCTACGGGGTCGGTCCATACACCCTGAGAGTCAATACCGGTGTGGATGTGTGTGCAGGAAACGTTGATGCTTACAATGTTGTTAGCGGCAGCAACATCCTTGAGTGCTTCACGGATAAGTCTTACGTCAGCATTTGCAAAGCCCATTGCGTCAAGAGCAATGAAAACTACCTTGCCTCTGCCTGAGCCGTCGTCCATAACGATAGCTCTTGCCATAAGATCCTCGTAGTTGCCTTCATTGTCCTTATACATTTCGTTGCCGAAAACGTAAGGAAGGTAAGCACCCTTTGCATAGGACTTCTCGCCGAAATCTGCGGGAAGAACGGAAGCCTTGCCGTAACCGAGGCTCCATACGCCGTTTGCTGCGGGCTCGTCAATGAATTCATCCATACCTGCATAGAAGCCTTCATATTCGTCGAGATTGAATTCCTCATAATCACGCACAGCGGAAGAGCTGGGGATTAAGATATTGAGAATTCCGCCTAAAAGGTCATTGATAAAGAAATTGCTGAGGGCATTAAGCACCTTTGCAAACATAACCTTTACGTTAAGCATGCTGTCAACGGGAGCTTCCTCGTTAGCAGCTGCAACGTATTCAACAACTGAATCATAATTTTCTTCTGCATTTGTATCTGCTGCAAATGCTGTCATGGGAGCTACGAGACAGAAGCAGAGAACAAGTGCAATAGCTTTAGCTAAAAACTTTTTCATTGTTTTTCCTCCTAATATAAGGTAAAGATAATATTAACATAAAATTAATAGTATTTCAACTGTTTTCAGAATTTTTTCTCCAGAGCCTTTACCACTTCGTTTGCAATAATTTCGTGACCTGCCGCTGTGGGATGCACACCGTCACCGAGCCAATAGGAGGCTTCGGCTTTCTTTTCTGCCTCGTCGAACTTATCCTGTAAGGGAATAAAGGTAAGACCGAATTTTTCTGCTACTGCCTTTGCACTTTCGGCACGCATTTCGGTTTCTCTTCTGAAAACGCCCCACTTTTTCTCTGTAGCCGAGGCTTTGAGAACAAAGGGCTCAAGGATAAATATTTCAATATCAGGGAGCATTGTTTTTATTTCTTCAATAAGCATACAGTAAAGTCTGAAGAACTTTTTGTTATCAATGCCGTTTCTGTCATTTATTTCGTGCCATACATCGTTGATGCCTATAAGAATTGTGAGATAATCGGGCTTATAAGGCAATATATCGCGCGTGAGTCTTGCATAAAGGTCAACTATTCTGTTTCCCGAAATGCCCTTGTTGATAAATTTATATTCGTTGGGATATTTAAGTCCCAGCTCAGCAGAAACCAGGGTAGGATAACCGATACCTCTTTCATTATCGTTATCTCTGTTTCTGCCTGCATCAGTTATGGAGTCACCCTGAAAAAGAATGGTTTTCATAATTTATCTCCTTATCTGAGAATCTTTTCACCGTCAAACACGATAACGCCGCTGCCGCTGCCGCCCTTGTTACCTGCTTTAAGCCATTCTGCATAAGCCTTTCTTAAGGAGGTATCTGTGGGAAGCTGATCTGCGGGAAGGTCCGAATACTTGTCGAAAATTCTCCAGGCATCGTGGAAATCCTCGGATTCCGACCAGGAAATAATTTCAAAGTCACTCATAAACTTGAGGATATTAGACTTTTCGGGTAAAAACTCCTTGTGTCTGGGATAAAGAAGCCAGCTGCCGCAACAGAAATACATAATTCCGTCGGGGAAAAGGTGCTTGTACTGCTGGTAAGCCTTCTTATAAGCATCAAGTCTTACCTCGTCCGTAAGGGGTACGCCCGATGAAGGAATGTGGAAGCCTATCATCGTCTGTCCTTTGGTAAGACGATAGCCTGCCTTTGTAACAAAATCGAAGTCGTTACCATAGTCTGTTTCTTCAAACTGGAATCTGCCGTAAGCAAATCTTTCAAGCTTGAAGAAGCCGTTATACCAGCCTGCAACGAAGGTACCGGGCACCTCTTCGCATTTGATGCACTCAATAAGCTTGCAGCGCATATCTGCCATTGTATCCCAGTAGGTTTCCTCGGGAATACCCTTCTCCTTATATCTCTCATACACTATGGGAGTGCAAAGAAGAAGGAAAATGAAATCGAGCGTGCATTCGTTTTCGTTATATTCCTTGGAAAGCTCAACAACACCGTTAAGATATTCCTGCATATTGTCAGCCCAGGGGTACATATATCCCTCTACAAGCTTGTCCATCTTGTCGCCGAATTCCTTTTCCTCGTCAAGTCTCTTAAGAACTCTTGTGAAGGTCTCAATAGCCTCAGCGGGATAGTCATATCTGTTCATAAAATCTGCAATAAATTCAGTATAGTGCAGCATTGTAACACCTCTTTTAGTTATTATATATAGTATATAATAACAAAGCTGCAAAAAAAATGCAACATATAACAAGAAATATATTTACCTTAAAAACAATATGTGATATTATTTTTTTAAGAAAATTTTACCGGAGTGATTAAAATGGCAGTCAGCAAGGATTATTTTATAAGTGAAAACGGATTTGCGGATTCAATGAAAAATACGGTTGAGCCTTATCTTAAGGGTATTGCCGAGGACGGTTTTCTTGAGGCAAACGACGGCAAAAGAATTCATTTTGTATACTATAAGGCAGAGATGGCTGTCGGTAATATTGTGATTGCCCACGGCTTTACGGAATCTGCGGAAAAATTCCTTGAAATGTGCTACTATTTCAGCAAAATGAAGCTTAATGTGTTCATTGTTGACCACAGAGGACACGGTCTTTCCCACCGCCACAACACGGACAAGGAGGTAGTGCACATAAAATACTTCGACCAGTATGTGGACGACCTGCAGACACTGGTGGAAAAGGTAGTTCTCACACGTGCGCCCTCACTTCCCCTTTATCTTTATTCTCATTCTATGGGCGGTGCCGTATCCGTTCAGCATCTGCAGAAGTATCCCGGTGTATTCGAAAAAGCGATTCTCTCCGCTCCGATGATTCAGGCAAAAACTGCAGGACTTCCCCCTGCTGTTGCAAAAGCCGTAACGGGTATTTTTATAAGGCTTGGAAAGGAATCGGAAAAGGTTATAGGCTACGGCGGCTTCAATCCCGACAGAACCTATGAGGACAGCCACGATACAAGCAAGGAAAGATTCGACTATTACCATAAGAAAAAGATTGAAAATGAGGACATCCGCACCGCAGCCCCCTCCTACCGTTGGGTAAACGAGGCTGTGAAGGTGACTGCAAGGAACCTCGACCCCGAGAGAAACAAAAAAATCACCGCAAAAATACTTCTCTGTCAGCCCGAAGAGGATTCCACCGTATATATGGAGGCTGAGGATGAATTCATAAAGATTGTAAAAGACGGCAGACTCGTTAAATTCCGTGACTGCAAGCACGAGATATATAACAGCATCGACCCCACGGTGAAGGAATATCTCGACACAATAGAAGCCTTCCTTTTTAATGAATAAATTACAAATTCTTTAAGAAAACCTTAACCTACTTGTGTTAAGGTTTTTTTATTGCTACAATGAAAGTATGAGAAAGGAGGAATTTTCCTTGATTGAAATTAAAAATCTTGTTAAATGCTACGGAAAATATACGGCTCTTGACCGCTTAAGCTTCAAGGTGCCCGAGGGTACCGTTTACGGACTTATAGGCTACAACGGTGCAGGCAAAACAACTCTTCTTAAAACCGTCGCAGGCGTATACAAGGCTGACAGCGGTGAGGTGCTTTTTGACGGTGAGAATATTTATGATAATGCCCGTCAGAAGTCACGTCTTTTCTACGTGCCCGACGACATATATTTTAAGGCATACGCCAGTATGAATAAAATGGCTGCCTTCTACAACGGCTATTACAGCAATTTCAGCTACGATACCTTCAGAAGACTTACGGATGTTTTCGGACTTGACCCGAAAAAGAATCTCAACGGCTTTTCAAAGGGTATGCAAAGACAGGCTGAGCTTGTTCTTGCTATGGCTACGAATCCCGATTTTCTTCTTCTGGACGAATCCTTTGACGGACTTGACCCGCAGAAGAGACAGATTATAAAGAATCTTGTGACGGAATATGCTAAGGACAGAGGTGCTCACGTAATTATCTCCTCACATAATCTTCACGATCTCGGTGATATGTGCGACCGCTTCGGACTTATAAACGGCAAGAAACTGGTGCTTGACCACGATATGTCAGACCTTGGTGACGATTTTACAAAGTACCGTATGGCTTTCGCTGAGGGTGACGACAAAAATGAGGATGATTTCAGCCTTGTTCCCTTAAGCAAGTTCAACAAGGACGGAAGACTGATTACTATTACTGTCAAGGGTGAAAGAGAAAAGGCGGAGGCACTCATAAAGGAGATGCATCCCGTTTATCTCGAGCAGTTCCCCATGACCATGGAAGAAATATTCCTTGAAGAAGTGGAGGGTGTGGATTATGATTTTTCGCAGATCTTTAAGTAAGAAAAAGGGCGCGGCATATTCATTTTTCAGCGGTCTTTCCGCAGGCTTTGTTCCTGCCGTGCTGATTCTTATTGTTCAGACCTTTTTAACGGCTGTGCTCCCCCTTCTTACCTTTATCGAAAACGATTTCGGCAGTGCCGACAGAGGCGAAATAATTCTTTCAAAGGAAAAATTCAAGTTCCTTGTCTTCGGTCTCAGCGATTCTTATGAGCTTTATATGGTTTTCGGCGT
>JAZOWG010000107.1:0-16229 GCA_045659105.1 Acutalibacteraceae bacterium
AGCTTGGCGGAGAAACCCGTACAATTGTTTCGGGAATTGCAAAAAGCTACACTCCCGAGCAGATGGTAGGTAAGAGCATTGTTCTTGTGGCAAACTTAAAACCTGCGAAAATCCGCGGTGTTGAATCAAAAGGTATGCTTCTTGCGGCATCCGATGAAAACTCCCTTGTTGTGCTTACAACAGACGGAGAAAATTTATCCCCTTGTGTTGATGTTGACGATGTTGCAGGGTGGTATGAAGTTGATTCACCCGAAGAAATTGAAAAGGCGGTGATAGACTATGAGCCTTGATTCTAATACAACAGGATTAAACGAAATTCTTGATATGGCTAAGAATTTGCCCACACCTGAAGATTTAATAAAGGTTAAATCGGTCAACGGCAAGACAGGGAATGTTGTACTGAATGCATCGGATGTTCACGCACTCCCGGACACAGTTAGCATTCCCACTATTCCCGAAAATGTTTCAGATTTTAACAACGATGCAGGCTATTTAACGGAACATCAAAGCCTTGCGGAATATCCGAAGAGAGCCGAAACAGAGAAGCACACCGCTGATGTAGTATCGGCACATAACACAAATACCGAAACGCACAAAGATATCAGGCTTCTTATAAAAGAGCTTACAGACCGCATAAATGCTATTGCGGATAGTGATGATACAACCCTTGACCAATTAAGTGAAATCGTTGCATATATCAAAAGCAACAAATCCCTTATTGATGCAATAACAACTGAAAAAATAAGCTATTCAGATATTATAAACAACCTTGAAACCAATGTTTCGAACAAGCCTTTGAGCGCTTCTATGGGTGTTGTTCTTAAAGCTGCTATTGATGCCATTGTTATTCCGACAAAGGTATCAGCTTTTGAAAATGATAAGGGTTATCTTACAGAACATCAGAGCCTTGATGGCTACGCAAAGACAAGTGATGTTGAAGCGTTGAAGCAGCCTTTTGTAGTAACTTGTGTTGCTGATATGCAAAATATGGTTTATACAAATGTATCCCATACATTCGAGGAAATTAAAAAAGCCTATCTCAGAGGAGATCATATATTTGTTATTGCCGATATAGGTCAGATGCATGCAGGTAGATATACCGTCGCACCTCTTACAAGTTATGGTGATAACCATATGCTATTTGAGTATGTTTCAATAAGTGGAAGTAAGTCATATCTTGTAACAGGATTCCTTCACTCGGATAACGCAAATAGTTTTAGTATGACCGAGCTTGTATCACAGACACAGTTGAACGGGTTAACATTCAAAACATCATCGTCCGTTCCCACGGTTGATGACAGAAGTGTTATCGCTTTTGTTATTGAGGAGTGATTAAATGCCGACAGTAATTATAAGACCTACAAAGGCTTATGTTAGTAGTACAAGTGCGGTAGCTGATGTGAGTAATGCTTATGATAATGATACATCAACAAGAGCCGCATTTAATTACAGTAGTGGTAGAGCTGTATTTTATGGCTTTGATATGTCCGCAATACCTAAAAACACCAAAATTAAAAACATAAAAGCAGTTATTACTTGTTATGGTCTTGGTTCGGATAGTGCTGACTGTTGCGCAGTTAGAGCGGTATATGGTGCTACTTCTGCTACAACATCTGCTATGACGGATTGTGGAGACGGCTATATAGATTGTTATGCCAGTAATAATATGACTTCCTCAAGTGCCGTAACAAGACAATTAAGTTTTCCAACGGCAGCCACTTATTGGACTAATAATCTTAATGCTTTTTTAAGTGGTGGTTTTCAATTACATTTTAATAATACTCTTCATAGTAAATCGTATTTTTACTTAAAAGAAGTATATGTTGAAATTGAATACGCAATATCTGTAACTGTATCAACATCTTCAAGCCCAGAAGAAGGTGGTAGCGTTAGCGGTGGCGGCACTTATGAAACTGGCTCAACAGTAACATTAAAAGCAACCGCAAACAAGGGATATCAATTTAGTTATTGGCTTATCAATGGAGTTAATAGCGGTAATACAAACCCACTAACCGCACAAGTAGATACAGATTATACAGTGGTAGCGGTATTTGAAAAGGTTGAAACAAGCAAAGTCTATTGCGGTACAAAGAAAGTATCCGTGTACTGCGGAACTAAAAAAGTTTCCGTTTACTGCGGAACTGTAAAAATATTGTGAGGTGATAATTATATGGGATTTTCTGATGAAGAACAGATTGAAGTTCATTCAGATATAAAAGGAAAGATAACCGACTATGACATTCTGAAAAATGTGCCTACTATTGATGGTGTGCCCGTTCACGGTGATATAACAGAATCCGGAAGATATACAGATGAAACTCCGACAGCCGGAAGCAAAAAGCTGATAACCTCGGGAGCTATGAGAGCTGCTATGGAAAGAGGTGACTTGCAGGGCCCTCAAGGTTATTCTCCAAGGATTGAAGTTGTTAATATTGGAAGTGGATATAGGGTAAATATCACTGATATTGACGGAACAAAATATTTTGATGTAATATGCGGAGAAAATGCTCCCGGTACCCATACCCACGATGAGAGATATTATACTGAAGCCGAAACAGATGAACTTATCTCCCGGGTACAGAATAACGCAACGCTTCTGATTTCAGACCTCAGCGCACAGACTGAGGAAAAACTCTCGGGAAAGAGTAATGTTGGACACTCTCACAATGATTTATATTATACGGAAGCGGAAACCGAGAATCTTATAAGTGAGTCTGAAGGGAGAAGTCAGCTTCTTATTCTTGACCTCTCCTCACAGACGGACACGAAGCTTTCCGGAAAGAGTGATACAAATCATACCCACGACGGCAGATACTACACCGAGGCGGAGACCGACACACTTCTCTCGGGCAAGAGTGACACAAGCCATACCCACGACGGCAGATACTATACCGAAGCGGAGACTGACAGCCTTCTTTCGGGGAAGAGCGACACCTCACACGCCCACGATGACAGCTATTATAAGAAGGCTGAGACGGACTCCCTTCTCTCGGGAAAGAGCAATACAAGCCATAATCACGACGTCAGATATTACACCGAGGATGAAACGGACACTTTGCTTTCGGGAAAGAGCGACACGTCCCACACCCACGACGGCAGATATTACACTGAGACAGAGACAAATAGCCTTCTTGCAGGAAAAAGCGACAAAAACCACAATCACGACGGCTCATACTGCACGGAAAGCAGGGTGGAGGAACTCATCGGTAACGCCGTAAACGATGCCGAGGGCTATATGCAGGAGCTTGCCTCTCAGCTTTCGGGAAAAAGTGACACGTCCCATACCCACGACGGCAGATACTATACCGAAGCGGAGACTGACAGCCTTCTTTTGGGGAAGAGCGACACGTCCCACGTTCACGATGACAGATATTATAAAAAGAGTGAAACGGATACTCTTCTCTCGGGAAAGAGCAATACGTCCCACACCCACGACGAGAGGTACTACACGGAGTCTGAGACGGATAAGCTTATTGCCGCCTCGGAGCTTAAGGCTCAGCAGCTGGTGGTGGAGCTCGATTCGGACACCGCTGAAAAGCTTTCGGGAAAAAGTGACACGTCCCATACCCACGACGGCAGATATTACACCGAGACTGAGACGGACTCCCTGCTCTCGGGAAAGAGTAATACAAGCCATAATCACGACGGCAGCTATTATAAGAAGGCTGAAACGGACAGCCTTCTTGCGGGAAAGAGCGACACGTCCCATACCCACGACGGCAGATACTACACCGAGGCTGAAACGGACAGTCTTATAAGCAAGACCGAGCTTAAGGCTCAGCAGCTGGTAGCAGAGCTTGATTCAAGCAAGAGTGATACAGGCCATCAGCACTGGTACCTGGAACCCCAGGGGGGTGGTAACACTGTTATGGTGACCTCAGACGGTAATCTGTACCCGCTGGTCCACGAGGGTCAGCAACTGGGAACAACAGCACGCCGCTGGAGCTATATTCTCGGCAAGTACGTCGTCGGCTCCGCGGAAGTTAACGGTCCCGTAGTTAATGCCACGACACAGGTCAACTCCCCGAAATTCAATAACACCTCCGACGAGAGAGTGAAAGAGAACTTTAACACGGACATGGCCAAGTACGTGGCAATGCTCGACTTGCTTGTGCCTACTTCCTACCATTTCAAGAGTGAAGCAGATATGGAGGACCGCAAGCGTAACGTCGGATATATCGCGCAGAGAGTTCAGGAAGCTATGGCTGAGGTCGGTCTTGACGACACTGACTTCGGCGGTCTCTGCTATGACACCGAGAGAGAAAGCAAGGGCGAGTTCTCCTACGGCTTAGCCTACTCCCAGTTCATCCCTATACTCCACGCGAAGCTCAAGCAGGTTGAGGAGAAGTATGACGCAAAAATTGCAGAATACGACAAGAAGATAGCCGAGCTGGAAGAGAAGCTCGCAATGTATCTTTCAAGCAACTAAAACAAAATATAATAATAAAGGAGAAATTGTTATGTTAAAAATATTTATTGACCCTGGACACGGCGGAGATTCAATCGGTGCTTCATATAAAGGCAGGCTCGAGCAGGACGACTGCCTCAGGCTTGCAAAAGCCGTAAGGGATATTCTTTTTACTCAGAAGGGTGTGGAAACAATGCTGTCACGTGAGGACAACACCGACCCCGACCTTCTTGAACGCTGTGAAAGAGCCAACGGCTGGGGTGCGGATTACTTCCTTTCAATTCACCGCAACGCCTTCAATCCCGAGGTTGCAACGGGTGTTGAAGCATGGTGTTATTCAAAAGTTGCAATCGGCGGTACTACGTACAGTATGGCAGAGAAAATCGTAAATGACCTTTGTGCTGTAAGTGACTTCGTAAACAGAGGTGTAAAGCTCGGCCATCCTTCGGGTGGAGATTATGCCGTAAATAGATTTACAAATATGAGTTCCTGCCTTCTTGAGGTGGGCTTCATTGACAACACAAAGGACAACACCATTTTTGATACGATGTTCGCAGAATTTGCTCTGAGTATTGCAAAATCAGTTATGGAAAACGCAGGGCTTGTCTTTGTTCCTCCTGTTATTATAGGGGATGTGGACGGTGACGGTAAGGTGACTGCCTCTGATGCACGTCTTATTCTCCGTGCTGCCGTGGGGCTTGAAGACGTTTCTCTTGAAATAGGAGACGTGGATAGCGACGGAAAAATTACATCAGCTGATGCAAGAGATGCTTTGAGAATTGCAACAGGACAGGAGGTGTGATATGGAAAACAAGGTAAATATAAAAAACCGTCTTAAATCCTGGGCGGTTTGGATCTCAGTGCTTGGCGCCGTAGGTGTTATACTCAATTCTCTCGGCATTTTTGAGAAAATCGGTATTGATTCCGCTGCTTTTGATGTTATCGTAAATGCAGTAGGCACAATCCTCATTGCCTTCGGAATATTAAATAATCCTACAGATAAAAGCTCGTTTTAAGGCGGTGAGAATATGAATCTTACACAGGAAGACAAGGAATATCTTCACGAAACTTTTATATCCCGAAAAGAGTGCGGTGAATGTACCCGTCAGATTCGCGAAGAGCTTGCAGACGGCTCAACAGCATTTGCTACCATAAGACAGGACCTGCAGTACATAAAAGAAAGTCTTGATAAAAAAAGTAAATTCAATTCAACAACAATTTCGAGTATCATTCAGGCAGTATGCACACTTTTAGTTGCCATCATCGCCGCAAAACTCGGAATACAGTAAAAACTATCGCCCTCGGAGAACCAATTCTCCGAGGGCATATTTTTATTTTTTTTCATTATATAATATATCACTCGAAGCGATTAGGCGGTCCCGATGGTGAGCTCGGTGCATCCCTCAGGTACCTTTCCCAGCGTTATTCAATGCCTTATCCCGAGCTTAAGGGCTTACTGACGGATATAGGCACGGAGGAGCTGGCGCATCTCGAGATGATAGGTGCTATTGTTTATCAGCTGACACGTAACCTTTCCCGTCAGGACATAGAGGCTTCGGGCTTCGATAAGTATTTTGTTGATCATACCACGGGTATTTATCCCGTTGCAGCTTCGGGAACTCCCTTTACCGCCGCTTACATTCAGTCAAAGGGTGACGTTATAACCGACCTGCACGAAAACCTTGCGGCTGAGCAGAAGGCAAGAACAACCTATGATAACATACTCCGTTTTGTAGATGATCCTGACGTAGCAGACCCCATCAAGTTCTTAAGAGAAAGAGAGATTGTTCACTACCAGCGCTTCGGTGAAGGACTTCGTCTTGCAACCGACAGGCTTGACAGTAAGAATTTCTATCAGTGCAACCCTTCTTTCGATAAAAACTGTAAGTAAAAACATAAGAGTATTGCGGATATCTTTCGCAATACTCTTTATTCTTATTCGTCTGTTTTGATTTTTCCCTTTCTGTGAAGCTCGTCAAGCATTAAACGGAGCTTTTTTTCGTTGGTTTTAGCAACGTCAAAGCCCTCTGTGCTTTCCTTGCTCAGAATGATTCTTGCTGTCATAATTATAAGCTTTATATCAAGGAAAAAGGAATAATTTTCAATATACATGAGGTCGAGTCTTAATTTGTCGTATGCTCCGGTGTTATATTTGCCGTAAATCTGTGCATAACCCGTAAGACCGCCCTTGACCTTATGGCGGTAAGTGAATTCCGGAATTTCCTTGCTGTATTTTTTTACGTGTTCAACTCTTTCGGGACGGGGGCCTACAATGCTCATTTCACCTTTAAGAATATTAAACAGCTGAGGAAGCTCGTCAAGTCTTGTTGCTCGTATGATTTGTCCGACCCTTGTGATTCTCGGGTCATTTCCTGTTGCCGGTACAGAAAGCCCTGCCTCCTCGGCATTTACGATCATACTGCGGAATTTAAGAATATCGAATTCCTTTCCGCCCATTGTTACCCTTTTTTGCTTATAAAAAACGGGACCGTTATCTTCCTTTCTTATTGCATACGCAATAATGAGCATAACAGGAGATGTAAGAATGATTCCGAGTGTGCTTACTATAATATCCGTAGCACGTTTAATGAAGCGCTGACCGAGATTGAGTCCTGTGCTTTTTATAAGAAGCATGGTTGTGTCAAATGCATTGATTGGTATAGCTCCGCGCATTATGATATCTGTGATTTTGGGCACAACATATGCTCTTATGCCGTTTTCAAAGCAAAATTTTACAAGGTCATTTCTGAGCTTCGAATCTACGTCATTTATAATAACGGACTCGTAACAGCTGATTCTTTCACATATTGCATCGTAGCCCTTGTCAGCAGAAATAAGCTCTTTAACTTTGTATTGCTCCTTCTTTTTATCCATCTTGATTTTCATTCCGACAGCATTGTCAGTTCCGAAAACCATTATCATTTCGTGTGCAGTGTAAAATCTTCTGTGTATGAAGCTGAACACAATAACAAACAGCATTGTGACAATGAATTGGGGAATAAAGAGAAGTATTATCGGAAGTGGGGTAATCATTTTGTTTGCTACAAGGCAAAGCTGGAAATATGTAATTACATTGGTGATACCGAGTCCTATCCATTGTGCTACGCAAAGCTCCGAAACCTTAAGATTGCCGAATTCGAAGCCGTCCGAGTTCTTAATCAGAATCCATGTAAGGAAAAAGTAAATTCCGAAAAGCAATATCTTACCGGTTGTGATAATGTCGGGAAATGTATTTTCTGCGTAAAGGAAACGATATGCGACTATATAAATTACCGAAAAAACAGTGACCTCTGCAAGTGATTCAAAAAAGCTTAAGGGCGATTTGATGTCACTGTTCAGGTTTATTTTAGAAAGCATCTGAAATCTCTCCCGTGTATCTCTTGATACTGAATTGTAACCTTTTGTAGATTATACATTATGTGATAAAATATGTCAACTTTATTTAATATAAAGAAAGAGGCTGTAAAGCTACAGCCTCATAAGCAATCTGATGTTATCAGATGATTCTGATTGCACTGACACCGGGAATTGATTTGAGCTCCTCGATGCAGTCGTCTGTGATTTCGTTGTCTGTATCAAATATTGCATAGCCTACGTCTTTTCTTATGCCGCATGCCTTAGCCTTGACAGCAATGCCCTGTGCCTCGAGTGCCTTTGCAACGTCACAGCAGATATTGCCTGCAGTAACAACAGTAATTCTTACATTGCCTGATTTTTCGAGAGCAACAGCCGGGAAGTTTACGGAATTCTTTACGTTGCCGTAAAGGAGATAATCCGAAAGCTGACAGACAGCCATAACGGCACAGTTTTCTTCAGCCTCAGGAGTAGATGCGCCGAGGTGGGGAATTGCGATAACTCCGTCAACTCCTAACTGATCGTCAGTGGGGAAGTCTGTTACGTAAGCGGCACACTTGCCGTTTCCGAGAGCTTCAATAATGTCTTTATTGTCAACGAGCTCTGCACGGGAGAAGTTAAGCACACGGACACCGTCCTTGCACTTTTCAAGATTTGCGGCACCTATCATTCCTCTTGTGCCGTCATTAAGGGGAGCGTGAAGAGTGATGTAATCAGCAGCGGCAAATATGTCATCGAGATTAGCAGTAACCGTAATGTCTGCGTCAAGGGAGGCTTTTCCTGCCTCAGAAATGAAGGGGTCGTAGCCGATAACCTTCATTCCGAGTGCCTTTGCTGCATTTGCAACCTTGATTCCGATAGCACCGAGACCTGCAACACCGAGGGTTTTGCCGAAAATCTCGGGACCTACGAAATTGCCCTTGCCTTTTTCAACAAGCTTTGAAACTCCGTCGCCGTTGCCCTTGAGGGTGTCGCACCATTTTGAGCCTGCAACGATTTTACGGGAAGCTAAGAAAAGAGAGCAGATAACAAGCTCCTTAACGGCGTTAGCGTTTGCGCCGGGTGTGTTGAATACGCAGATACCGTTTTCCGTACAGCGGTCAATGGGAATATTGTTTACTCCTGCGCCGGCCCTTGCAACAGCAAGAAGATTGGGAGCAAACTCCATTTCGTGCATAGCGGCACTTCTTACAATTATCGCATCGGGAGATTCGAAATTATCTGCGCAGGTGAATTTTTCTGCATCAAAATTTGAAAGACCGCTTGCAGAGATTTTATTTAAGGTGAGAATATTATACATTGTAAAGGACTCCTTTAATTTCAGGCGTTTTCTGCCTCAAATTTCTTCATAAATTCAACGAGCTTTTCAACGCCTTCAATGGGCATTGCGTTGTATACGGAAGCTCTCATACCGCCTGTTGTTCTGTGACCCTTGAGGTTAATGAAGCCTGCTGCGGTTGATTCCTTGACGAACTTTGCATCAAGCTCTTCGTTGCCTGTAACGAAGGGAATGTTCATAAGAGAACGGTCCTCCTCGGGGATAACTGTCTTGAACATCTTTGATTCCTCGAAGAAATCATAGAGAAGCTTTGCTTTCTTGATGTTGTTTTCCTTTACTGCTTCAAGACCGCCCATATCCTTGATCCATTCAAGAACAAGCTTGCACATATAAATTGTGAAGCAGGGGGGAGTGTTGTAAAGAGAATCATTGTCTGCGTGAATCTTGTAGTTGAACATAGTGGGAGTGATATCCATAGCGTTGCCGAGCATATCTTCTCTTACGATTACAACGGTAAGACCTGCGGGAGCAATGTTCTTCTGAGCACCGCCGTAAAGAACTGCAAACTTTGTTACGTCAATGGGCTCTGAAAGGAAGCAGGATGAAATGTCTGCAATGAGGGGAACATCACCTGTGTCGGGAATGTAGGGATACTTTGTGCCGTAAATTGTATTGTTCATACAATAGTAAACGTAGTCTGCCTCGGGGTCAATATCTTCCTTTGTCACCTTAGGAATATAGGAATAGGTTTTGTCTGCTGAGGATGCAATTACTCTTGCGTTACCGTAACGCTTTGCCTCCTGAAATGCCTTCTTTGCCCATACGCCTGTTTCAATATAGTCAGCCTTATTGTTTTTGTTCATAAAGTTCATGGGAATTGCTGCAAACTGAGAGGATGCACCGCCCTGAAGGAAAAGTACCTTGTAATTATCGGGGATGTTCATAATCTCACGGAAAAGTGCCTCTGCATCCTTGATAATCTTGTCGAAAACCTTTGAACGGTGGGACATTTCCATTACGGACTGACCGCTGCCTTCGTAATCTAAAAGCTCTGCCTGAGCCTTCTTTAATGCTTCAAGGGGAAGCATTGATGGTCCTGCTGAAAAATTGTAAACTCTTGCCATATAAATTATCTCCTTTGAGTGATTTTACTTTATTTATATTCTTGAAACTCCGCTTTTTATTGCGGCATCAGCTACTGCTTTTGCTACTGCATCTCCTACTCTTTCATCAAAAGCGGCAGGAAGAATGTAGTCGGAGGAGAGCTCACTGTCCGCAACAAGACCTGCTATTGCATTTGCGGCGGCAAGCTTCATTTTCTCGTTGATATCGGATGCTCGTACACTTAATGCCCCCTTGAAAATGCCGGGGAAGGCGAGTACATTATTCACCTGATTCGGGAAATCACTTCTGCCTGTGCCCACAACTGCGGCACCGCCTTTTTTTGCAAGGTCGGGCATAATTTCGGGAACGGGATTTGCCATTGCAAACACTATGGCATCCTTATTCATACTGCGTATCATTTCTTCGGAAACGATACCTGGAGCAGAAACACCGACGAATATATCGGCTCCCTTCAGAGCATCAGAAAGACTTCCCGTTTTAAGTGAGTTGTTTGTTATACCTGCAAGTGCGCTCTGTGAGGAATTGAGAGCGGTATTGTTTCTGTTGAGGATGCCGTCCTTGTCGCATACGGTTACGTCACCGATACCGAAGGAGAGAAGCATTTTTGCTATTGCCGTGCCTGCAGCACCTGCTCCGCAGATAACCGCTGTGCAGTTTTCTTTGTTTCGTTTTGTAAGCTTCAGGGCGTTCATAATTCCTGCGGTGACTATAATTGCCGTGCCGTGCTGGTCATCGTGAAAGACGGGAATATCACATTCCTTTTTCAGTCTTTCTTCAATTTCGAAGCAACGGGGAGCGGAAATATCCTCAAGATTTATTCCTCCGAAGCTTTTTGAAACAAGCTTAACTGTTTTTACTATTTCATCGGGGTCCTTTGAATCTATACACAGCGGAATTGCATCAACATCTGCAAATTCCTTGAAAAGAATACATTTGCCTTCCATAACGGGCATTCCTGCCTCGGGACCTATGTCACCGAGCCCGAGAACCGCCGTGCCGTCAGTAATAACTGCCACCGTATTCCAGCGGCGTGTTAATTCATAAGAAAGTGCCGGGTCTTTTTTTATTTCAAGACAAGCCTCTGCCACACCCGGAGTGTATGCAAGAGACAGGTCATCCCTGGTTTTTACCGGAACTCTTGATTTTATTTCAAGCTTTCCTCTGAGCTGTCTGTGAAGCTCAAGTGATTTCTGTTTTATGTCCATTTTTTATCCTTCTGCGGGGTCTTCCCATTTCATTGCTCTTTCGACTGCTTTTTTCCAGCCTGAATAGAGCTTATCTCTTGTTTCCTTATCCATTTCGGGTGTGAATACCTTTGAAACCTCACGGATCTGCTCAATTTCATCAAAGCTGTTCCAGAAGCCGACTGCAAGACCTGCAAGGTATGCAGCGCCGAGAGCCGTTGTTTCAACACATTTGGGACGGTTAACGGGAGTATTGATAAAGTTTGCCTGAATCTGCATCATAATATTGCTGACACTTGCACCGCCGTCAACACGAAGCTCCTGAAGCTCAATGCCCGAATCAGCCTTCATAGCCTCAAGAAGGTCAGTCATCTGATAGGTGATTGATTCAAGAACTGCACGGCAGATGTGCTTTTTGTTGGCACCTCTTGTTAAGCCGACAATACATCCTCTTGCGTACATATCCCAGTAGGGAGCACCGAGTCCAGTAAAGGCGGGAACAAGGTAAACACCGTTTGAATCGGGAACCTGCTCTGCATATTTGTCGCACTTGGGTGCGGAGTCGATAATCTGCAGCTCGTCTCTCAACCACTGGATAACAGAACCTGCATTGAAAGCGGAGCCTTCTATACAGTATTCGACGTCGTTGCCGATGCCCCATGCAATACCCGTAACAAGGTTGTTTTTTGAGTGTACTCTCTCTTTGCCCGTGTTCATAAGAAGGAAACAGCCTGTTCCGTAGGTGTTCTTTGCCTGACCGGGCTTGAAGCAAGCCTGACCGAAGAGAGCCGCCTGCTGGTCGCCTATAGCGGAGCAGATAGGAATGCCTGCAAGTGCTTCGATTCCGGGAATTCCCTGAGCCACCGCACCGTAAACCTCACTTGAGGGGGCAACACGGGGGAGTATGTTCATGGGGATATCGAGCTTTTCGCAAAGGTAGCTGTCCCATTGTAATTTATCAACGTCAAAAAGCATCGTACGGGATGCGTTTGAGTAGTCCGTTACATGAACACGGCCTGCCGTAAGATTCCATATAAGCCAGGTATCAATGGTGCCGAAAAGAAGATTACCTTCCTTTGCAAGCTCCCTTGCTCCCTCTACGTTATCAAGAATCCACTTAATTTTTGTGGCAGAGAAATAAGCATCGATTATAAGACCTGTGTGTTCCTTGATGTAGTCACCGAGACCCTCAGCCTTCAGCTGCTCACACATCGCTGCTGTTCTTCTGCACTGCCACACTATTGCATTGTATATGGGCTTACCTGTTCTTTTATCCCATAAAACCGTAGTTTCACGCTGATTTGTGATACCGATGGCGGCAATTTCCTTCGCTTCGATTCCGCCGTCAATAAGAGCATCCGCAAGGGAGCGGAGCTGGCTTTTAAGAATCGCATCGGGGTTATGCTCAACCCAGCCTGCCTTGGGGTAGAGCTGTTCATATTCGTGCTGAGCTTTTGCTACGATTTCACCCTGCTTGTTGAATACTATAGTTCTTGAGCTTGTTGTGCCCTGGTCGAGTGATAAAATGTATTTAAGCATATTATTGACCCACCCTAATTATTTTATTAAATAATTTTATTACTTTAGCACGGCAAAGTCAACCGATTAACAATGAATATAAGTAATTTTACATATAAAAAATTATGGTGCAGATTTGTGCAGTTTGTTTGTTTTAGCTCATTTATTTACTGTATTGCGACGTATTCTTTATTTATGCTCGTAAATTCTTCTTTTGTCGGATAATTTGACATTGCAGAAATTGTGTTTTATATTAAACTCTGTATACTTCTGAATATATCAGAGCAGAATCAGGAGGTCTGTATGAAAATAGCATTATGCGACGATCAGCTGTCGCAGATTGAAATATTGAAACCTTACGTTCAGGAATTCTTTACAGAGAAGGGAACGGACGTTGAAATTAACGTATTTTCCGGAGGCGCAGATATTCTCGGGAACGAGGATGAATTTGATATTATTTTTATTGACATTGAGCTCGGCGATATGAGCGGAATTGAAGTTATCAAGGAATTAAAGCAGAGAAAATCCCGTGCGGTAATTATTGTTGTGACTGCGTATAATGAATATCTTGACGAGGCTATGGATCTTAACGTTGTTAGATTTCTTAAGAAGCCCGTTGCCGGGCAAAAGGTGTTTTCTGCGCTCGAAAGAGCATTGCAGGATATTAACGAGAAACAGATTTCGTTCACGTCTAAGGACAGTCAGGTGATAAGAATCAGAAGTCAGGAGATAATTTACGCTGAAGCAAGGCTTAAGAGTGTGATTGTTCATACAACGAGCGAATCCTACACAATAAGAGAGCCTCTTAAGGCTATCAGAGCCGCTCTGACTTCAACGGATTTTGCCGTGCCGCACAACAGCTATATTGTTAATATGAACTATATCAGCAAATTCAGACGTGAAGAAATTATTCTTGATGTCCGCGACAGGAAGGTTTCCGTTCGTATTGCCAACAAAAAACAGCCTGAATTCAAACGGAGATTTTTGGCATTTATCGGAGAAGGAGAGTAATATGGTCAAGATAATCTGTGACGTATTTATGTACATCTTTGAGGCTTTACTCCTTTATAACTATGCAGACGGTTTGTTTGTAAGCAAAAATAAAACTTCTGTTAAAGTTGCAGGTGTTGCAGCAGCACATGTTGTTTTGTTTGCTGTTTATCAGTTAAAATTCGAATTTGTGAACGGAATACTTTTGCTCGGATTATATTATCTGGTTTTCAGATTTATTTTCAATGTAAAAACGTTGACGGCAGTTTTTCATGCATTTATGTGTATCAGCATGATGATGGTAGCTGAAATGGTGATACTTAATTTATGTTCTGTAATATTCAACGATTTCGCTGCGATGCACTCGGATATGGCTGCTTACGTATTTGTTATAACCACGAGCAAAATAATTTATTTTGCCGTAATGATGTGTATAAAAAAGCTTTGTCTGAACAGAAAAAACGGTAATATTCACGACAGGTTTTCGGGTATGTTGTTTTTGTTTCCGTTTGTAAGTATACTGCTATCCGTACTGGTTTTCTATATGGGAAGCGACGCTGAAATTTCAGCTAAAGCATGGCTTTTGGTGACATTGCTTTTCTTTGTTTTGCTTGTTGCGGATCTGATAATTTTTCGTGTGTACGAAAATGCCGTTAAGAACAGAACGGAATTATACGAGCTTAAGGCAGCAAAATTTCAGCAGGAGATTGATGAGAAGTATTTTGCCGGAATTGAACAATCTCAGGAGGAAATAAGGCAGTTTTCTCACGATATGAAAAATCATCTGCTTCAGATAAGGTATCTTGATGACGTCGATGAGATTCATAAGTATCTTGATGAGGTAATAGCTGATGTTGAAAAAATATCCTATGTCGGTATAAGCAGTAACAAAATGCTGAATCTGATTATAAGTAAATATTCTGCAATATGCGAAAAAAAGAGTATTAAATTTGTCCCCGAGGTAAAGCTTGCCAGTCTTAATTACGTTGAGGATTATGACTTATCGACGCTCCTTAACAATTTGCTTGATAATGCAGTAGAGGCTGCAGAAGCGTCGGAAGACAGGATGATTGAGCTTAAAATATTTTCAAAAAACAGAAATTTTGACGGGATAATTATTAAGAATTCCTGTGATAAGGCACCCAAACACAGAAATAATGAGCTTATTTCAACAAAAAAAGACAAGCTTTTGCACGGCTTGGGTGTCAGCATAGTGAAAAAGACCTTGAAAAAGTATGATGCTATGTATGACTGGCAGTATTCGGAAAAGGAAAAAATATTTGAAACCGGTATTGTACTGCCGAAGACTTCTGAAAAGTAGGCAGTATTGCTCGAAATTTTACTGATACAGAAAAAATCCGCATCGGTCACCCGATGCGGAAATGTTGTGTTATGAAGTTTTTTTTCTGAGAATTATTTTTCGGAAATGACTTCCTTAAGACCTGCTGCGAGACCTGCTATACCCTGAATTTCAGAGGGGATAATGATTTTTGTTGCCTTGCCGTCAGCGGCTTTTTCAAAGGCCTCAAGGCTCTTTAATTTAAGCACAGCATCAGCGGGTTTTGCGTTGTTGATAAGCTCAATACCCTTAGCGGTTGCTTCCTGAATTGCGAGAATAGCCTGAGCTTCACCCTCGGACTCTCTGATTTTAGCTTCCTTAACGGCTTCTGCACGGAGAATTGCGGACTGCTTTTCACCCTCTGCGGAAAGAATCTTTGATTCCTTTTCACCTTCTGCAACAAGGATAGCGGCTGCCTTTTCACCCTCTGCACGGAGAATTGCTTCTCGTCTTTCACGCTCTGCCTTCATCTGCTTTTCCATAGCTTCCTGGATTTCTCTGGGCGGGAAGATGTTTTTAAGCTCAACTCTGTTTACCTTGATGCCCCAGGCATCGGTTGCCTCGTCGAGGATAACTCTGATTTTAGCATTGATTGTATCACGGGATGTAAGTGTGTGGTCCAATTCAAGCTCGCCGATGATGTTACGAAGGGTTGTTGCAGTAAGATTTTCAATTGCTGCAATGGGTCTTTCAACACCGTAGCAGTAGAGCTTGGGGTCTGTAATCTGGTAGAAAACGACTGTGTCTATCTGCATTGTAACGTTATCCTTTGTGATAACGGGCTGGGGCGGGAAGTCCACTACCTGCTCTTTAAGCGAAACCATCTTTGCAATTCTTTCAAAAAGCGGAATTTTGAAGTGGATGCCCGTCTGCCACGTGCCCTGATAAGCGCCGAGTCTTTCAACAACGTAGGCCTTTGACTGCGGAACGACCTTTACGTTCAGTGCAACAATAACGATAGCCAGAATGAATAAGCCTAAAATGATGTACGGTAACATTGTAATATTTCCTCCTCAAAAAAAATTGTTTTAA
>JAZOWG010000108.1:0-6719 GCA_045659105.1 Acutalibacteraceae bacterium
GCCTCCGTTGCCCACTCAGACGGTGATTACAGCAATACCGAGGAAGCGCTTTCACACGGCTACTCCGACGTAACCCATATTTATTCCGCCTGCTCCGGTATGAGAAAAATCGGCATTTTCCGCCACGCAGGAGTTGTTGAAGCAGGTCTTTCACTTGACGGCTACACAACTCAGTTTATTGCTGACCTCAGACACCTTCCCTACGGAGTGCTCAAGCTCATTTATAAGGCTAAGGGTGCAGATAAAGCTTACGCTATTACGGACGGACTCGAATACTCTGCTCTCGATATGGAGGAGGGCACCGTTATTATGCAGGAAAACGGTCTCGAGGTTTTATACGAAGATTCCGTTATGAAGCTCTCTGACCGCTCCTGTCTTGCAGGAAGCGTGGCAACGAGCAACGTGCTTGTAAAAAATATGGTAAAGGGCGCAGGAATTCCCCTTACCGATGCCGTTAAAATGGCAAGCCTTACCCCCCTTTCCGTTATCGGATGCCATAAAACAAAGGGCAGAATTGAAAAGGGATACGATGAAGACATAATTCTCTTTGATGAGGATATAAATGTCTCCTTCGTTTCGGTTAACGGAAAAATCATCTTAAGAAATTCTTAAGAATTCCCGTAGTTGTTTATTAAGATTTATTATGCGATAATAAACCCGTAGAAAAAAGAAAGCGAGGTTTATGATATAAAAATGTTTACTGTTCTTGTCTGCGATGACGAAAAGGACATCGTCTCCGCTCTTAAAATTTATCTCACGTCAGACGGCTATAACGTCCTCGAGGCTTATAACGGCAAAGAGGCAATAGATATAATTGAAAGCAATGAGGTTCATTGTGTGCTTATGGACATAATGATGCCCGATATGGACGGTATTTCGGCTCTTATGAAGATCCGTGAAAAATACAACACTCCCGTTATCTTCACCACGGCAAAAAGTGAGGACAACGACATTGTTTTAGGTCTTAATCTCGGTGCAGATGACTACATAACAAAGCCCTTCAATCCCGTTGAGGTATTAGCCCGTGTGCGCTCACAGATAAGACGTTTTACGAGGCTCGGCGGCAGCACCTCACCCCAGAATATCGTTGTAGCAGGCATCACCATAGACGACAACGGCAAGTCGGTTTACGTGGACGGCAAGGAGGTAAGCCTTACCCCCAAGGAATATGAAATTCTGAAGCTCTTAGCCCTTTCTCCCGGCAAGGTTTATTCCCCTGCCGACATTTACCGCCACGTATGGAAGGACGAGCCCTTCGGTGCAGATGCAACCGTAGCCGTTCACATCAGGCATCTCAGGGAAAAAATTGAAATTAATCCCAACAATCCCCGATATATCAAGGTTGTATGGGGTCAGGGCTATAAAATAGACGAATTTCTGAGGTGATTTTATGTATAAGCTCAGACGCTCCCGTTTTGTAAAATTTATTGCAGGACTTCTTGTATTTGTGCTGTGTGCCGCAATTGTAGGAAACCTTGTGGGCACATATATAATCATGGATGAAAATCTTTATTATGCCTCCCGTCAGCAGGTACAGCAGAAAATCTATTCCTATGTTTACGAGTATACCGCAAGCGACCTTATGCGGTACTTAAAAACCGCCGAAAAAATCTATTCAAACGACGAATACTACAGAAACTACAATCAGTCGGAGCTGGATTTATTCAAAGAGAAATACTCTGCTAATAACACAAACATTCAGTTTGAGATTTTTGACGAATTCGGAAATCTCCTTCTGAAAAATGATAATGAGCCCGATATATACGAAGAAATTCATCGCTTTTCCTCGGGCTACGGCACCGATTATTCCGGTTATGATTCCTGGTATAACGACGGTTATTTCGGAATCGGCGGAAGCGACCAGGCAGAAATTCTTACCACAAGCTTCGCTGAAGGCACTACCGAAGAGGGTGTTACCTCACTCGCTATGCCGTCAGAAGACGAAACCGTACCCGTTGAAGCTGTACCCCGTCAGGAAACCACCACATATTATCAGAAAGCGGAATCCTCTGTCCAGATTCTTCCTGCAGACGACAGTAATTATAAGGAAGAAGTCTATATATTGAATAATGAATATTCCGGCAATCCCGTCACGGTTAATTACAGATATAAGGATGAAATCAAAGAGGAAATTTTCAACCACATAAGAACACGAATCATAAGTCTCACCAGCGACATTACGGAAATCACCGTATATCAGGACGATTTTTATATTGAATATTATGACGAAAGCTCCTATGACGGCTATGAAATTTTCCCCCGCTACAATACCTTTGATAACCGTGTGCCTACAAAAAGCTTCTCCACAACCGTTCTCACAAACGACAAGGAGGTAGCACTCAGCTACACCTGGAACGGCTCCTTAAGCTTTTCTCAGCTTGATTCAAGGCTCAGACACATTTCTCTAACTGTTCTCGGGACTGATGAAATGTATCCCGAATTCAATATAAATCAGAAGGAACGAACACAGATTAAAGTGCAGGTTACAGTTCCCTGTAATATTAACGGCATAAGGGATATTTATTACTATGCAGAAAAATTCACCGACCTTGCAATAGGCTACAGAGATAACATTATTTCAATTTCGGTATTTTACTTTATTCTCCTTATCATGTCCCTTGTTTTTGTCTTCTGGTCAGCAGGCTATGTTCCGAAGCGTGACGAACCAAAGGCAGGCGGACTTCACGCAATTCCCTTTGACTTGTATCTCATCCTGTCCGCCCTTGGGGCTGTCGGCTGCTATGCACTTATAGACACCACAGATGAGCTCTTTATGTTCTTCGGCTTTACGGGCTGGGCTGTGCTTCTCATTGCTCTCATTTATACAATACCCGTGCGCATCCGCACAAAAACTCTCTGCAAAAACACACTTATTTCGAGAATCTACCGTTCTGTCAAGCACGCTGCAGAGGTTACCGATGAAGCAACAGGCTCAAGACTTGCTATCATTATAATTCTCTTCACCTTCATTGTTGTTTCACTTGCAGAAGCCTTCTTTTTCAATATATGGGGCAGCTATGAAGCGTCGGCAATTATATTTGTAGCAAGAATTATTGAGATACCATTTGTTATTTTTGCTCTTGTCGCCCTTACGGCTCTTCACAACGGAGCGAGAGCTATTTCCAAGGGAGATACTTCCTACAGAATCAGCTCATCCCTTCTTTTCGGTCCCTTCAAAAAGCACGCCGATTACCTCAATAACATCAATGACGGCGTAAACAAGGCAGTCGAGGAAAGACTCAGAAGCGAAAGCCTTAAAACAGAGCTTATCACAAATGTCTCCCACGACCTTAAAACTCCCCTTACGTCTATTGTAAATTACATTGATTTACTTAAGAAAACCGAGGTAAAGGACCCGAAGGCACGGGAATATATCGAGGTAATCGACCGTCAGTCACAGCGTCTTAAGAAGCTTACCATCGATATTGTTGAAGCATCAAAGGCGGCAACGGGCAATGTTGAGGTTAATTACGAGGATACCGCACTTAACGTAATACTTCTGCAGACAAACGGAGAATACATTGAAAGACTGCAGGAAAAGAGCCTGACACTTGTTCAGGAAATACCCGATGAGGAAATCCGCATTTCTACCGACGGAAGGCTTCTCTGGAGAGTTATTGATAATCTTATGAATAATATCTGCAAGTATTCAATGCCGGGCACCCGTGTGTATCTTACTCTCTGGGAGAATAACGGCAGAGCCTTCATTTCCTTCAGGAATATTTCACGAAGCAAGCTGAATATCACTCCGGATACCCTTACGGAGCGCTTTGTACGAGGTGATTCCTCACGAAACACCGAGGGCTCGGGTCTGGGACTTTCCATTGCAAACTCACTTACCGAAATTATGGGCGGTAAGCTCTCCATCATAATTGACGGAGACCTCTTCAAGGTAACCCTTTCCTTCCCGACAATCGACTCAGAAGAATAAAAAAATCCCTTGTGTTTTCCGCACAAGGGATTTTTTGATATAAATCATAATTTATCCTATTTCAGCAATAACCTCAATCTCTGCTAAAACGTTCTTCGGTAAGGTTTTTACCGCAACACAGCTTCTTGCAGGCTTCGAAACAAAATATTTTGCGTACACCTCGTTAAATTTTGCAAAATCCGCCATATCACTTAAAAAACAAGTGGTTTTTATAACGCTTTCAAATCCCGTGCCAGCTTCCTCAAGCACTGCCTTAAGATTAAGACAGATTCTTTCCGTCTGCGCCTCAATATCATCCCCGATAACCTCACCGCTTACGGGGTCAAGGGGTATCTGCCCCGAGGTAAAAAGAATGTTACCGAGCATAACTGCCTGGGAATAGGGGCCTATTGCCTTCGGTGCCTTATCAGTTGAAATGTATTCCATAGCCAATCCTCCTCATTTTTGATAAGTATAGCATTTCCCGTTCAACAAATCAATAGAAACTCGCCGCAGTCTGACACAATATACTATATATTGTGTTTTTTGTTTATTCTCACAAAATTTTTTACAATTTTCTCTTCACTTTTTCTAAAAAAATTATTGACAAAATATCTCACTTAGATTTACAATATGTTGTATTATTTATGTACGTAATTTCCGTGCCCGTAAGGGGCCTATGAAAGGAACATATTTATGGAAAACATCAGATTAGTCGGCACTGTTTCAAGAGGCATCCGCTGCCCCATCATCCGTGAGGGCGACGACCTTGCAAGGCTCGTTTCGGAAAGCGTTCTTGCTGCAGCTGAAAGTGACGGCTTCACACTCCGCGACCGTGACGTAATTTCTCTTACAGAATCAATCGTTGCCCGTGCTCAGGGTAACTACGCTTCCGTAGAGGATATTGCAAACGACGTTAAAGAGAAGCTCGGCGGCGAAACCGTAGGCGTCATCTTCCCCATTCTTTCAAGAAACCGTTTTGCTATCTGCCTCAAGGGTATTGCTATGGGCGCAAAGAAGGTTGTTCTTATGCTCTCCTACCCCTCCGACGAGGTTGGTAATGAGCTCGTTTCTCTCGACAAGATTGACGAAGCAGGCGTTAACCCCTATTCCGATGTTCTCTCACTCGAAAAGTACAGAGAGCTTTTCGGCACAAATCTTCACCCCTTCACAGGTGTTGATTACGTTGATTACTACGCATCAATCGTTAAAGAAGCAGGCGCAGAGATTGAAATCATCTTCGCAAATCAGGCAAAGGCTATTCTTGATTACGCTGACTGCGTTCTCACCTGCGACATTCACACAAGAGCACGCACCAAGAGAATCCTCAAGGCTGCAGGTGCTAAGGCTGTATGCGGTCTTGACGATATAATGACCACCCCCGGCAAAAAGGGCGGCTGCAACGAAAAGTACGGTCTTCTCGGCTCCAACAAGTCAACTGAGGACACTATCAAGCTCTTCCCCAGAGAGTGCAAGCCCCTCGTACTTGACATCCAGAAGAGAATTTTAGAAGCAACCGGCAAGCACGTTGAGGTTATGGTTTACGGTGACGGTGCCTTCAAGGATCCTCAGGGTAAAATCTGGGAGCTTGCAGACCCCGTTGTATCCCCTGCCTTCACAGACGGGCTTATCGGCACTCCCAACGAACTCAAGCTCAAATATCTTGCAGACAACGACTTCAAGGATCTTTCCGGTGAAGAGCTCAAGGCTGCAATTTCCGCTTCAATCAAGGCAAAGGGCGACAACCTTGTAGGCAATATGGCTTCTCAGGGCACAACTCCCCGTCAGCTCACAGACCTTATAGGCTCACTCTGCGACCTTACAAGCGGATCCGGCGACAAGGGCACTCCCGTCGTTCTCATTCAGGGATATTTCGACAACTATACAAACTAATCAAACTGTAAACGGGTGACACGCTTGTTACCCGTTTTTCGGATATTAACTTAAATATAAGGAGGATTTTATTTATGGATTCAAACAAAAGACCCGAAACAATGGCTCGTATCACCACCAAAGAGCTCGCAGACGCTTTTATAGAAGAGCAGGTTAAGGCAGTAAGAGAGCAGGTCGGTGACAAAAAGGTTCTTCTCGCACTTTCAGGCGGCGTAGATTCATCCGTTGTTGCGGCACTTCTTATAAAGGCTATCGGCAAGCAGCTGGTATGCGTTCACGTTAACCACGGCCTTATGCGTAAGGGCGAAAGCGAGAATGTTATCGAGGTTTTCAGAAACGGACTTGATGCAAACCTTGTTTACGTTGATGCAACAGACCGCTTCCTCGGTCTTCTTGAAGGTATTTCCGACCCCGAAAGCAAGCGTAAAATCATCGGTGCTGAATTTATCAATGTTTTTGATGAAGAGGCTGCAAAGCTTGACGGCATCTCCTTCCTTGCTCAGGGCACAATTTATCCCGACATTCTCGAAAGCATCAAGCAGGCAGAAGGCAAAAAGGCAGTTAAATCACATCATAACGTAGGCGGTCTTCCCGAGGATATGGAAATGCAGCTTGTTGAGCCCATCAAGCTTCTCTTCAAGGATGAGGTAAGAGTTGTAGGCGAAGCTCTCGGTCTTCCCCACGCTATGGTTTACCGTCAGCCCTTCCCCGGCCCCGGTCTCGGCGTTCGTTGCCTCGGTGCCATAACAAGAGACCGTCTTCACGCTCTCAGAGAAGCAGATGCTATCCTTCGTGAGGAATTCGACCTGAACGGCCTTGCTGAAAAGGTATGGCAGTATTTCGTGGTCGTACCCGATATGAAGAGCGTCGGCGTTAAGGACGACAGCCGTTATGAGGGCTGGAGCGCAATCATCCG